>JBKJHN010000056.1:0-12133 GCA_046599015.1 Ramlibacter sp.
TTGGCCCAGCGGGAGTGCTCTACGCGACCCATCTCCAAGTTGCCGAGGTGGGCGAACCTGGCACCTGAAATCGGACCTGTTCCGCCGCCGAGGGCGACGACGACCGCCAGTACGGCATCCTTCAACGCTCAGCCGGCGCACGTTCAAGAAAACGATCTTGACGGCATCTTGCTGGACGGCTTGGCTGAGGCGAAGGATGTCCATCCGTGATGCAGGCTCAGAAGCAGTATCGCGCTCGTGGTTCCACACGCGATCTTATCGGCTTGTCGCCAGACCATTGGACGTGACCTGCTTGACAACGATCAAGGGAGCGGCGCGCCACGGCTGGGATAGTCGGGGCAGTATCCTGGAATCGCGTCCCTCCTTGCTCGACTCTCCCCGCTGGTGGCGCGTGGCCGCCGGCTTGGCCGTGTGCGCGAGCCTGCTGGCCGGCGGTCCGGCCGCGGCGAGAAGCGTCGCTGTGGGCGTCTTTGCCTGGCAGGGCGAGCGGGCGTCGGTCTCCGACTGGGCGCCGCTGCTGCAGGAGCTGAGTGCGGCATTGCCGGAGCACCAGTTCCGGCTGGTCCACTACGACGCCGAGGGCCTGCGCCGGGCGATCGCGGCGCAGCCCGTCGACCTCGTGATTACCAACCCGGGCTACTACGTGACCATGGAAGCCGAGTTCGGGCTGAGCCGGGTGGCGACACTGGCTTCGGACCGCGCCCGCTCGCCGGCGCGGGCACTCGGCTCCACGGTGTTCGCGCGGGCTGATCGCACCGACCTGCGGGACCTCGGCGCCCTGGCCGGCAAGAAGATCGCCGCGGTAGCGCCTGACGCCTTCGGCGGGTACCTGGTCGCCGCCGGGCAATTGAAGCAGCGCGGGGTCGATCCCGCGTCCGACCTGAAGGAAGTCCGCTTCGTCGGCTTGCCGATGACCAACATCGTGGATGCGGTGCGGCGCGGGGAAGTCGACGCCGGCATCGTGCGCACCTGCGTGCTGGAGCAACTGGCCAAGGAGGGCTACATCCGGCCGGACGAACTGCGGGTGCTCTCGCCGCGCCAGGAAGAAGGCTTTCCCTGCGCAACCTCGACCCCGCTCTATCCGGACTGGCCCATCGCCGTGACGCGCCAGACCGACCCGGCGCTGGCCAAGGCCGTCGCGCGGGCGTTGCTGGCGATGCCCGAAGGCGAGGGCAAGGCGAGCTGGACGGTGCCCGCCGACTACCGGCCGGTGCACGAGCTGTACCAGGACCTGCGCGTCGGGCCCTACGAAGACCTGGACCGGCTCACCCCGGAGGCGCTCGCTCGCCGCTTCTGGCCCTGGCTATTGGGGCTGGTCGCGCTGCTGATTGTCGGCATTGTGCACACGGTGCGCGTAGAGTACCAGGTGCACCGCCGCACGGCCGAACTGCGGGAGTCGTTGCAGGCACGCAAGCTGGCCGAAACGCGCATGCGCGAAAACCAGGAGCAGATGGAACACCTCTCGCGCCTGTCGGTGCTCGGCGAGCTTTCGGGCAGCCTCGCGCACGAAATCAACCAGCCCCTGACCACCATCGGCACTTACGCGCGCAGCCTGCTGCGCCGCCAGGGCAGCCGCACGCTGACGCCGGAAGCGTTGACCGAGGCCTGCACCGAGATCGCGAACGAGGCCGAGCGCGCCGGCGGCATCGTGCGAAGGATCCGGCATTTCGCGAAGAAGCGCGGTGCCGTTCGCGAGCCGGTGGACCTGGCCGCAATCGCCGGCGAGGCGCGGCGCCTGATCGTCGGCATGCTGGTGCAGGCGCCGGAGATCGCGATCGAGGATCTTGCGCGCGGCGGCTGCGAAGTCCTGGCTGACGGCCAGCAGATCCAGCAGGTGCTGTTGAACCTGATCAAGAACGCGATCGACTCCAGCCGCGCCCTGCCGGCAGCCAGGCAGCACATCGAGCTGGCGATCGAGCGCGCGGACGGCCGCGTCCTGGTCCACGTGACCGACCGCGGCGCCGGGCTCGACGAGTCGCAGCGCGCGCATCTGTTCGAGCCCTTCTTCACCACCAAGACCGAGGGCCTCGGCCTCGGGCTGTCGATCTGCAAGACTATCATCGAAGCGCACGGTGGCCGCCTATGGGCCGAGCCCAACCCCGACGGCGTCGGCATGCGCTTTTCGTTTTCCCTGCCCTGCCATGAACTACCAGCCTGACCAGTGCGTTGTCCATGTGGTCGACGACGATCCCGGATTGCGGCGCTCGCTGCGCTTCCTGCTCGAATCGGTCGAGTGGAAGGTGCAGCTCCACGCCTCGGCCGAGGAGTTCCTCGAGGTGGCGGGGCACCCGGCCCAGCCCGCGTGCGTGCTGCTGGACATCCGCATGCCCGCCATGAGCGGCCTCGAACTGCAGCAGGTGCTGCACCAGCGCGGCAGCACGATGCCGATCGTGTTCATGACCGGCCACGCGGATGTGTCGATGGCGGTTCAGGCCATGAAATCAGGTGCCGCCGACTTCATCGAGAAGCCCTTCAAGGACCAGGTCGTGCTCGACGCCGTGGCGGCTGCCATACGGCGCAGCGCCGAGGCTCTGAACGAGCAGGAGATTCGTGACCAGGCGGTGCGGATGCTGCATGCGCTGTCGCCGCGCGAGCGGGAAGTGGCCCAGCTGGTGGCGCAGGGCCAGCCCAACAAGCTGATCGCGGCCAACCTGGGCATCAGCGAGAAAACCGTCCACATCCACCGCCAGCACGTGATGGAGAAGGCGGGCGTGTCGTCGGCCGCGGAACTGGCCCGCCTGGTGTTACGGGCCGATCCGGCCGGGCTCGACTAGGCCCGCCGGATCCGCGCCGGCAGCCCGTTGCGCACCGAGGTGCCCGACACCGCGTCGACCCAGGGCGCTCGATCGGCGCGGGTGGGATCGAGCAGCCCGATGTCGTTCAGGTTGACGCCGGCGGCAAGCCGCTCGTCTTCGGGTTGGCTGACCTTGCCGATGCGGTGCGCCCGGGCGCCCAGCTCACGGTGGCCGAAGCCGTGCTCGAACGCCGCCACCCCCGGCGTGATGCCGGCGTGCACCATGATCCGCGCCTTCAGCGTGCCGTTGGGCGTCGTGATTTCCGCGATGTCGCCCATCGCGAGGCGCAGGCGCTTCGCATCGTCGGGGTGGATCAGCACCGGATTCTCGGGGTGCACGGCCAGCAAGCGCGTGGCGCCGATCGAGTACGGGTTCTGCAGCGCCGACTTGTAGCTCACCAGCTCCAGTGGCCACTCGGAAGCCGGGTACACCTTGCGCATCGGCGTGCCGTCGGCAAATGTCGCTTCGCGCCAGGCGGCGCAACCCTGGTTGCGCTTGCCCGAGAGGCTGTTCTTCGACCCGCCGACGTTCTCGTTCCACAGGTGGCACATGGGCTTGAGCAGGTTGCGCATCCACTCTGGATTTTCTTCGTCATAGGCTTCCTTGCCCGGCTGGTAGCGCCCGCCGCGCGTGAACAGGAACGCCACCTTCGCCACTTCTTCCGGCTTGAGCGCCTGCTGCAGCGCCGGACTGATCCGCTGCACGCCGGACAGCAGGATGTCTTCCTCGGTCGCATCGGCGACCGGCTCCTTGCCGAGCCAGGCGATGTTGGCACCGGCGCGCAGGTACCAGTCCTCTGGCCGGTTCAGCGGCAAGGCATTGCCATCCATGTCCGTGAGGGCAGCGTCGCCGAAGCCGGGCAACTTCATGGCCTTGGCCATGGCGATGAAGAAGGTCTCCATGCCGATCGGCTGGCCGTCCGGCGTCTTTTGCGCCTTCGGCTCGATCACCGGCCAGCGCGCGCCCATGGACTTGGTCGGCACGCCGTTCCACGGCGCCACCCAGCCCCAGCTCTCGTACATCAGCGAGTCGGGCACGATGTAGTCGGCGTAGGCATTGCTCTCGTTGATGAACGGGTCGATGGAGACGATCAGCGGCAGCTTCTTCGGGTCGGCCAGATCCTTGCCGATGCGCTCGCGCAGCCCGGGAATGCCGTACATCGGGTTGGACGACCACAGGATCAGCGCCTTGAGCCCGTACGGATAGCCGTTCACCGCCGCGGGCAGCGCTTCGGTCGTCAGGCCCGGGGCGTTCGGGAACCAGGGCGCCTTGGCCGGGTAGGGCTTGCCCGCCGCCTTGCCGGCCACGAACTCGCTCGATTTTTCGTACGGCACGTTGCGTCCGATCGGCGTGCCGCCGGGCTTGACCATGCCGGGGAAGGTGTCGAGGTTGTAGCGCGGGCCCTCGCCATCGGGCTTGAAGCCGCCGCCGTTGGCGACGAAGCCGCCTTTCCAGTTGATGTTGCCGAGCAGCGCATTGATGGTCATCAGCGCATACGCGTTGTAAAAGCCGCTGCCGCTCATCATGCCGCCGTGGGCGATGACCGATGCCCGCTTGCCGTGCGACGACAGCTCGCGCGCGAGGCCTTCGATGGTCGCGACGTCGATGCCGCAGGCCTTCGAATAGCCGGCGAGGTCCAGGCGCATGGCCTCTTCCTTCAGCAGTTGCAGCGAGGACTTGACACGCAGGTCCTTGCCTTCCACGGCCAGTGTCGTGTCGACGAACAGCCGCGCCGGCCCTTTCGCCTCGGTATGGAACACCGGCTTGCCGGCTTCGTCCAGGCACACGAACGCGTCACCCTCCTTGTAGCGCTGGTCCTCGGCGATCGCCAGCCCGAGGTCCGAGGCGCGCAACATGCGCGCTTCACGGGGATGCCTGGGCTCGACGACCACGAGATGCGTCGCATTGGAGAACGACGGTTCGCCGCCGGCCTTGGCGAGTTCCGCATTGGGGAAGGCCAGGAATCGGCTGTCGATGCGGTCGTTCTCGATCATCCAGCGGATGATGCCCAGCGCCAGGGCGCCGTCCGTGCCGGGACGGATCGGCACCCAGCGGCCGCGGTCGCCGCTCGCGCGGCTGCTGGCGTGGGTCAGCACCGGGTCGACCACCACGTATGACAGCTTGCCTTCCGTGCGCGCTTTGGCCATCAGCGTGCCCTGCCGTTTGAAGGGGTTACCCGCCTGCCCCGGGGCGGTGCCGACGAACAGCACGAACTCGGCGTTCGCCAAGTCGGGCTTCGCATGCGGCAAGGCTTTCAGGTCCCCGAACAGCGCCGCCGACCCGGAGCGGTAGGCGCCGCCGCAATACGAGCCGTGGCCGAAGAAGTTCATCGTGCCGTAGGCCTTGTTGAAGAAGCGCCGGGCGAAGCTTTCGCGGCCGTCGTTCACGCTCGAGATCACAGCCACCTGGTTGACGCGCGCGCCGAACTCGGGCTGCGCGCTGTCGATCGGGGTCTTGGTGTCGCGCAGCGCGGCGAGGCCGGCCACCGGCCCTTCCCCGAACAGGTCACCGCCTTCGACCACTTCCTTGACCAGTTGCTCGAAGGAGATCGGCTGCCACTGTCCGCCGTTGCGCCGGCCGACGCGCTTCAAAGGCGTCAGCACCCGGTACGGCGAATCGATCTGCTGCGCGACGGCGTTGCCGCGGCCGCAGGCCGTGGAGCGACCCGCCAGGCCCTTGCCTTCGAAGGCCGAGACGGCGGCGAAACTTTCCCGCACGCTCGCCTTCATCGGCAGGTGCGGGTCCGTCGACAGCGGGCTGTACGGGTTGCCCGCCACGCGCAGCACCTGGCCGGTGGCGCGGTCGGTGCGCACCCGCACGCCGCACAGGGTGGTGCAACCCAGGCAGGTGGTGTAACTCACCTGCTGCGCCGTGTTCACGGCCACATTGCCGTTGCGGTCGACCGTGAACTCCGGCGCGGGGGCGTTGCCCGCGGTCTTGTGCTTCGGAGCGTCGCGGCCCAGGAGCTTGCCGGCGATGCGGCCCGCCGTTTCGGAAAACCCGACTCCGAAGGCGGCGATGCCTCCCGCGGCGAGCAGTTGGCGACGTTTGCTGATCTTCATGATGAAACTCCTTCAGGCCTGGGCCGGCTCATCCCAACGGATGAAACTGGTGAGGACGATGTAGATGGCGAGGAACAGGCCGGCAGTGCCGACGATGCCGAGCAGCCCGTCGGGCGTCAGCGTGAGGGCGTAGCTGCGGAACGCGGCGCCCATCTTGGGAATCGCCTGGCCGCCCATCAACACGATCCAGCGGAAGGCCCACGCGCCGTGCAGCGCCAGGAGCGCAACCAGCACCAGCGAGTGCGGCCGGCGATGCGCGACCCACAATGTCAGCAGCGTGGTGCCCACCAGCCAGACGAAGGTCATGGCCCAACCGGCGGACCCGTTCACGGCAGCCAGCACCTCGGCGGCTGCCGCCGAAGCGCCGGTGAGCCCGGAGCCGAGCCAGGCAGCCAGCAGCGCGAGCAGCAGCCATTGGCTCACGGCGATCCAGCGGTTCAGCAGCGGTGCGGCGGTGCGCCGCCCGGCGATCGCTTCGAAGAGCGCTGTCATGCCGATCGCGCCGGTGAAGGCGGTGGCTGCAAAGAGCACCGGCAGCAGCGGCGTGTTCCACAGCGGCCGTGCCCGCACCACCATCACTTCCATGCCCGTGTAGAGCAGGATCAGGACGGCGCCGAGCGCGGTGACCAGCGCCGCCAGGCCGATTGCCGCCCGGTTGCCATGGCCGCCGTAGGCCAGCGCGCGGTAGACCGCGGCGGTCCGGGGGCTGGTCTCGGTCTGTGCCAGGGCCGCGAGCTGTGGACGCAGGCACAACCACCCGTAGAGCAGCAGGCCCAGGAGGTACAGCGGGATGAAAAACGCGCCCCACGCCATCCACGACTGCAGGTTGGGGTGCAGGTAGAAGTTGAGGAAGCGCCCCGGCTGGTGCAGGTCGGCAAGCAGCGCGATGGGCGCCGTCAGGCCACAGACCAGCGCCACCAGCAGCGCCTGCCGTGAGAGGCCCGACCAGAGTGCGCGGCCGAACACCAGCCCGGGCAGGGTGAGGAAGAAGGCCGCGGCGGAAATGCCGATCAAAAAGAAGTACTGGACCGCCCAGGGCAGCCAGCCGGCTTCGCGCGCGAAACCGAGAATTTCGACGGTGGTGTTCATGGTCAGGCTCCGTGGGTCTGCTGGTTGGGGCGCCACATCATTTCGGCGGCGGATTCGCCCTGGACGCGGCCATTCAGGTCCTTGTCGAGGCCGATGTAGAAGACGTTCGGCTTGGTTCCCGCCTCGGGCTTGAGCACGCTGGTGCGGCCCTGCGCGGCCTTCATGCGCCGGCTGATCTCGCTGCCTGGATCGTCCAGGTCGCCGAAGATGCGGGCGCCGCCGACGCAGGTTTCCACGCAGGCCGGCAGCAGCCCGGCTTCGACGCGGTGGCTGCAGAACGTGCATTTGTCGGCCTTGCCGGTTTCGCGATTGATGAAACGCGCCTCGTACGGACAGGCCTGCACGCAGTAGGCGCAGCCGACGCACTTGTCGCCGTCGACCAGCACGATGCCGTCGTCGCGCTTGAAGGTGGCGCCGACCGGGCAGACCGGGATGCAAGGCGGTTCGTCGCAGTGGTTGCAGGTGCGCGGGACCATCGAGACGCCGCTGCGGCCGTCCGCCGTCGTGACCGCATAAGTGGCTACCGAGGTTCGGAACTGCCCGATCGGAAGGGCATTCTCCATCGAACAGCCGATGGTGCAGGCCTGGCACCCGATACAGCGGCGGGTGTCGATCAGCATGCCCCAGCGCGGTCGGGCCGTTTGCCCGGCACGCGCGGCCGGGGCCGCCAAGCCCGCGGTCATGACCGGCAGCGCCGCGAGGAAGCTGCGGCGGCTGGGCTGTGTGTGGTCTTTCATTGCAAAGCTCCGTGGAAGTGAGCAAAGCTTAGGTCCGGCGGCCCGCCAGCGAAATTGTCAGAAGAAACGATCGGGATAGGGAAACTTCCCTATCCCGATGCGACAGGCAATCGCTTAATCAGCGCTCCTGAGTGCCGGTGTGCTTTGGCCCCAGCCGGAGTACCCTACGCGACCTTGACTTGGGCCTTGCGCGCCTCTTGGGGATTGGCCAGCATCGACAGCAGCAGGTTGACGTCGGCGGGCTTGACCATGTGGAAGTCGAAGCCGGCCTGCACCGATCGGGAGCGGCTCTCGGCTTCGCCATAGCCGGTCAGTGCGATCAGCAACGCTTCGCGGCACTCGGGCAGCATCCGCAGCCGGTGCGCCACCTCGAAGCCGTTCATGCCGGGCAGCCCGATGTCCAACAGCACCACGTCGGGGCGGAAGTCCTCCGCCATCTTCAGGGCGGTCGTGCCTTCATTGGCGATCTTGACGTCGAAGCCTTCCATCTCCAGCAGCATCATCAGCGTCTCGGCCGATGCGATAAGGTCGTCCACCACCAGGATGCGGATCGGCGCCTTCTCGCGGCTCAATGGCGCTCGCGCGCCGGAGGACGGGGCTGCTGCTTCAGCGCCGGATGCAACCCGCGCGGGGAGGTAGACCACCACCTCGGCGCCGCGCCCTACCCCTTCGCTGGCGGCTGTCACCCTGCCACCGTGCAGCTCCACCAGGTGCTTGACGAGTGTCAGGCCGATGCCCAGGCCGCCCTGCGCCCGGTCCAGCGATTGATCCGCCTGCGCGAACAGATCGAAGATGTGCGGCAGGAACGCGGGCTCAATGCCTGCGCCCCGATCTTTCACCGAGATCTTCAACTCGCCATCCGCGTAGCTTGCCTTGAGGGCGATCCGCGTGTTCGGCCCTGAAAACTTGGATGCGTTGTTGATCAGGTTCGACAGCACCTGCGCCAGCCGTACCGGATCTCCGTTCAACTCAATCGCCTCCTGCGGCAACTCCACATCCAGCTTCTGGTCGCGCGCCGCCAGCCGGGGCAGGCTGGACTCCACGGATCGCTCGACCAGGGAGGCCAAACCGAGCTTCTCCGGTCTGACGACCACCTTGCCCTGAACGATGCGCGAGACATCCAGCAAGTCGTCGATCAGCCGCGCCATGTGGTCGGCCTGCCGCCCGATCACGTCGCGCGCCCAGTTCATGGTGGGCTGAGTGACGTCGCCGCCCTGCATGATGTGCACGGCATTGCGGATGGGCGCCAGCGGATTGCGCAGCTCATGCGCGAGCATGGCGAGAAATTCATTCTTGCGGCGGTCGGCGTCCTGAACGGCCGTGTAGAGCCGCGCATTTTCCATGGCGATGGAGGCGCGACTGGCCATCTCGCGGACCAGGGAAACACGGTTGGAGTCGAAGTCCTCCAGGTCCCCCAGCATGACCAGCGCCCCGCGCACGTCGTCGCCGGCCATCAGCGGGCAGATCGCCGCCGCACGCTCGCCGTTGTGCCAAAGTCTGAACTTCTTTTCGCGAATGACGCCGTCGGCGGCGGCGCGCAACTCCAGGCTGAACGCTTCGGCATCGTGCGCATTGGGCGGCGGATGCATTTCCAGGCGGCGCACGCCACCATTGGGATCGGCCAGGCCGAGGATCGCGCGATCCCCCAGCTCGGGTACGCACAGGTGCAGCACCGCGGCGATGGTTTCGTCCAGGTTCAGCGAGCGCGACAGGACACGGCTGGCCTCGGCCAGGTAGTCGGCGCGGTGAATGGCTTCTTCCGCGGCTGCGCGGGCGGCTTCCGATCGGGCCAGGGCTTCACGTACCGCAGCCTGCACCTTCACTTGTCGGTTCATCCGGAACAGCTCGACGAATACCCGCACCTTCGAGCGCAGCACTTCGGGCACTACCGGCGAAGAGATGTAGTCGACCGCGCCGAGCGCATAGCCGCGCTTGGCCTGCACTTCGTCCACGTAAGCGGTGATGAACACGATCGGCGTCTGGGCCGACTTCTTGTATTGCCGGATCAGGCTTGCCGTCTCCAGGCCGTCGATGTCCGGCATGTTGACGTCCAGCAGGATCACGGCAAATTCCCGCTCCAGGATCTGGCGCAGCGCCTCCTGGCCCGAATGCGCGTTGATGATGTTCTGGCCCAGCTCCTCCAGGATGCCGCGGAAGACGACGTGCTTCTCCGGGAGGTCGTCGACCACCAGGATGTTGACCTTCTCCTGTTCCAGTAGCGGCGGCGACTGTGTCACCGCGCTCGTCACTGGTGCAGCCAGGCGCGCAGGACCGTCAACAGGTCCTGCGTGTTGACCGGCTTGGACAGGTAATCCCACGCCCCCGCTTCGATGCATTTTTCCCGATCGCCCTTCATGGCCTTGGCCGTTACCGCAATCATCGGCAGGTTCTTGCCGGCCGGCAGCCTGCGGATTTCCTTCATGGTTGCCATGCCGTCCATCTCGGGCATCATGATATCCATCAAGACGATCTTGATCTGCGGGTCGCTGGCCACCCGTGCGATCGCATCCCGGCCATTGTCGGCCCAGACGATGTCCATGCTGTGCTCTTCGAGCACCGTGGCCAGGGCAAAGATGTTGCGCATGTCATCGTCGACAATCAGCACGCGCTTGCCGGCGAGGGGCCTGCTGGACTCATGCACGCTGTTGATGAGGGAACGCTTGGCTTCCGGCAAGCGAGCCAGGTTCTGGTGCAGCGCCAGCAACGCGTTGTCGAACAGCCTGGCCGCTGTGTGCGCTTCCTGCACCGTGATAGCGTCGTCCGAATGCCAGGCAAGCTTGCCGGCGTCTTTGCCGCTGCCACGGAAGATCAGCAGTTGCAGCGGGCCCAATCCGGCCTGGGCCGACAGTAGGCGCCGGCACTCCGGCGCGTCGACACCCGGGAACCCGTCCTCCATCACCACGCAATCGAAGCGGCTGTCCTCCAGCGCTTCCATCAGCTTGGCGCCGCTCCTGACCACGGTCGTCGAGATTTTGTCGTCTTCGATCTGCGCCAGGAAATCGCGCCGCGTGGCCACGTCCTTCAATGCAACGAGCAAGCTCCTTTTCGGGCGGGCCAGGTAAGTGTGCAGCTTGTCCAGCATCGCGTCCAGTACTTCCTTGGACTGGATCGGCTTCTCCACAAAAGCCATCGCGCCCGACCGGAAGGCCCGCTCTTTCGAATCGTCGGTGGAGATCACGCACACCGGCAGGTGGCGGGCGCCCATGTCCTGCTTGATGCGGTCGAGCACGCGCCAGCCGTCCATGTCCGGCAGGTACATGTCGAGCGTGATTGCCGACGGTTTGTATTGCGCGGCGAGCGTCAGCGCGCCGGCCCCCATCGAGGTGACCAGCCCCTTGAAGCCTTTGGCCCGCGCGGCATCCAGCAGGAAGCTGGCGAAAACCATGTCGTTTTCGATGATCAGCAGCACCAGGTCACCCTGCTGGATCGTGTCGCGGTCGTCGCCGGCCTCATTGATGTTGGCGCTGCCTTCTTCGCCAACTACCACGGCATCCTCAACCACCGCCCGCTCTGGTCGCGGCATCCGCTTGAGGCCTGGCATCGTGAGATCCGCGCGCGCATCGCTGATTAGCGCCGGGCGGCGTGTGCCGCGCGTGCCCGAGTACACCAGTGGCAGGTAAAGCGTGAAGGTGCTGCCCTGGCCGGGAGTGCTGGACAGCCGGATCTCGCCACCCAGCAGCTTGGACAACTCGCGGCTGATCGCCAGGCCCAGGCCGGTGCCACCGTACTTGCGGCTGGTTGATCCGTCGGCCTGCTGGAACGCCTCGAAGATGATCTGCTGCTTGTCGCCCGATATGCCGATTCCCGTGTCCGACACCGCGAACGCCACAACTTGCTGGGCCCGATTGAGATCCTCGTTGTCGGGGGTCCAGCCGGTGAACACCTCTTCCATCGCCAGCGTCACATGGCCGTGGTGGGTGAACTTGAAGGCGTTCGACAACAAGTTCTTGAGGATTTGCTGCAGGCGCTTGACGTCGGTAATCATCGACGTCGGCAGGTTCAGGCCGGTGTGGATCATGAAGTCCACGTTCTTGGCTTCGGCCACGTGGCGGAAGGTGCGCTCCACGTACAGCTGCAGGTCCGACAGGCGCAGCTCGTTGACGTCCACCACCACCGTGCCCGACTCGATCTTGGACAGGTCCAGGATGTCGTTGATCAGCATCAGCAGGTCGTTGCCCGAAGAGTGGATCGTCTTGGCGAACTCCACTTGCTTTGGCGTCAGGTTGCCGTCCGGGTTCTTGGACAACTGGTCCGAGAGGATCAGCAGCGAGTTCAGCGGCGTGCGCAACTCGTGCGACATGTTGGCCAGGAACTCGGACTTGTACTTGGAGGTCAGCGCCAGCTGCTTGGCCTTGTCCTCCAGGGCCTGACGCGCCTGCTCCACTTCCTGGTTCTTGCGCTCCACCTCGTGGTTCTGGTGCACCAGCAACCGGGCCTTTTCCTGCAACTC
>JBKJHN010000165.1:0-13425 GCA_046599015.1 Ramlibacter sp.
GCCATCGAAAACGGTTATGGCGACACCATCCTGTCGCGCGACAAGGCCAAGCGCCTCGCATCCTGGATGAGCCTCGAGAAGGCGCTGGAGTCCGGCGAGTTCGTCACCGGCACCACCAGCGGCAAGGTCAAGGGCGGCCTCACGGTACTGGTCAACGGCATCCGCGCCTTCCTGCCCGGCTCGCTGATCGATACGCGTCCGATCAAGGACCTGACGCCGTACGAAAACAAGACGATGGAGTTCAAGGTCATCAAGCTGGACCGCAAGCGCAACAACGTGGTGCTGAGCCGCCGTGCCGTGGTCGAAGCATCGATGGGCGAAGAGCGCGCCAAGCTGATGGAAACCCTGAAAGAAGGCTCCGTCGTCCGCGGCGTCGTCAAGAACATCACCGAATACGGTGCGTTCGTCGACCTCGGCGGCATCGACGGCCTTCTGCACATCACCGACATGGCCTGGCGCCGTGTCCGCCACCCGAGCGAAGTGGTGCAGGCCGGTCAGGAGATCACTGCCAAGATCCTCAAGTTCGACACCGAAAAGAATCGCGTGTCGCTCGGTCTCAAGCAAATGGGCGACGACCCGTGGATGGGCGTCAACCGCCGCTACCCGCAAGGCACCCGCATGTTCGGCAAGATCACCAACATCGCCGACTACGGCGCGTTCGTCGAACTCGAGCCCGGCATCGAAGGCCTGGTGCACGTCTCCGAAATGGATTGGACCAACAAGAACGTCGCTCCCAGCAAAATCGTCTCGCTGGGTGACGAAGTCGAAGTCATGGTCCTCGAAATCGACGAAGACAAGCGCCGCATCAGCCTGGGCATGAAGCAGTGCAAGGCCAACCCCTGGCAGGAGTTCGCGCAGAACACCAAGCGCGGCGACCGCGTCAAGGGTCCGATCAAGTCGATCACCGACTTCGGCGTGTTCGTCGGCCTGGCCGCCGGCATCGACGGCCTGGTGCACCTGTCCGACCTCTCGTGGAACGAACCGGGCGAAGCCGCCGTGCGCAACTACAAGAAGGGCCAGGAAGTCGAAGCGATCGTGCTGGCCGTCGACGTCGACCGCGAGCGCATCAGCCTGGGCATCAAGCAACTCGACCAGGACCCGTTCACCACCTTCGTGTCCATCCACGACAAGGGTTCGGCCGTCAGCGGCAAGGTCAAGACGGTCGATCCGAAGGGCGCCGAAATCGATCTGGGCCAGGACATCATCGGCTACCTGCGTGCCTCGGAAATCTCGCGCGACCGCGTCGAAGATGCCCGTAACGTGCTCAAGGAAGGCGACGAGGTCAATGCCGTGGTCGTCAACATCGATCGCAAGACCCGCAACATCCAGCTGTCGATCAAGGCCAAGGACATGGCCGACGAGCAAGGCCAGATGGCGAACCTGAGCCAGCAGTCCTCGCGTGACAACGCCGGCACGACCAGCCTGGGCGCACTGCTGCGGGCCAAGCTGGATAACACTGAGTCCAAGTAACTTTGCGGGACAGACCACGCCGGGCGGCGCAGTCCGCCCGTGTGCTCTGTCCCCAACTCGCTAGATGACCAGATCCGATCTCGTCGAAGAACTGGCCGCGCGTTTCGGCCAGCTCACGCATCGCGACGCAGAATACGCCGTCAAGACCATTCTTGACGCCATGAGCGAAGCACTGGTGCGCGGGCATCGCATCGAGATCCGCGGCTTCGGCAGCTTCTCGATCAATCGCCGCCCGCCCCGGATGGGGCGCAACCCGCGTTCGGGCGAGAGCGTCCAGATCCCGGAAAAGCGGGTACCGCATTTCAAGCCCGGCAAGGCGCTGCGCGAAGCCGTGGACAAGCGGACAGCGGAAATCGAGGCGGGGTCCAAGTAGGCATAGCTAAAATCGGTTCTCCCACAGAGGAGACGGATGAAATACCTCATGTGGCTGCTGAAGGCAGCCATTTTTTTTACCTTGTTCGCGTTCGCGCTGAACAACCAGCAAGATGTCACCGTGCACTTCTTCTTCGGCACGGTCTGGCGCGCCCCGCTGGTGCTGGTGGTTCTGGCCGCATTTGCGCTGGGCCTGGTGATCGGAGCGCTGGGGATGGTGCCGCGCTGGTGGAAGCACCGGATGGCCGCACGCGACGCGCAGCCGGTCATGTCGGCACCCGTCGCTGGCGCGGCGGCCAGCAATCCATCCCACCATGGACTTTGACCTGAGCTGGGTCCTGTGGGGCCTGCCCATTGCATTTGTGCTCGGCTGGCTGGCCTCGCGCCTGGACCTGCGCCAGTTGCGCATCGAAAACCGGCAGGCCCCCAAGGCTTACTTTCGCGGCCTCAACTTTCTTTTGAACGAGCAGCAGGACCAGGCCATCGATGCTTTTATCGAGGCCGTGCAGAACGATCCGGACACCTCCGAATTGCACTTCGCGCTGGGCAATCTGTTCCGCCGCCGCGGCGAGTACGAGCGCGCCGTGCGGGTGCATGAGCATTTGATCTCCCGGGGCGACCTGAGCCGCGCGGACCGCCAGCGCGCCCAGCACGCACTCGCTCTGGATTTTCTCAAAGCCGGCCTGCTGGACCGCGCGGAGGACGCATTGCGCAAGTTGGAAGGCTCGCAGTTCGAGAGCCAGGCGCTGCTCGCGCTGCTTGCGATCTATGAGCGCACTCGTGACTGGGGCAAGGCTTCCGAAATCGCCCGCAAACTCGACGCCCTGGGACAGGGCGACTTCAGTGGGCGCCAGGCGCATTACCTGTGTGAACAGGCCGGCAGCTCACCGCCTGCGCAGGCGGAGCAGCTGCTGCGCGAAGCGATCAAGACCGCGCCCGATGCGCCCCGGCCGGGTATCGATCTGGCAGCGCTCCAGCAGCGCGCCGGCAACTCCGCTGAGGCATTCGAAACTCTGGCTCGCCTGGCGCACGCCGCGCCCGGGGCCATTCCCCTGGTTGCCGCACCGCTCGCCGACACGGCCGTGGCCGCTGACCGCCAGGAGCAGGCGCTCGAGATACTGCATGCCAGCTACGAGCTGGCTCCTTCGCTGGATGTGCTCGAAGGCATTGTCAGGCTCGAGCCCGATCCGGTGGTGAGCCGCAATTGGTATGTGAAGCACCTCGAGCGCGAGCCCTCACTGGTAGCCGCGTCGAAATGGCTGGCCGGCGAAAGGCTCGAACATGAGCAGTTTCATCCGTTTGTGCAAAGCGCGCTGGAACATGCGGTGAAGCCGCTGACGCGATATCGCTGCGCTGCCTGTGGTTTCGAAGCCAAGCAGCATTTCTGGCATTGCCCAGGTTGCCAGGCCTGGGACAGCTATCCCGCAAGACGGGTCGAGGAATTATGACCATCCCAAGCAAGCAGCGGGTCTCCAAGGCACGCGTGCTGATCGTCGGTGACGCCATGCTCGATCGCTACTGGCACGGCGCGGTGGACCGCATCTCGCCGGAAGCGCCGGTCCCGGTGGTCAAGGTCACCCGGGAAGAGGAGCGCATCGGCGCTGCGGCCAATGTGGCTTACAACGTGATCACACTGGGCGCGCAAGCGAGCTTTCTGGGCGTGGTGGGGGACGACGAGCCAGGGCGGCGCCTGGAGGCGCTGCTGCGTGAAACCGGCATTGCCACGCACCTCAAGCGCGACCCGGGCCTGAGGACGACGGTGAAGCTGCGCGTGATCGGCCGCCATCAGCAGCTCCTGCGCATGGACTTCGAGAGCGAGCCCGACCACGAGGCGCTCGCTTCACAAAACGAGGCCTTTGCAGATCTGGTGCCGCTGCACGACGCCGTCCTGTTCTCGGATTACGGCAAGGGCGGGCTGGCTCACATCCCCACCATGATTTCGGCGTCACGAGCGGCCGGCAAGACGGTACTGGTCGATCCAAAGGGCTCCGATTACTCGCGCTATGCAGGCGCCACCGTGGTCACGCCCAACCGTCTCGAGTTGCAGCAAGTGGTCGGTGCGTGGCGTGACGCCGGCGAACTGCGGCACAAGGCCCAGCGGTTGCGCGAGGAACTGAAGCTCGATGCGCTGCTCGTCACGCAAGGCGAAGACGGAATGACTCTCTTCGATGCGGCCGGCGAACTGCACGTGAAGGCGCAGGCACGCGAGGTTTTCGACGTCACCGGGGCCGGCGACACCGTGATCGCAACGCTGGCCGCGCTCGTCGCTTCAGCGCTGCCATTGCGAGACGCCATGCCGCTGGCCAACAAGGCCGGCGGGATCGTGGTGGGCAAGTTCGGCACCGCCACGGTGTCTTATGAGGAGTTATCTTCATGACTCGAATCGTAGTGACGGGGGCTGCGGGGTTTATTGGCAGCAACATCATCAAGGGCCTTAACGAACGCGGCATCGACGACATCCTCGCTGTCGACGAGCTGACGCAAGGCGACAAGTTTCGCAACCTGGCCGATCTGCAGATCGCGGATTATGTAGACCAGGACATCTTCTACAACCTGTTCGCCGAAGGCTACTACGGCGCCGTGGAAGCGGTGTTCCACGAAGGCGCGTGCAGCGACACGATGGAGACCGACGGCAAGTACATGATGGACAACAACTACACGTTGTCTTGCGCCCTGTTCAAGGATTGCCAGGAGCGAGGCACCCGATTGCTCTACGCCTCGTCGGCTGCGACCTACGGCGGCTCGGATACTTTTCGCGAAACGCCGCAGTTCGAGCGGCCGCTGAACGTCTATGGCTACTCCAAGCTGCTGTTCGACCAGCGCATGCGCCGCGAGCTGGGCAACGACTTCAGCGGCGTCAAGAAGAAAAGAGTCCGTCAGGTCGTCGGCTTTCGCTACTTCAATGTGTACGGGCCGCGCGAACAGCACAAGGGCCGCATGGCGAGCGTGGCGTTTCACCAGTACAACCAGTTCAAGGCGGAGCACAAGGTCAAGCTGTTCGGCGAGTACGGCGGCTATGGACCGGGCGAACAGATGCGGGACTTCGTCTTCGTCGATGACGTGGTGGCCGTCAACCTGTGGTTCCTCGACCACCCTGGCCAATCCGGCATCTTCAATCTGGGGAGTGGCCGGGCCCAGCCCTTCAACGACGTCGCCACCGCCGTTGTCAACGCATTGCGTCCGGACCTCAAGCTGCCGGCGCTCGACACCGCATCCGCTGCCGCCAGCGGGCTGATCGAATATCTGCCGTTTCCCGACGCGTTGCGCGGCAAGTACCAGTGCTATACCCAGGCCGACCTCACGGCCTTGCGTGCCGCCGGCTGCCACCATTCGTTTTCGGACGTGCAGACGGGCGTTGCCAGGTACATGGCCGAGCTCAACGCCTAGGGTGCCGGCCGTCAACCGTGTCGCAGCCTTTGGCGTTACTCACGCAGGCTTGGCACCTATCGCCGGCCGATCCAACCCCGTAGGAGAAAACATCATGTTGAAGAAAGTATTGGCCCTCATGTTGACGCTGTTCGCCACCCTGGCGATGGCCGCCGTCGACGTGAACAAGGCCACCAATGCCGAGCTTGACGGCGTCAAGGGCATTGGCCCCATCACCAGCAGACTCATTCTTTCGGAGCGCAAGAAGGGCGAGTTCAAGAACTGGCAGGACTTCATCAGGCGGGTCAAGGGTGTGGGCGACAGCCGCGCTGCAAAGCTGTCCGACGAAGGCCTCACAGTCAACGGCGCCTCTTACAAGGCTGCCGCCAAGGAAGAAAAGAAGGACGCAAAGCCTGCTGAGGCCAAGCCGGCCGCGACCGCAGCCAAGACTCCCGCCAGCGCCGCCAAAGCGGCCAGCGCCAAAAAATAAGTCCGCTTCTGCCGCCGAAAAAACCCGTTGCGGCGGGTTTTTTGCTGCCCTGGCGTCTAAGTCGCCTTGCCGTAACCCCCGCCGCCCGGAGTGTGGATCTCGAAGACATCGCCGGGGCTCATCTCGGTCTGGCCAATGTGGTCCAGTTCGTCCACCTCACCGCTGGCGCGCACCACACGGTTCACGCCGACCAACCCGGGCTGACCGCCGGCCATGCCAAAGGAGCCATGCTTGCGGCCGTTGGAAAGAATGCTCGCCGTCATGTTCTCAAGAAAGCGCACCCGCCGCACACCGCCATTGCCGCCGGTCCAGCGCCCGCCGCCGCCGGAACCCTGGCGGATTTCATAGCTGTCCAGCCGCACGGGGAAGCGGAATTCCAGCACCTCCGGATCCGTCAAGCGTGAATTGGTCATGTGGGTCTGGACCACGCTGGTCCCGTCGAAGCCTTCCCCGGCCCCGCTGCCGCCGGAGATGGTTTCGTAGTACTGGTGCGTCTGGTTGCCGAAGGTGAAATTGTTCATCGTGCATTGGCTGGCCGCCATCACCCCCAGCGCGCCGTACAAGGCGTTGGTGATGCACATCGAGGTTTCGACATTGCCCGCCACCACCGACGCCGGCGGGTTCGGGTTCAGCATGGATCCGGGCGGGATGATGACTTTCAGCGGCTTCAGGCAGCCGGCATTCAGTGGAATATCGTCGTCGACCAGGGTGCGGAATACGTAAAGCACCGCAGCCATGCAAACCGCGGTCGGCGCATTGAAGTTGTTGGTTTGCTGCGGCGAAGTGCCAGTGAAGTCGATCTCTGCGCTGCGACCGGTGGTATCCACCCGGATGGCCACCTTGATCTGCGCCCCGTTGTCCAGCGGCAGCGTGAACGCACCGTCCTTCAGCCGCGTGATCACACGGCGCACCGATTCTTCGGCGTTGTCCTGCACATGCCGCATGTAGGCCTGGACCACGTCCAGGCCGAACTGCTCCACCATCTTGCGCAATTCCTGCACACCCTTTTGATTGGCGGCGATCTGCGCCTTGAGGTCCGCCATGTTTTGGTCGGGGTTGCGGCTAGGGTAGCTCCCACTCCTGAGCAGCGCCAGCATCTCGGCCTGGCGCAGCGTGCCGCGATCGACCAGTTTCACGTTGTCGATCTGCACGCCCTCCTCCTCGATGCGCGTCGAGAAGGGAGGCATGGAGCCGGGCGTGGTGCCGCCGATGTCGGCGTGGTGGCCTCTAGAACCCACGTAAAACGTGGGTTCCGAGGCCAAGGCCTGCATGTGCCCACCCCCACCCCTGCCCTCCCCCTTCCAGGTGGAGGGAGCCTGTACGTACACCGGCGTGATCACCGTCACGTCAGGCAAGTGAGTTCCGCCATGGTAGGGATCATTCAGCACGAACACGTCACCCGGCGAAATACGGCCGGCGTTCTCGCGGATGACGGTCTTGATGCTCTCGCCCATCGAGCCCAGATGCACCGGCATGTGCGGCGCGTTCGCGATCAGGTTGCCCTCCTGGTCGAACAGCGCACACGAGAAGTCCAGCCGCTCCTTGATGTTCACCGAGTAGGCCGTGTTCTGCAACTGCAGCCCCATCTGCTCGGCGATGTTCATGAACAGGTTGTTGAACACCTCCAGCAGCACCGGATCCACCGTCGTGCCTGCCGCGAATGTCACCGAACGCGCAACACGGCGGTCCAGCACGATATGGTCCAGCGCGGTGATCTGTGCTTCCCAGCCCGGCTCGACCACGGTGGTTGCATTCTTCTCGGCAATGATGGCCGGGCCCGGGACTGCGTCGCCGCTGCGTAGGTCTTCGCGCACCACCAGCGCCGCTTCATGCCACTGCCCGCCCGAATACATGCGCACGGTTTCTCGCCGCGGCACTTCCCGTACGGGGTGCATCTCGCGGACCGCCTCCGCCGGCGCATCGCCCGCCACCACGGCTTCCACCGACACGGCTTCCACGACCATGCGCTTGCATTCCATCAGGAAGGCGAAGCGCTGGCGATAGGCGTCTTCGAAGCCTGCAACGAGGGTGGCCATATCGCCAAATGGCACGACCAGCGCTGAATCGCTGCCTTCGTAGCGCACATGCACCCGTCGGTGGATCGCGACGCTGCCGGCGCTGACCTGCTGCCGCTCCAGGTCCGACTGCGCTGCGGCTGCGAGTCCATCCAGGCGCTCGGTCACCTGGGGCAGCGACTCCTTCACCAGCGGCAGTTCAATCGCCTGCTCGCGGATCGCGTTCTGGTCGGCCAGCCCCATGCCATAGGCCGACAGCACGCCCGCCAGCGGGTGCACGAACACCCGGCTCATGCCGAGCGCATCGGCCACCAGGCAGGCATGCTGGCCGCCCGCCCCGCCAAAGCATTGCAGCGTGTAGCGCGTGACGTCGTAGCCGCGAGCGACGGAGATTTTCTTGATGGCGTTGGCCATCTGCTGCACGGCGATGTTGATGAAGCCCTCGGCCACCACTTCGGCGCTGCGGCCGGTCTGGCCCGCCAGTTCATTGAACTTCGATTGCGCGGCCTCGTAGCTCAATTCGGCGTTGGCGTGCGGACCGAACACCCGTGGGAAATAGCGAGGCTGAATCTTGCCGACCATGACGTTGGCATCGGTTACGGCCAGCGGCCCGCCGCGCCGGTAGCAGGCCGGACCGGGATTGGCGCCGGCACTTTGAGGTCCGACACGAAATCGCGAACCATCGAACTCCAGAATCGAGCCGCCGCCCGCTGCCACGGTGTGAATGCTCATCATTGGAGCCCGCATGCGAACGCCGGCCACCTGCGTCTCGAACTCACGTTCGAACTCGCCCGCAAAATGCGACACATCGGTCGACGTGCCGCCCATGTCGAAGCCGATCACCTTGGCGTGGCCCGCCAGCTGCGCCGTGCGTGCCATGCCCACGATGCCGCCGGCCGGCCCGGACAGGATCGCGTCCTTGCCCTGGAACGCGTGCGCATCCGTGAGGCCACCCGAAGACTGCATGAAGAACAGCTTGACCCCCGGCATCTCGGCCGACACCTGCTCCACATAACGCCGCAAGATGGGCGACAGGTACGCATCCACCACTGTGGTGTCGCCGCGGCTGACGAACTTCATCATCGGGCTGGTTTCATGCGAGGTGCTGATCTGCGTGAAGCCGATCTGCTGCGCTATCCGCTTGGCGGCACGCTCATGAGCGGTGTAGCGGTAGCCATGCATGAACACCACGGCGACGCTGCGCAGACCGCGGCGCCAGGCGGCGTCCAGTTCCTGTTGCAGGTGCGGCTCGTCCAGTGCGAGGATCGTTTCGCCTCGCGCGCCGACCCGTTCGTGTGCTTCGATCACCGAGCTGTACAGCAACTCCGGCAGCACGATGTTGCGATCGAACAAGCGCGGCCGGTTCTGGAGGGCGATCCGCAAGGCATCCCGAAAGCCCTGAGTGGTGACCAAAAGAGTCGGCTCGCCCTTGCGTTCGAGCAGTGCATTCGTAGCTACCGTCGTGCCCATCTTCACGCAGTCGACTACGTCGGGAGTGACGGGCTGTCCTGCTTCCAGTCCGAGCAGGTAGCGGATGCCCGCCACAGCGGCGTCGGCATACTGCTCGGGGTTTTCCGAAAGCAGCTTGTGCGTGGTTAGCGTGCCGTCCGGCCGCCTGGCGACGACATCGGTGAAAGTGCCGCCGCGATCGATCCAGAACTGCCATTTGCGCCCGCTTGTACCTTGCATTGCGTGATTGTCCTTCCCCGAGACTTTCGTAGATGAAATAATGCGCGGTCGAGGTCTCCGCCAGAACTATATTGCCAAGACTCGTCCCGAAGCCAAAAAAACCACCAATGAGAAAATTCCTGGACGGTCTGTATCTTGCCGCCGCGGGCCTGGCGGCGCTGTGCGTGCTCACCATCGGCGTGCTGATGATCGGCCAGAGCATCCTGCGCGAGTTCGGCGTTCGCACCGGAGCCACCAACGACGTGGTCGCCTGGCTCTGCGCCGCGGCGGCATTTCTGGCGATGGCCCACGCCTTCAAGCATGGCGATTTTGTGCGGGTCACGCTCCTGCTGGAGAAGGTATCGCCGCCGGTGCGCAGGATGCTGGAAATCGTCTGTCTGGCGATCGCCTGTCTTGCGATCGGCTACCTGGCGTTCTGGGCGACGCGATTCGCATGGGAGAGCTACCAGTTCAACGACACTGCCAGCGGCCTGCTGGCGATGCCCCTGTGGATTCCGCAGACCACCTTCGTGGCCGGCTCCTGGCTCTTTTTCATAGCAGTGCTCGATGAAATGGTGCTGGTCGCGCGCGGCGCCCGCCCCACGTACGTCACCGCGGTCGAAGAGCGGCACGCGCATGGTGACTTCTCCTCCGATATCTGAGCAACGACTTCAATAGCACGTCATGGAAACCCTGGGTATCGGCCTCTTCCTGCTAGTCATCATGCTGGTGCTGCTGTCGGGCGGGGTATGGATCGCGATGACACTGGCCATCTGCGGATGGATAGGCCAGGCTTTTTTCGTCAACACGCAACCCGGCAAGAACCTGTTTTCGGCTTTCTGGGAGAGCAACGCTTCCTGGGAGCTGGCGGCGCTGCCTCTGTTCATCTGGATGGGCGAAATCCTGTTTCGCACCAAACTCAGCGAGGAAATGTTCGAAGGCCTTCGGCCCTGGCTCAATCGTATCCCCGGCCGGCTGATGCATACCACCATCCTGGGCTGCGGAATCTTTGGCTCGGTCAGCGGCTCGTCGGCCGCCACCTGCGCGACCATCGCCAAAGTGGCACTGCCGGAACTGAAAAAGCGCGGCTATGACGAGAAGCTGGCCCTGGGTTCGCTGGCGACCGCGGGCACACTGGGCATTCTCATCCCGCCATCGATCACGATGGTCGTGTACGCCGTTGCCGCGGACGCCTCCATCATCCGCGTCTTCCTGGCCGGCTTCATCCCCGGCGCGCTGCTCATGGCGCTGTTCATGGGCTACATCGCATGGTGGTCGATACGCAATCCGGAGAAGGTGCCGCCGGCAGATCCTCCCTCGACGTTCATGGAGAAACTGCGCAAGAGCGGCAATCTGATCCCTTGCGGAAGCCTGATTGTTTTCATTGTCTGGGTGCTGGTGTCCGGTTATGCCACTGCCACCGAATGCGCCGCTTACGGGGTGGCCGGCTCGCTGGCGATCGCGGCCTGGGGCCGGTCACTTACATGGCGCAATTTCTGGGACGGCCTGATGGGCGCCACTCGCACCAGCTGCATGATCATGTTCATTCTGGCGGGCGCCGCCTTCCTGACCAAGACCATGGCGTTCACCGGGGTGCCGCGCGAGCTGGCCGAATGGGTCAATGCCATGCAGCTGTCACCCTACACGCTGATCGCCTGCCTGGTTGTCGTCTACCTGGTGCTCGGCACGGCGCTGGACGGCATCAGCATGATCGTGCTCACTGCCGCCGTGGTGTTGCCGATGATCCAGAAGGCCGGGTTCGACCTGGTGTGGTTCGGCATCTTCATCGTGCTGCTGGTCGAGATTGCCGAGGTCACGCCGCCGGTCGGCTTCAATCTGTTCGTGCTGCAGAACATGACCGGCAAGGACAGCAACACGATCGCCCTGGCCGCGATTCCGTTTTTTGCCTGCCTGGTCCTTTGCATCGCGCTGGTCACCGTGTTTCCGCAGATCGCGACTTGGCTGCCGAACTACGTGATGGGCGTGGAAAGGTAGCCGGGGCCGCCGAAACACTGCAGCAAGACCCTGGAATCCAGCAGGGAACGCAGCTCGAAGCCGGTGGCTTCGCGCACAGCCTGCGCGTATGGCGGCATGTTGGTGCACTCGAGCACCACCGTGCGCAGCCCCGGTGCGCGCGCTTTCAACGCGAGGGCGGCGGCGACGACATCCGAGGCAGCCGTGTGCAAGTCCATCTGGGGACGATTCCCGAGAATTGCGGACGCGAACTCGCCGGCGGGGTCCACGCCTTGAACGATCACGTCGGCGAGACGCTCGGACGCCACGCCGGCCGCCAGCAGGTGCTCGGCCCGCAAGTGCGGTTCGCTGATGGTCAGCACTCCCACCATGGGATCGTGTTCGAGCAACTCCGGCAGTTGCAGCAGACTGGACGTCACCATCGGCACCCTCACCGCCTCCTGCAGCTGCGCTTGCAGCAGCACGAGGAACCCGCAACTGGTCGTGATGGCCTTGGCGCCCGCTCGTTCCAGCTCGATCGCATGGGCGCAGAAGGCATCCAGCAGCCCGCTCCCTCGCAACGAAGCGGTATGGGCGACAACTTCACCCGGCCACGCCCCCTGCACCACTCTGTGCCTTGTCGTCACGCCGAAACTGCCCGGGTGCCCGATGTCCCCGGGCAACCGCGGAAAACAGGTGTCGAGCATCAGTACACCCAGAAAACCGGCGCTCGCAGGCCCAGCCAACGGGGGTAATACCGAATTTGCCGGCGGGGGTATCGCAGTTATTCTGTTGCCACTGTTCACTTTCAACCATTGTCCTGGATTAACCATGAATCTCAAGTTTCCTCTCCTGGCCGCCGCCATGGCACTGGCGCCTCTTGCGTTCGCACAGACGAAGTGGGATCTGCCCGCGGCCTATCCCGCCACGAACTTCCACACTGAGAACCTGGTGCAGTTCGCCAGCGACGTCGACAAGGCCACCGGCGGCAAGCTCAAGATTCAGGTGCATGCCAACGCGTCGTTGTTCAAGGCGCCCGAGATAAAGCGCGCCGTGCAAGGAGCCCAGGCGCAGCTGGGCGAAATCCTGCTGGCCAACTTTGACAACGAGAACGCGATTTTTGGCCTCGATGGGCTGCCGTTCCTGGCGGCAAGCTACCCCGACGCGCGCAAGCTCTATCAGGCGCAGAAGCCGGCGTTGGACGGCTACCTGGCCAAACAGGGGATGAGCATCCTGTTTGCCGTTCCCTGGCCGCCGCAGGGCATCTACGTCAACAAGGAAATCAGCTCGGTGGCCGACATGCGCGGCATCAAATGGCGCGCCTACTCGCCGGCCACCGGCAAAGTCGCCGAGCTGATCGGCGCACAGCCGGTGACGGTCCAGGCGGCGGAACTCAGCCAGGCCCTGGCAACCGGCGTGGTGCAGTCGTACATGAGTTCGGGATCGACCGGGTACGACACCAAGACCTACGAGCACATCAAGTATTGGTATGACACCCAGGCCTGGCTGCCCAAGAACGCGGTGATCGTCAACAAGAAGGCGTGGGATGCGCTGGACCCAGCCACCCAGGCGGCTGTCACCAAGGCCGCGGCCGAAGCCGAGACCCGCGGCTGGAAGATCAGCCAGGAAAAGAACGAGTGGTACAAAAAGGCGCTCGCCGAAAAGGGCATGAAGATCATGACCCCTTCCCCCAAGCTGATGGCCGACATGCGCCAGGTCGGCGCCATCATGCTGACGGACTGGGAGAAGCGTGCCGGGTCCGAAGGTCAGGCGGTGGTGGCCGCGTTCCGCAAGAAGTGACGAGGCGGGGTGGGCGGCGGGTTCAGGTTACCTGACCGATCACGGATGCCGGAGACACCCGCGCTCAACACCTTTCAATGAGGCCGGACTACGAGGCCCCGGAAAACAATAACAACATCGCCGTCGCCTACTGCTGCGTAGCACGCTTCAATGAGGCCGGGGCACGAGGCTCCGGAAAACCAACGCGCTGCAGATGGAAAAGAAGGCCGACATGAAGCTTCAATGAGGCCGGAGCACGAGGCTCCGGAAAACCGGGCAGGTAGCTCATCGTGTCCTCCTATTTGCTGGGGC
>JBKJHN010000170.1:0-14638 GCA_046599015.1 Ramlibacter sp.
ACGTGGTGGCGCTCGGCGAAGACCTCGGCCGTGGCGGGGTGTTCGGCCAGTATCGCGGCCTGCCGCAGGAGTTCGGTCCCGACCGGATCATCGACACCCCGATCTCCGAATCCACCATCATGGGCGCGGCTGTGGGCATGGCATTGACGGGCCTGCGGCCGGTGGTCGAGATGCGGGTCGTCGATTTCGCGCTCTGCGCAATCGACGAACTGGTCAACCAGGCCGCCAAGAACCGCTACATGTTCGGCGGCCAGGGTCGCGTTCCGCTGGTGATGCGGATGCCCATCGGCATGTGGGCCAACTCGGCGGCCCAGCACTCGCAGAGCCTGGAAGCCTGGTTCGCGCACCTGCCCGGCGTGGTGGTGATGTGCCCGTCCACGCCGCAGGACAACTACGCCATGCTCACCCAGGCCTTGCGCGGCGAGGACCCGGTGATCTACATGGAGAACAAGGAACTCTGGACGCTGGAGGGCGAGGTCGACGAATCCGCCGTGGCCGTGCCCGGCCGGGCGAACGTGTTGCGCCGGGGCGCGGACCTGACCCTCGTGAGCTGGTCGGCAGCGGTCCACACTGCCTCGCGGGCCGCCGCTCAACTGGCGGAGCAGGGCGTGCAGGCCAGCGTGATTGACCTTGGCACTTTGTGGCCGTGGGATCGTGCGACGGTGCTCCAGGACTGCGCCCGGACCGGGCGGCTGCTGGTGGTGCACGACGCCGTACAAGCCGGCGGGTTCGGCGCCGAGGTGGCGGCCACAGCCGCACAGGCCACCGGTTGCCGCGTCGCGCGCATCGGTGCCCCCCGCATCCCTGTCGGCTATGCCACGCGGCTGGAGTCGGTGGCCCGCATCCAGCCGTCCGCCATCGTGCAGGCGGCGCAGTCGCTCATGAACGATTCGGCGCAAACATGGCCGCAACATCAACCGCAGGTAGAGAAAACACCATGACGGTCCAAGCGGACAACGCATCCCGGAAAGTGGCTCTCGTCACCGGCGCAGCCCGCGGAATCGGGCTCGCGACCGCGCGCTGGTTTCTGGCGCGCGACTGGCGCGTCGTGGTCCTGGACAAGGACGCCCCCGCATTGCTTGCCGCGCAGGCCGAGTTGGAGCATGAATCGGCCGGGCGGTCGATGGCGCAGGTGTGTGACGTCTCCGATCCGGCGCAGGTGAACGATACGGTGGGGCGGGTCGATGCCGCCTGGGGCCGCATCGACGCGCTCGTGAACAACGCGGGCGTGGCCGTGTTCAAGCCCGTGGTAGCAACGAGCTTCGAGGAGTGGCGTTATGTGATGGCCACCAACCTCGATGGTCCATTCCTATGCAGCCAGGCCTGTGTTCCAGTGATGCGCCGCCACGGGGGCGGCAGCATCGTCAACATCGCCTCGATCTCGGGCTTGCGGGCCAGCACCATGCGAGTGGCCTACGGCACCAGCAAGGCGGCGCTGATTCACCTCACGAAGCAGCAGGCCGTCGAACTGGCCGGACTGGGCATCAGATGCAACGCCATCGCGCCCGGACCGGTCGAGACCGCGATGGCCAGGCAGGTTCACACGCCGGAGATTCGCGCGGACTATCACGCGTCCATTCCCTTGGCCCGCTATGGTTCGGAGGAAGAGATCGCCGCGGGTGTCGGCTTCCTCTGTTCACCGGAAGCGAGTTACATCACCGGCCAGGTGCTGGCGGTCGATGGCGGCTTTGACGCGGCAGGCGTGGGCCTCCCGACGCTCAGGCGCGATTTCAGCCAGCTTTGAAGTCGGCGTCTTCGCACGCGGCGACCTCATCAGGACTGCGGGCTCGCTTGACGCTCCAGAGTTGCTGCCGTTACACCGCGCTGGCAGCGCGGATCGCTGTCGCTCAAGGAACATCGCTCAAGAATCGGTCCGCGTCGCGATTCGCCTGGCTTTTTAAATAGCTTTTCGCTGCTCCACTGATGGACTTCGACAAGATGAACCGCTTGATTTCAGATTTTGCCAATTGTTGGACCACGGTTTTTATCGTAGGCCCGCCCAAAGCAGTCATGACCCCATCGATGAACACGCCCGACGCGGATCGCATGGCGTGACATAGCAAGTCATTCTTGACCAGCCTCTGGATGTCCGTCAGCTGCTCGTCTCCAGAACCCAGGAATTCCACGTCTTCTGTCGTAGCTTGGAGCAGCAATGTGTGCGGAGAAGCTGCGGAGGAAAGATTGATCGGCAAGCGTGCAAGAACCACCTCTTTGAAAGTCGTTTCGCCGCTGAAATCAAAATCGTTCAAGCCATAGAACGGGAAGTACCCGATGGGCGCGTCTTGCGTCCGGAAAGCTATTCCAAGATTAAGGAAGCGATCTCGCGATTGATCTTGCCTAAAACTTGGATGCGGTTTGCCGCTGATCACTTTGAACCAATCTGTGTGCCACCTGATTGATATGTCTTCAGTGTCATGGGTAGCCTCCAGTGCAGGCCATTATGCGGCCACAATCCGGCGCATGTTGGCGCCGGAAACTCCGCGCCGCTCGCGGTTGTCGTCAGCCTGCCGGGGTCGCCTGGCGACGCAGCTTCTTCGTCATGTCCGCGGCAACGCGGCGCAACTCGTCGCTGGCGCCGTCGCATTCGGCCAAACGACTCCAGAACACCTCTGCAAGCGGCGCGGCGCGCGACGCCAGGGCTGCATTTTCCGGAGCGAACGGCGTGTATTCCTGAACGCCGCCCTGTAGCGGATCCGGCCTCCAGCGCATGGGGAGCATGTCGTAGACGGGCGCCAACTCGAACCGCCCCCGCCGCACACCGTCCAGCGCAACGAACAACCCCAGGTTGCCGCTGTGCATGTCCGTATTGCCAATGAGCCTGCCGAAGTCCCGGATGATGCTCACGGCTTCAGCCTGTCGGGAGCTCAGGAATCCTCGGCTCGCGAGCGCGCGGCTCGTTTCCACCCAGTTGCGGTACCCGCCCTGAACGAATGCTTCATGCGCCTTGCCGATGGCGACAACGTGCCGCCGCCCGGCGAGGCCGATGCGATCGAAGCGCTCGGAGATGAGATAGGTGCGCTGCGCGGTGCGCACGACGCGCGACCGGGCCGCGCCGAAGCCCTGCTCATGGAGGGTCTGGTTGGCCAGTTGTTCCGCGTGCAGCAGGTCGGACCAGCGTCTGCCGCCAGGCGACTGGATCGGCGGTGTGAACTTGACGATCACGTGCTCCGGGAAGACAGCAAGGAATTTCGGCTGCTCTCCGCCGGCGGACGAACCTGCGGGAAGCGTGGTGGCCACCTGTGCAGCCGCCGCGTCCAGTGCCTCCAACAGCGCGCCTTGCGCAAGCCGCAGCGGGGAGGCGCAGGAGTCTTGCACGCCGAGCGTCATCGCTCCGGGGGCGTCGTGGACTTGCAGGGCCGCATAGAGCACAGTCTCCAGGGACCATCGATCCGGCTCGGCGTCCGCCCCCAAGGCGGCCATGGAACGGGCTGCCAGGCGACCCAGAAAGCCTTCCGCGCGCAAGGGAGACAGATACCAGGGAAGTGACGTGCCCGCGAAGTCGCCGAACTCCTGTGAGTGGACATGGAGCGAGTCGTTGGCCAGGAAAGTCAGGGTGCCGACCTCGACGCGCGCGCCCTGCTCGTCGGTCCACCAGAGAGCGTGCTGGGAAGGTCGTCCGTGAATGGATTTTCCAAGCCCATATCGGGTGGCGCGAGCCCGTCCCATGACCTGCACCTGGGAGCCCAGGTCGGCAATGAGTCGGGAGACGGTTGGCTGACTTTTCCCTGTAGCAGCCTGGAGTCTGGCCGACGTGGCCGGGTCCTCGGAAGACAGGATCCCAAGGATGAGCTGGTGCTCAGCTGTCAGCTGCATCCATGAATATTAAATGAATAGATAAATCGGGGCAACCTGCGCGGGTTAGCGGGTTTGTCCGCCCAGGTAGCTGAAGGGATTGATCGGCTCGCCCCTCCACCATTGTTTTTGCGGCCCCAGTCGGAAGATCGCGAAGTGGAGGTGGGGCGCGTCCTGGCGCGCATTGCCCGTGCTGCCCACGTAGCCGATGACCGAGCCGCGCTGGACCTGCTGCCCTGGCACCAGACCCGGCGCGTAACGATCGAGGTGGGCATAGTAGTAGGCGAACTGCTTGGCGCGATCGAACTGGTAGATCGTGTTTCCGCCCGGCTTGCTCCAGAACAGTTTCTCGATGAATCCGTCGTCCACGGCCAGCACCGGTGTTCCGGCGGGTGCCGGGATGTCGATGGCCTCGTGGCCGCGCTGAATGCTTGCGCGGCGCTCATCGAAGTTGTCGCGCAGTTGGGCGGCAGTGACACCCTCTACGGGAATCAACAGTGCCGGCGGCCCGGCAAGCTCAGCGCCGGCTTGCGCCGTGAGACCGCCAAGTGCGATCCACCCACACAAGGCACGCCGGCCAAGGTCAGGCATGGACGTCCACTGCAAATCCAATCTTCACCGCCTTGGCCAGTCGCAGCACGTCCCAGTTGGTCAGGTGGATGCAGCCGTTGGTTTCCGCGGTACCCACGCGCGACGGCTCGGGCGTGCCATGAATGCCCCAGTGCGGCTTGGACAAGCCCAGCCAATAAACACCCACTGGATTGTTCGGTCCTGGCTGGACGTCGATCTTGCCTTGGGTCTTGTCGGCGTTCCTCAGGATCTCCGAGTCGTAAGTGAACACCGGATCCTTGGCCGCATTCTTGATGTTCATCTTGCCGATCGGCAGCGGGTCCTGACGGCCACCGATGCTGATCGGGAAAGCCGCCACCGGCAAGCCCGACTTGTCCAGCAGGTACAGCACGTGCTCCGATTTGTCGATCTGGATCGAGGCTGCCTTGGCCGGCGGGCTTTCCTTGCCGAGTGCCGGCACCACGATGCGGTTGCCGGCTTGGAAGCGGCTGCGCGGGTTCGCGGTTTTCAGCCATTTCGGGCTGCAATGGAAACGCTCGCCCAGCGCTTCTTCGATCGACTGGAAATCCAGCGACTTGAGTTCGGCTCGCTCCTGCATGTTGCCCGGCGTCCTGGTGAAGGGGCCGGCAGCGTCCTGCTGGGTGATGGTGTACTCCGCGAGAATCGGTGAGGCTGCGCCGCCCGCCAGCGCCTTCCAGGTGGCCGTGTCGACGCGCCCGGACGGCTTCAGGAGATTGGAGTTTTGGTACGCAGCAACCATTCGGTGCATGTTGGCGCCGAAACTACCGTCGATCTCGCCTGGCGAAAACCACGCCCGGTCCAGCAGCACCTGTGCACGGAGCACCGCCTCGCTACGAGCGCCCTGCGCCAGCAGTGGCATGGCTGTCGCGGTGTTGACCCGCTCCAGCAAGCCGGTACCGCTTTGCTCGGAGACATTCTTGCGGGCCTGACTGGCAGCGAAAGCAGCGGGGGCGCCACCGGTCGCGGCCAGCCAGATCAGCACATTCCGGCGCGGCGTCAGAAAACTGGTTTGCACAAGACTCTCCCGAGAGGGGCGCGCAGCATGCCCGCAGCAAGCCGGTTGCTGGCCAATGCATTACGCCACCAGCCGATACGCGGCGCTGTAGGGCAAGATCGCTTTCTGTGCGTCGCGTTCGCGTTGGCGCCTTCAACCCTGCGGGCGCGCCTGGCGATCCAAGGTCGCTGCTGTTACCCCGCGGTCGCGCAGCGCGAATTTTTGCACTTTCCCGTTCGCCGTGCGGGGCAGATCGTCGAGGACCTCCAGGTAGCGCGGCACGGCGAACTTGGGTAGGTGCTCCTCGCACCACCGCCACAGAGCGGCCGCATCCAACACTGCGCCCTCTCTCAGCACCATCGCCGCCATCACTTCGTCTTCTGCCAGCTCGCTGCGCACGGGGAACACGGCCGCCGTGCCCACCGAGGGATGGCTGAGCAGGACTTGTTCCACCTCCCAGGAAGAGATGTTCTCGCCGCGGCGGCGGATGGCGTCCTTCAAGCGGTCGACGAATCGCACGCGCCCGTCGGCCTCCTGCAACACGCGGTCGCCGGTGTGGAACCACAGGTTGCGCCACGCTTCCACGGTCTGCTGCGGCCGCCCCCAATAGCCCAGGGCGAATGCGTAGGGTTCGTCGGCGCGGACCACAAGTTCGCCGGCCTCGCCGGGCAGCAACTCGACATCGTGGGCGTCCACTACACGTGCATGGAAGCCGGGCTGGACCCGGCCCATGCTCCCGTCCGCCGCGGCGCCCGCCTCGGTCGCCAGCACGAAGTTGGTCTCGGTGGAGCCGTAGCCTTCCAGCAGCGCTACCCCCGTGCGCGCGCGGAACGCCTGCGCCGCGGCAGCCGGCACGCCCGGCCCGAGCCCGATGCGCACCTGGTGTCCGCGTTCCGCTTCAGAGGGCGGCTGCGCCAGCAGCATCGGCACCATCGCGCCCAGCAGGTACAACACCGTGGCTTGTTGCCGCTGCATCGCCGGCCAGAACCCCGACGCGGAAAATCGCGGCTCCCAGACAGCGCGGCAACCGGTGACCGCGGCCTGCGCATAGGTGTTGAGCGCGTTGATGTGAAACAGCGGCAGCGTGGTGCCGAGGACGTCGTCGGCGCCAAGGCCGAGGACGCGCGCGGTGTTCAGCCCCCAGGCGACGTACTGCGCGTGCGGGCACATCACGCCCTTCGGCGGGCCGGTCGTGCCCGAGGTGTAGAGGATGGCGAACAGGTCCCCGGGCGCAAGGTCGGCAGCGGCTTCTTCGGCCCGGGGCGGTGGCCATGACTCTACCGCGGCTCCATCAACGCAAGCGCTGCCCCCGTTGAATTGGCGGGTGCCGTCATCGAGAACCCAGACGCGATCCAAGCCCGGCGGCCGCGGACGTGGTAGCCGATCGAGATAGGCCGCTTCCGCGACCAGCAGCTTCGCCCCGCTGTCGCCCAGTACGTGCTGCAACTGCGCGGGCATCGAGGCGATGTTCACCGGCACGGCCACCGCCCCCATCCAGCCGCACGCGAGCACGGTCTCCAGCATCTCGACGCGATTGCCGCACATCAGCGCCACGCGATCGCCACGCTGCACACCCGCCGCGCGCAAGGCGCCGGCCCGCGCAGCGGCGCGCGGCGCCGCATCGGCATGGGTCCAGGTTGCGCCCGGCATCGCCAGTAGCGCACGCCTGCCGAATTGTTGCGCCTGCCGCTGCAGCAACCGGGGCACGGTGCGCTCGATGATGGGGATCACCGCGGTCACCTAGGCTTCATCCGTGCCGCCGCCCAGGTAGCTCGCCTGCACGCGCGCATCGCCGGCAAGCTGGGTCGAGTCGCCCTCGAAGGCCACCTCGCCGGTTTCGAGCACGTAGCCGCGATCGGAACTCTCGAGCGCGGCCCGCGCGTTCTGTTCGACCAGCAGGATGGAAACGCCGTCCTCACGCAACTGGCGCACGATGGCCAGAATGTCCCGCACGATCAGCGGGGCCAGGCCCAGGCTGGGCTCATCGAGCATCAGCAGGCGCGGTGAGGACATCAACGCGCGGCCCAGCGCGAGCATCTGGCGCTCGCCGCCCGACAGCGTGTCGGCGCGCTGCGCACTCCGCTCCGCCAGGCGCGGGAATCGCCCATACACGTTGTCCAGGCGCTTCTTGATTTCGATTCCGCGACGGCGGGTGGCGAATGCGCCGAGCACCAGGTTGTCATACACCGAGAGTTCGCCGAACAGCTCGCGTCTTTCGGGCACCAGCGTCAGGCCGCGTTCGACCCGGGCCTCGACATCGAGGCTGTGCAGGTCCTCGCCTTCAAAGCGTAATACCCCGGTGCTGGGCAGCAAGCCCATCGCCGCCGACAACAGCGTGGTCTTGCCCGCCCCGTTGGGTCCGATGACCGAGACGATCTGTCCCGGCATGAGCGACAGCGAAACGCCGCGAACCGCATCGACCTGGCCGTACGAAACGTGCAGGTCGCCGATTTCGAGCATGGGGGAACTCATGCGGCCGCCTGGATGGTTGCCTCTCCGCCCTGCGGGACCGGATTGACCGGAAGTTCCGCCGGAGCCCCGAGATAGGCCGCCTGGACGCGCGGATCGGCCCGCACCTGCGCGGGAAGCCCCTCGCCGAGCTTGGAGCCGAAGTTCATCACCACCAGGCGGTCCACCAGCTTCATCACGAAATCCATGTCGTGCTCGACGATGAGAATCGTCACGCCGTCTTCGCGCAGCTTGCGCAAGAGGGCGCGCAGCGCGTGTTTCTCCTGGCGGCGCAGTCCGGCGGCCGGTTCGTCCAGCACCAGCAGCAGCGGGTCGGTGGCGAGTGCCCGCGCGATCTCCAGGATGCGCTGGGTTCCCAATGGCAGGCTGCCGGCCGACTCGTGCGCGCGGTCGGCCAAGCCGATGCGCTCGAGCTGCTGCCAGGCTTCGGCGAACACTTGCGCTTCCTCGGCGCGGTTCAGCCGCAGCCCGGCGCGCAGGACGCCCGCCTTGACCCGCGCATGCGCGCCCATTGCCACGTTGTCCAGCAGGCTCATGTGCGGCCGCAGCTTGACGTGCTGGAAGGTGCGGCCAAGGCCCAGCAGGGCGATCGCGCGCTGCGAAAGATGCGTCACGTCCTGGCCCAGAAATTCGACCCGTCCCGCTGACATCGGCAGGGTGCCGGTGATCAGGTTGAACATGGTCGACTTGCCGGCGCCGTTGGGTCCGATCAGGCCGATGATCTCGCCGGCGCGAACCTCGAAACTGACGTTGTCGACCGCCATCAAGCCGCCGAAGCGCTTCACGGCGCCTTGCACCGACAGCACCGTCGCGTCCCGTGCCGGCCGCGTGCGGCGCGCAAGCGGCGCGGCGCCCACCGGCCGCGGCGGCAAACTGCGCATCGGCCATCGCCGCATCACCAGCCCCATCAGGCCGCCACGCGCATATTGCAGCAGCAGAATGAAGAGCACGGCAAAGACCACGGCTTCGAATTGGCCGCCGCGGGTGGTGAGCAAGGGCAGCACGTCCTGCACCGAGTTCTTCATCAGCAGCACCAGCGCGGAGCCGACCAGCGCCCCCATCAGGTGGCCCATGCCGCCAGCCACCGACATCAGCAGGTACTCGATGCTGGCGCGCACGTCGAACGGCGCCGGGCTGACGAAACGGTTGGTGTGGGCATAGAGCCAACCGGCCACCCCGGCCAATACGGCCGCCAGAACGAACAAAGTGAGGCGCAGGCGCAACGGGTCGGCGCCCACACTGGCCAGCAGGATGTTGCCACCGCGCAGGCCGCGCATGGCTCGGCCAGTGCGCGAGCCCAGCACGTTGCGGCAGAACAGATAGGCCAGGCCGACCAGCACCCACACCAGGTAGTACACGGCGCGCGGGTCAAGCAGGGACCAGGGGCCGATCGTCACCGGGGCGATGTTGGACAGGCCGGTGTGGCTGCCCAGCGCCTGCATGTTGCCGAACAGCAGCGCGATGGACAGTCCCCAGGCAATGGTGGACAGGGGCAGGAAGTGACCGCCCAGGCGCAGCGTGATCGCGCCGATGACCATTGCGGTCCCGCCCGTGAGCGCCAGCGCGAGCAGCAGGCCCAGCCAGGGCGACGCGCCATGCGCCGATGTCAGCCAGGCGGTGGCGTACGCGCCGATGCCGACGAAAGCGGCCTGCCCGAAGGAGGTGGCGCCGCCGACGCCGGTGAGCATCACCAGACCCAGAGCCACCAGAGCGCCGATGCCGATGTCATTCAGCAGCGACACGCCGAACTTGCCGAGAAACTGCGGCGCGATCGCGAGCGCGAGCACCACGAGCCCGGTGGCAACGAGACGCGGCGAAACCGTTCGCCCGCCGGGGGCTTCGCTGTTCGCTCCTTCAGCAATGCTCATGCCTCGACCTCCTCCTGCTCCTCTTCCGGATGCGCGGCCAGCGCGGAGCGCAGCAGCAGCACCGGAATCAGCAGGCCGAAGACGATGACGTCTTTCAACGCGCCGCTCCAGAAGGAGCCGAAGCTCTCGACCACGCCGACGGCGATAGCGCCCAGCGCGGTGAGCGGATAGCTCACCAGCCCGCCGATGATAGCGGCGACGAACGCCTTCAGGCCAATCAGGAAACCCGAGTCGTAGTACATGGTCATCACCGGCGCGATCAGCACGCCGATCAGTCCCGCCAGCAACGAGGCGAACCCGTAGGCCAGCAGCGCGGTGCGGGCGGGGCGGATGCCGACCAGGCGAGCCCCGACGCGGTTCACCGCGGTAGCCCGCAGCGCCCTGCCGGCCACGGTGCGTTCGAAGGCGAGGAAGAACAGGCCGCTGAGCACAATCGCAGCGCTGATCATCAACGCGACCTGAGCACTGACAGCCAGGCCCCCGGGCAGGGTGAACGATCCACTGGCCAGCGGTGCGGTACGAAACCCCTCCGGCCCGAAGAACAGCAGGCCCAGGCCGGACAGCAGGAAATGCAGCGCCAGCGAAGCGATCAGCAGCACCAGCACCGATGCGTCGGCGATCGGCTGCAACGCGATCCGCGCCACCAGCGGCGCGATAGGCACCACCAGGAGGATTGCGGCGACGATGGAAACGGCATGTGGCAGTTGCTCGCCGGCAATCAACCAGGCGAAGGCGCAGGGCAGGGCGGGCAGCAGTCCCCAGGCGGCGATGGCGCGCGGTATGCGCGCCGCCTCGCCACGACGCAGCGCCTGCACCACTTCGGCTGCCACCGCGAGTGCCGCCAGCGTCAGCACCATGCCGACGGTGGCCGGCAGCCGCCCGGCTTCCATCGCGGCGAGGCTCAGGGCCGAGAACGCAGCGACATCACCGAAGGGCACGAACACCACGCGGGTGACCGAAAAGACCAGCACCAGTCCCAAACCGGCCAGCAGGTACACCGACCCATTGGCCAGGCCATCAATGAAGAGGATGAGGGCGATGTCCCAGGTCATGCGGCCGCGGCCCGTTCACAGCTGACCCACTGACAGATCACTGCGCCAGCTTCCACTGCCCGTTTTCGATTCTGACAACGACCCGCGCGCGCTTGTCGACGCCGTAGATGTCGCCCGGCTTGAAGGTATAGACGCCATGCGTGCCCACCACTTCCTTGGTATTGAAGATCGCGTCGCGCAGTGCCTGCCGGAACTGCGGCGTGCCGGGCTCGGTCTTGCTGGCGGTCAGCGCGCGCTGCGCGGCGTCGGCGAAAACCAGGTAACCGTCGGCCGAATACGCCGAGAAGGCGTCGGTGCTGGGCTGGCCGACCACCTTCTGGTACATGGCGCGGAAGTCCTGCGTCACCTTCTTGGTCGGGTAATCGGCGGGCAACTGGTCAGCCACGATGACGGGGCCGGTGGGCACGAAGCTGCCGTTGGCGGCCGCACCCGCGACCCGCAGGAAGTCCGCGTTCACCAGGCCGTGCTGGCCATACATACCGCCTTTGAAGCCGCGCTCGGCCAGACCGAGGTAAGGCAGGGCGCCGGGAGTGCCGGCGCCGCCGGTCATCACCGCATCCGGGCGCGCGGCAATGACCTTGAGCACCTGGCCGCTCACCGATTGGTCGGCGCGGGCGTAGCGTTCATTCGCCACCACCTTGATGCCGGCCGGCTCGGCGGCCTTGGTGAGCGCGTTGTAGACCAGGTCGCCCCAGGCATCCGAGAAGCCGATGAAACCCACGGTCTTGACGCCGTTCTGCTTCATGCGCTCGACGATGGCGTCGATCATCAGTTGCGGCGGCTGCGCCACTGTGATCGTCCAGTCTGCATCTTCTGGCTTGAGCTGGATGGGCGACAGGCCGATCATCGGGGTCTTGCTCTCCTTGCCCACCTGCGAGATGGCGATGGTGGCGGGAACGCCCGACGATCCCATCAGGATGTCGACCTTCTCCTCCTCGACCAGCTTGCGCGCGTTGCGGCCGGAGGTCGTGGGATCGGAAGCGTCGTCCAGCACGATCAGCTGGACCTTGCGGCCGCCGATTTCGGGGCGCATGGCGACGGCAGCCTTCATGCCGTTGGCATACGGAACCCCCAGCGAAGAGTTGGGCCCCGAGAGCGACACCGAGAGACCGATTTTGAGGTCGGCCGCCACGGCTGAGGCCGTGAGCGCAAAGGCCGCCGTGGCGGCAAGGACAAAGCGGGATAACGTTCGCATGGAGGTTCTCCGGTGGTTGAAGGCTGGGATGCTGGGATCAGGGTGTGCAGAGGCCCTAGGCGGGAAGGCCGAGCGTCATGAATTCGGACCAGGCTCGGAACTGGTTGCGAATCAGGATTTCGTTGGTGCCGCCCACGTCCTGAACGGGAGCGTCGAACTCGCCGGGGCGGTGGTTGCGGTGCAGGCTCACCCACTCATTGTTACCCGCAGCCAGGCCTCGCTGCATGCTTTCGAAAAGGTGCAGGTCGTCATGGGCCACGATGGACATCGGAGAGAACACCAGCCGGTTGTACGTCACAGCGCGGTGCAGCAGCAATTCGGGTCCACCCTCAACCCGGAAGCTCCAGGCCTCCACCAGCGTGCGGTCGGCAGCCAGCGGACGAATGACCCGGATCGCCTGCGGCGAGCTCTTGAGCGACAAACTGGGAAAGATCACGGCGTTTTGCGGGCTGCGCTGCAGCACTTCAGCGGCGCGCTCCTCGCCGTGCGCGTCGCGCAGCGCCTGCTCGTAATCGCCGAGCTGGGCGTAGGCCGAATGCAGGCTGAAGCGGGTCCCGAGAACGCTGTGGCCGTGCGGGTGGATGCGCCCACCCATGCCCTCGAAGAAATCCAGCCCGGCGCCGAACGGAAGGATTTGCTCCATCGCCATGGGCTTGGGCGCGTCTTCGGGCTGGTCGCGCCAGACCGCCCGCGCCGCGGACGTGGCCGATTCGTGCGTCGATAGCGGATGCACCGTATCGTTGATGTTTTCCAGGTACATCTTCCAGTTGCAGCGCACCAGTGTGCGCAGGCACCCGCCGGCCACCTGCAGCCGCCCCGTGGGCGAGCGGTCGACCAGCAGATCGATCACCCGCAGCATCTCGCCGCAGTAGCTTTCGAAGTCGGGCCCGGCGTTGTTGAGCTTTGCAAACACGAAGTCGCGGTACACGGCGAAGCCGCCGACGGCTTCCATGCCGCCCCCGGACTCGCACTGCGCGAGCCGCGTGCCTTCATAGGCCGCCTTCATCGGCACGCCCAGCGGCGAGCCGTCGAGCCGGTAGGTCCACGAGTGATAAGGGCAGCGGAAGATGCGGCCCGCGTTACCGCTGGGCTGTGTCACGAGCTGGGCGCCCTTGTGCGCGCAGCGGTTGTGCAGCACGTGGATGCCGCCATCAGTCTGGCGTACCATCAGCAGCGGGCGGCCGGCGATGCTCACCGTGACGAAATCGCCCGGCGCCGGGATCTGGCTGGCATGCCCGACGTAGTTCCAGGTATTGGCGAAAAAATGCTTCTGTTCCAGCGCGAACAGCTCGGGGCTGATGTACAGGCTGCGGTGCACCCGGTCGGCCTCCACCAGTGCGCGGATGCGCGTGCCGGTGGGGGACTCGGGCACGTGGAACATCAGGAACGTGCTCGGTTCAGAGCGACAGTGCGCCGATGCTGGCGCCGCCGCACACATAAAGCACCTGCCCGGTGACGAAACCGGCGCTCTCCTCGGCGAAGAAGGCAACAGCGCGCGAGACGTCGGCCGGCTCGCCGATGCGGCCGACCGGTATCGACGCGGCGAGCTGACGCTCCTTCTCGCTGCCGGCGGGAATCACGTCATAGTACATGTCGGTGTGCACCGGGCCGGGCGCAACCACATTCACGGTGATCCCATCGCGTGCGAGTTCCAGCGCCCAGGTGCGCGCCATGCCCAGCATGCCTGCCTTGGTGGCCGAATACGCAGTGCGTGTCTGCGCGCCCAGCGCCGCGCGCGACGACATCAGGATCACCCGGCCATGGCGGCGTTCGCGCATGCCGGACAGCGCCGCCTGCACCAGCTGGATGGCGCAGCCGATGTGCAGTTCCATCAGCGCCTGCAGGTCGTCCAGCTTCACGTCGCCCAACAGCGACGGCCGGATCACGCCGGCGTTGTGCACGAGCACGGACACTTCGAACCGGCGCGCGACTTCGGCGGCGGCCTGCGCCGTCGCGGCGCGGTCCATCAGGTCCACCTCGAGGCTGTGCAACAGGGCGTGCTCGATGGGGCAGGCGCGCCGGGCGAGCGACACCACCTCGTACCCGCGATCGAGCAAGTCCTGGCAGATCGCCAGCCCGATGCCGGCGCTGCCGCCGGTCACCACCGCCACGCGCGCTGTGGTCATTGGGCGTCCTCTACGAGAGCCAGCACCCGCAGCGGGCTGCCGCTGCCCTTCTGGATCTTCAGCGGCGGGCAGATCAGCAGCGCGCCGGTGGGCGGCAGCAAGTCCAGGTTGGTCAGGCACTGCAGGCCGTAGCGGCCAGCGCCGTGCATGAAGTAGTGGCAAGGGTAGGGCGGGCGCAGGTGGTAGCCCTGGCCGGCATCGGTGCCGATCGCCTCCGAGCCGAAGCCCAGCACGCCGCGCTGCTCGACCAGGAACTGCACCGCCTCGCTGCTGGGGCCGGGTGTGTGCTGGCCGGTCTCATCGAAATTCTGGTAGGCCTCGGGGTCTTTGCGCTTGGACCAGTCGGTGCGCATCAGCACCCAGTGGCCGGCGCCGATGCGCCCGTGCTGCTGCTCGAAGCGCTCGATGTCGGCCACCGTGAGCAGGTAGTCGGAGTCGGCCTTGGATTGCTCGCTGCAGTCGATCACGCAGGCCGGCGCGACGAAATCTTGCACCGGGATCGTGTCCACCGAGTTGTGGGCCAGGTCGCGGCCGGAGATCCAGTGGATCGG
>JBKJHN010000201.1:0-8729 GCA_046599015.1 Ramlibacter sp.
ACCGCGCAGTACTTGAACTCCGGAATCTTGGCGAATGGATCCAGCGCGGCGTTGGTGAGCTTGTTCGCGGCAGCTTCGTAGTAGCAGAACGGTACGAACACCGCTCCGCGCGGCGAACTGTCGTCTGCACGGGCATAGAGAGAGACGCTGCCGCGGCGCGACTCGATGGTCACGACATCGCCGGGTTGCGCTGCCATCGCCTGAAGGTCGAGCGGGTGGATCAGCGCGACCGGATCGGGCTCGATCGCATCGAGGATGGTGGCGCGGCGGGTCATGCTGCCGGTGTGCCAGTGCTCCAGCTGCCGGCCGGTGATCAGCACGACGGGATATTGCGCATCGGGACGCTCGTCCGCCGGGATGATGTCGGCCGGCACAAAGCGGCCGCGCCCGCCTTCGCGCGGGAAGTTTTCCACGAATACGACGGACTGGCCGGGGTCGCCTTCCTTCTGGCACGGGTACGTGACCGCATGGTCGCGTTCCAGGCGGTCCCAGGTGATGCCGGCGATGCTGGGCATCGTGTGGCGCATCTCATCGAAGACCTCGGACACATGCGTGTACTGCCAGTCCAGCCCCATCCGCCGGCCGATTTCCTGAATCAGCCACAGGTCTTGCCGTGCCTCGCCCGGCGGCTCGAGCGCCTGCCGGCCCATCTGCACCAGCCGGTCGGTGTTGGTGAAGCTGCCAGTTTTTTCCGGGAAGGCGCTGGCGGGCAGGATCACGTCGGCCAGATAAGCGGTCTCGGTCAGGAAGATGTCCTGCACCACCAGGTGATCCAGCGCCGCCAGCGATTCGCGTGCGTGATTGGCGTCCGGATCGGACATCGCGGGGTTCTCGCCCATGACGTACATGCCGCGCACCTTGCCTTGCTTGATCGCGTGCATGACTTCGACCACCGTGAGCCCGGGCTGGTCGTCCAGGGAACCCGCCGCCAGGCCCCAGGCCTTTTCGAAACGTGCGCGAGCCACCGGATCGACGACCCTCTGGTAGTCCGGGTACATCATCGGGATCAGGCCGGCGTCCGATGCCCCCTGCACGTTGTTCTGCCCGCGCAGCGGATGCAGCCCGGTGCCGGGCCGGCCAATCTGACCGGTCATCAGCGACAGCGCGATCAGGCATCGGGCGTTGTCGGTGCCGTGGATGTGCTGCGAAATGCCCATCCCCCACAGGATCATCGAAGCTCTCGAAGTGGCATACAGGCGCGCCACTTCGCGCAGTGTCTGCGCGTCGATGCCGCAGATCGGCGCCATCGCCTCGGGGCTGTAGCCTTCGACGTTCTTGCGCAGGTCTTCGTAGCCGATGGTGCGGCTTTCAATGAAGGCCTGATCGACCAGTCCTTCATTGACAATCACATGCATCATGGCGTTGAGCATCGCCACGTCGGTGTCGGGCTTGAACTGCAGGTAATGGTGCGCCATCCGCACCAGCTCCGAGCGACGCGGGTCGCAGACCACGAGCTTGGTGCCATTGCGCACCGCGTTCTTGATCCAGGTGGCGGCCACCGGATGATTCACCGTGGGATTGGCGCCGATGATGATGACCACTTCGGCTTGGGTCACGTCCATCACCGGGTTCGAAACCGCGCCGGAGCCGATCCCCTCGAGCAGTGCCACCACCGAGGAGGCATGGCACAGCCGGGTGCAGTGATCGACGTTGTTGCTGCCAAAGCCCGTCCGAACCAGTTTCTGGAACAGGTAGGCCTCTTCGTTGCTGCCCTTGGCCGAGCCGAAACCGGCCAGCGACCTGGGGCCGTACTGGTCGCGGATGGCGCGCAGCTTGCCGCCTGCGAGCTCCAGTGCTTCGTCCCAGGTGGCTTCGCGGAACACGTCCATCACGCGAGCGGGGTCCATTTCCACGTCGGCGCGCTTGGGTGCGTCGCTGCGCCGGATGAGCGGCACCGTCAGGCGCTGCGGATGGTTGGCGTAGTCGAATCCATAGCGGCCCTTCACGCACAGCCGACTGTGGTTGGCCGGGCCGTCGCGGCCCTCGACGTACAGGATCTTGTTGTCCTTGACGTGGTAGGTCAGCTGGCAGCCGACGCCGCAGTACGGACAGACCGAGTCGACCTGCTTGTCCGGCACGATCAGCGCCACGTCGCGCGCCGGCATCAGCGCGCCGGTGGGGCAGGCCTGCACGCATTCGCCGCAAGCCACGCAGGTGGACACGCCCATCGGGTCGTCCATGTCGAACACGATCTTGGCGTGCTCGCCACGGAACGCCAAGCCGATCACATCGTTGACCTGTTCTTCACGGCAGGCGCGCAGGCACCGGGTGCACTGGATGCACGCATCGAGGTTGACTGCGATGGCGGGGTGCGACAGGTCGGGCGGCACCTGGCCGCGCGAGGCGAAGCGTGGCTTGCCCACGCCGAGTTTTTCAGCCCACTGATCGACTTCGTTGTGGCGCGTGTAGTCGCGCTCGGGCATGTCCGACAGCAGCAGTTCGAGAACCAGCTTTTGCGAGGCGATGGCGCGCTCGCTCTTGCTGTTCACTTCCATTCCGTTGGTGGGGGCCCGGCAGCAGCTTGGCGCCAGCACCCGCTCGCCCTTGATCTCGACCATGCAGGAGCGGCAATTGCCGACGGCGTCGAGGCCTTCCTTGTAGCAAAGGCGCGGAATCTCCACGCCCTCGCGCTCAGCCACCTGCAGGATGGTTTCGTCGGCGCGGCAGCTGACGTCCCGGCCGTCCAGCTTGAAGCTGACCACCGGCGCTTCGAGTTGGGCCAATTCGTGACGGGTGACTGCGTTCATTTGGTGTTCCTTGCCCTCACCCCAGCCCTCTCCCGGAGGGAGAGGGAGCAATACCGCTTGACTCATGACCACTCCCAGAGGGAGAGGGCGCAGCATCGGTCAGTTCATGCGGAAAATACTTGACGACGCAATCGACCGGGTTCGGCGCAGCCTGACCCAGCCCGCAGATCGAAGCATCGCGCATCACGAGAGACAACTCGGCCAGCAGGGGCAGGTTCCAGCGCGGCTGGTCGATCAGGGCCAGTGCCTTGGCGGTGCCGGCGCGGCAAGGCGTGCACTGCCCGCAAGACTCGTCGCGGAAAAACCGCATCATGTTGCGCGCCGCCGCAACCGCCGTGTCCTGGTCCGACAGCACCATCACTGCCGCCGATCCGATGAAGCAGCCATAAGGCTGCAACGTGTCGAAGTCCAGCGGAATGTCATTCATGCGGGCCGGCAGGATGCCGCCCGAGGCGCCGCCCGGCAGGTAGGCGTAGAACTGGTGGCCGTCGAGCATGCCGCCGCAGTATTCGTCGATCAACTCCTGGATGGTGATGCCGGCCGGCGCCAGCTTCACGCCCGGCTGCCTGACACGCCCCGACACCGAGAACGACCGCAGGCCCTTGCGGCCGTGGCGGCCCTGCGAGCTGAATGCTTCAGCGCCTTTTTCGAGGAGCTCACGCACCCAGTACAGCGTCTCGAAGTTGTGTTCCAGCGTGGGCCGGCCGAACAGGCCGACCTGCGCCACATACGGCGGGCGCAACCGCGGCATGCCACGCTTGCCTTCGATCGATTCGATCATGGCCGACTCTTCGCCGCAGATGTAGGCGCCGGCGCCACGCCGCAATTCGATGTGCGGCATGGTCGGCAACGGCGGGTTGACAAGCAGCCGTTCGAGCTCCTGCTCCAGCATTGCGCGGCAGCCATGGTATTCGTCGCGCAGGTAGATGTAGATCGCGTCGATGCCGACAACCCATGCCGCGATCAGCATCCCTTCCAGGAAGCGATGCGGGTCGCGCTCAAGGTAGACACGGTCCTTGAACGTCCCCGGCTCGCCTTCGTCGATATTCACGGCCATCAGCCGTGGCGCGGGTTCGCTGCGCACGATGCGCCACTTGCGGCCGGCCGGAAACCCGGCGCCACCCAGGCCGCGCAGGCCCGAAGCTTCCATCACACCCAGCACCGACTCCACATCACGTTGGCCCTGCACGCATTCGCGCAGCAGGCTGTAGCCGCCGGATGCCACGTAGGCGGGCAGATCGATGAACTGCTCGGGCCGGTGACGCACGGCACCGGCATTGACCGCCGCCACGATCTTTTCGGGGGTGGCCTGCGGCACCGGATTCTGGCCGACCACGGCCGCGGGCGCCTGCTCGCAGCGGCCGATGCAGGGCGCTGCCAGCACGCGCACTTCGCGGCCAAGCAGGGCAGGGAGCCGCTGCAGAAGATCCTTCGCGCCGGCCATCTCGCACGAGAGGCCATCGCACACCCGAACCGTCAGCGGTTGAGGCGCGGTTTCGCCTTCCTTCACGATGTCAAAGTGGTGGTAGAACGATGCCACCTCGTACACCTCGGCCTGCGCGATCCGCATTTCCTCGGCCAGCGCCGCCAGGTGCGCGGCCGAGAGATGGCCGAAGCGGTCCTGGATGCGATGCAGGTGCTCGATCAGCAGGTCGCGCCGCCGCGGCGCCATGCCCAGCAGTTCCCGCACCTCGGCCAGCGCTTGCGCACCGGCGCGCCGGCCCTTGGGGCCGCGGCGCTTGCGTTCTCTCAGATCTTCGGTCGTCGACGCAATTGGGATGATGCGGTGGTTGTTCACACTCCAAGCCTACAACAGCCCCGCGCCGCGCGCCCACTGGTACTTGGCGCCCAGGACAGCGACCGGGATTTCAGTCGAATAGGCATAGGCCGGAATGCCGTGCTCGTACAAGTACTGGGCCGCTTCCTCGACCTCCACGTCGCCGGCCAGCGAAGCCACCACGGGCTTGCTCTTGCCCTGCTTCTTCATCTCTTCCACGACCTCGACCATCAACCTGGCGAAGACCATCGGCGGCGTGACGATGGTGTGCCAGTAGCCCAGGATGAGCGCGTGAATCCGGTCGTCTTCCAGCCCGAGCTTGACCGTGTTCTGGTACGTCTTCGGCGGCTCGCCACCGGTGATGTCGACGGGGTTGCCGGCGGCGCCGAACGGCGGAATGAACTTGCGGAAGGCGGCGTCGAGATCGGCCGGCATCGGCATCAATTTCAGGTTGTTGGCGACACAGGCATCGGACAACAGCACGCCCGAACCACCGGCTCCGGTGATGATGACCACGTTCTCGCCCTTGGGCGTCGGCAGGACCGGCACGCCGCGCGCAAAGTCGAGCAGGTCGCGCAAGCTGTTGGCGCGAATCACGCCGGACTGGCGCAGCACGTCGTCGTAGATCTTGTCGTTGCCGGCCAGTGCGCCGGTGTGCGAACTCGCCGCCTTGGCGCCGGCCGCGGTGCGTCCGGCCTTGAGCATGATGACGGGTTTTTTCCTGGAGACGCGCTTGGCCACTTCGGCGAACGCGCGGCCGTCCTTCAGGTCCTCGCAGTGCTGGGCAATCACCGTGGTGTTGTCGTCCTGCTCGAAGTAGATCAGCAGGTCGTCTTCGTCGATGTCCGACTTGTTGCCCAGGCCGACGATCGCGGAAACGCCCATCTTGGCCGAGCGCGAGAAACCGATGATCGCCATGCCGATGCCGCCGGACTGCGATGACAGCGCCGTGGTGCCCTTCACGTCGTAAGCCGTGCAGAAGGTCGCGCACAGGTTGGCCGGCGTGTAATAGAAGCCGTAGATGTTGGGCCCCATCAGGCGGATGTTGTACTTGCGGCCGATCTCGATCAGCTCCAGCTGGCCTTCCATGTTGCCGGTCTCGGCAAAGCCGGAGGGGATCAGGATGGCGCCGGCGATTTTCTTCTCGCCGCATTCGGTGAGCGCGCCGGCCACGAACTTGGCGGGAATGGCGAACACGGCCGTGTCGATCTCGGCGGGCACGTCCTTCACGCTCTTGTAGGCCTTGTAGCCCAGGATCTCCGCGTCCTTCGGGTGGATCGGGTAGATCTGCCCCTTGTAGCCGCCGTTGATCAGGTTCTTCATCACCGAGTTGCCGATCTTGCCGGTCTCGGACGACGCGCCGATCACCGCGACCGATTTTGGCTGCATGATCCGCTTCATCGAAGCCAGCACCTGGTCTTCCGGCGGACGGTAACGCGGCGTCTTGGGCGCAAAGTCGACCACGATGCGCACGTCGGCGGCCACAGCGCCTTCCTTGCTGGCGAACACCGGGTTCAAATCCATCTCGGAGATTTCCGGGAAGTCGCTGACCAGCTGGCTCACGCGAACGATGAGGGCCGACAAGGCTTCGCGGTTCACCGGGTCGCCGCCGCGCACGCCGTGCAGCATCTCGGCCGCCTGGATGCCGTCGAGCATGGACAGCGCGTCGTCGTTCGTGGCCGGTGCCAGTCGGAACGTGACATCCTTGAGCACTTCGACCAGCACGCCGCCCAGACCGAACGCCACCAGCTTGCCGAAGCTATCGTCGCTGATCGCGCCGACGATCACTTCCTGGCCGCCCTTGATCATCTGCTGCACCTGCACGCCCATGATGTTGGCGTCGGCCTTGTACTTCTTGGCGTTGGCCATGATGGTGTCGTAGGCCTTGGCGGCTTCATCCGCGCTCTTGACGCCCACGATCACGCCGCCGGCCTCGGTCTTGTGCAGGATGTCGGGCGACACGATCTTCATCACCACCGGAAAGCCCATGGACGACCCCAGCTTGCGCGCCTCGTCGGCGCTGGCCACCACGCCCTCCTGGGGCACGCTGATGCCGTAGGCATCGCACACCTGCTTGCCCTCGGGAGCCGTCAGCGAATCGCGCTTTGCCGCCTTGACGGCGTCCAGAATTTGCCTGACCCTGGATTTGTCAGCTTGGGTGTTGCTCATGTTGGCTCCTTAAATAACTTTCTCTGATCTGAGTTGCGAGATCTGCTCGCTGCTGTAGCCCAATTGCCCCAGCACCTCTTCGGTGTGCTCGCCCAGCAGCGGTGAGCGCGTCACTTCGGTAATGCTGTCGGACATCTTGATCGGGTTGCCGACAGTGAGGTACTTTCCGCGCTTGGGATGGTCCACTTCGACCACGGTGCCGGTGGCGCGCAGGGAGGGCTCCTCGGCGATTTCCTTCATCGAAAGGATCGGGCCACAGGGGATGTCGAACTTGTTCAGGATGTCCATGGCCTCGAACTTGGTCTTGGTCACCGTCCATTCCTCGATCCGCGCGAAGATCGACTTCAGGTGCGGCAGGCGTGCCTTAGGCGTCGCATAGTGCGGGTCGGTGATCCAGCCCTCTTCGCCGATCACCTTGCAGATCGCGCCCCACACCGGCGCTTGCGTGATGAAGTAGATGTACGCATTGGGGTCCTTTTGCCAGCCCTTGCATTTCAGGATCCAGCCGGGCTGTCCGCCGCCGGAGGCGTTGCCGGCGCGCGGCACGGCCTCGCCAAAACCGATGTCCGGGAACTGCGGGTACTCTTCCATCACGCCGGTGCGGTCCAGGCGTTGCTGGTCGCGCAACTTCACGCGGCACAGGTTCAGCACGGAGTCCTGCATCGCGGCCAATACGCGCTGGCCGCGGCCGGAGGTGTTGCGCTGGTAGAGCGCGGCCACGATACCCAGAGCCAGGTGCAGGCCGGTGCCGCTGTCGCCGATCTGCGCGCCGGTTACCAGCGGCGGGCCGTCGTCGAAGCCCGTCGTGGAAGCCGAGCCGCCGGCGCATTGCGCGACGTTCTCATACACCTTGCAGTCCTCGTACGGCCCGGGACCGAAGCCCTTGACCGAGGCCATGATCATGCGCGGGTTGATCTCCTGGATGCGCTCCCAGGAGAAGCCCATCCGGTCCAGCGCGCCGGGCGCAAAGTTCTCCACCAGCACGTCGCATTCCTTGATCAGCCGCACCAGTACTTCCTTGCCCTTGGGATCCTTGGTGTTCACCGTGATCGATCGCTTGTTGTGGTTCAGCATGGTGAAGTACAGGCTGTCGACGTCGGGTATGTCGCGCAGTTGCCCGCGGGTCGCGTCGCCTTCGCCCGCCCGCTCGACCTTGATCACGTCCGCGCCGAACCAGGCCAGCAGCTGAGTGCAGGTAGGCCCCGATTGGACGTGGGTGAAGTCGAGAATCTTGACGCCGTCTAGTGCTTTGCTCATGTGCTTGCTCTCATGGTTTCAAACTGTCTCTACTCCCTCCCCAGCTGAGGGAGGCTGCTTCTTACACCCTCCCCCTCCGGGGGAGGGCGGGGGTGGGGGCACGACCGTCGCACCCCCATCCCAACCTTCCCCCAAAGGGGGAAGGGGTAAGTCATTTCATTTTTTCTTCGCGTTCGGGTTCAAACTCGTGATCCGGCCGCTTTCGGTTCCCGCTGTCTCGTCGATGATGGCATTGATCAGCGTGGGCTTGCCCGAGGCGATCGCCTCGTCCAGCGCCTTGCCCAGTTCTTGCGGTGTCTTGGCCATGACGCCGACACCGCCGAACGCTTCCATCATCAACTCGTAGCGCGCATTCTTGACGAACTGCGTGGGCGCCATATCGCCGCCGGCGGGATTCTTGTCGGTACCCTTGTACACGCCGTTGTTGTTGAACACGATCACGCACACTGGCAGGTTGTAGCGGCAAATGGTTTCGACTTCCATGCCGCTGAAGCCGAATGCGCTGTCGCCTTCGATCGCGATCACGGGCTTGCCGGTGGTCACCGCGGCGGCCACGGCGAAACCCATGCCGATGCCCATGATGCCCCAGGTGCCCACGTCGAGGCGCTTGCGCGGCTCGTACATGTCGACGATGCTGCGCGTGAAATCCAGCGTGTTGGCGCCTTCGTTGACGACGATCGCATCGGGGCGCGCCTTCACCGCATTGCGGATGACGTTGAGCGCGCTGTGGAAATTCATCGGCGAGGGGTTCTGCGCCAGCGTCTCCGCCATCTTGGAGA
>JBKJHN010000079.1:0-9130 GCA_046599015.1 Ramlibacter sp.
ACGGTCGACAAGACCGTGGACTTCGACGAGCTGATGCAGCAGCAGGGATGACCCCGCCTGCGGCGGGATGACCCGCTGCGCTAATGACCTCGCTTCGCATCGATGACAAAATGAGTCATTGAAGGCCGCCAGGCCGAGGTCATCCGCGAAGCGGGTCATTGAGCGAAGCGAAGTCGTCCCCATATGCAGCCCATCTGAAGAACCGGAGTTTCCCCCATGAGCGCACTTGAAACCCAGGCCCTCGGCATGGTGCCGATCGTCATCGAGCAATCCGGCCGCGGCGAGCGGTCTTACGACATCTATTCGCGCCTGCTGCGCGAGCGGGTGATCTTTCTGGTTGGGCCGGTGAACGACCAGACCGCCAACCTGGTGGTCGCGCAGCTGCTGTTCCTGGAAAGCGAGAACCCGGACAAGGACATCTCGTTCTACATCAACTCCCCCGGCGGCAGCGTCAGCGCCGGCATGGCGATCTTCGACACGATGAACTTCGTGAAACCCGACGTGTCCACCTTGTGTACCGGGATGGCCGCCAGCATGGGTGCATTCCTTCTGGCGGCCGGCGCCAAGGGCAAGCGTTTCTCGCTGCCCAATTCCAAGGTCATGATCCATCAGCCCCTTGGCGGCATGCAGGGGCAGGCCACCGACATCGAGATTCATGCCCGCGACATCCTCAAAACACGTGCCCAGCTGAACAAGATCCTGGCCGAGCGTACCGGACAACCCCTGGAAAAGATCGAACGCGACACGGAGCGCGATTACTTCCTGTCGGCGGACGAATCCAAGGAATATGGGTTGGTCGACCAGGTGATCGCCAAGCGCCCCTGAACGCGCGCGCCGCCGCGTTGCAGCGCAACAACCGGGTCTTATGACAGGATCCGTCGTTTTTTCCTGCGTCAGAAGCAAAAAATCTCCCTTCGGGGTAGCGGACCGCAGGGTCCGCCGTCCTTTTCGCTATCATTCGCACTCAGTCACTTAGGCATCGTTCATGGCCGAGAAAAAAGGCTCTTCCAGCGAGAAAACGCTTTACTGCTCCTTCTGCGGCAAAAGCCAGCACGAGGTGAAGAAACTGATCGCCGGGCCTTCGGTTTTCATTTGCGACGAATGCATCGACCTGTGCAACGAGATCATCCGGGACGAGCTGCCCACCGGGGATGACACCCGCGAGGCGCGCGGCGACCTGCCCACGCCCAGCGAGATCAAGGCGAATCTCGACAACTACGTGATCGGCCAGGAGCCGGCCAAGCGCTGCCTGTCGGTGGCCGTCTACAACCACTACAAGCGCCTGCGCCACAAGGAAAAAGCCAAGAAGGCCGATGTCGAGCTCACCAAGAGCAATATCCTCCTGATCGGGCCCACCGGCTCGGGCAAGACGCTGCTGGCTCAGACGATGGCCCGCATGCTCGATGTGCCGTTCGTGATGGCCGACGCCACCACGCTGACCGAAGCCGGTTATGTAGGCGAGGACGTCGAGAACATTATCCAGAAGCTGCTGCAAAGCTGCAATTACGAGGTCGAGCGGGCCCAGCGCGGCATCGTGTACATCGACGAGATCGACAAGATTTCGCGCAAGTCGGATAACCCGTCGATCACCCGCGACGTTTCGGGTGAGGGTGTGCAACAGGCGCTCTTGAAGTTGATCGAAGGCACCATGGCCAGCGTGCCCCCGCAGGGTGGCCGCAAGCACCCCAACCAGGACTTCCTGCAGATCGACACGACCAACATCCTGTTCATCTGCGGCGGCGCCTTCTCGGGTCTGGAAAAGGTCATCGAACAACGCACGGAGTCATCGGGCATCGGCTTTGGCGCCTCGGTCAAAAGCAAGGCCCAGCGCAGCCTGACCGACGTGTTTCGCGAAGTCGAGCCGGAAGACCTGATCAAGTTCGGCCTGATCCCCGAACTGGTGGGCCGGATGCCGGTCGTGGCCACGTTGTCGGAACTGAGTGAGGACGCGCTGGTGCAGATCCTGACCGAGCCCAAGAATGCCCTGGTCAAGCAATATGGCAAGCTGCTCTCGATGGAGGGCGTCGATCTGGAAATCCGCCCCAACGCGCTGCGTGCCATTGCCAGGAAGGCCCTCGCCCGCAAGACCGGCGCCCGCGGCCTGCGGTCCATCCTGGAGCAGTCGCTGATCGACACCATGTTCGAGCTGCCCAACACCGTCAATGTAGACAAGGTGGTGGTGGACGAGTCAACGATCGAAGAGAACAAGCCGCCTTTGCTGGTTTATCGCGAGGCCGCCAAAAAGGCCTAGCGACCGTCGTTCTGTAGTGATCTTTGACACAAATTCAACCCGACAATCCGTATCGGAATACGGGCGGGTTGAAAATCTCCCATTCCGGTCCATATTCGACCGGTAAGACCAAAGGATTTCTTCATGTCCGGACACATTCCATTGCCCGCCATCGCCATCGACCTGCCGCTGCTGCCGCTGCGCGATGTGGTGGTGTTCCCGCACATGGTCATTCCGCTGTTCGTGGGCCGCCCCAAAAGCATCAAGGCCCTCGAGGCCGCCATGGAGGCGGAGCGCCGCATCATGCTGGTGGCCCAGAAGGCTGCGGCCAAGGACGAGCCTTCTGTCACCGACATGTTCGAGGTCGGCTGCGTGTCGACCATCCTGCAGATGCTCAAGCTGCCTGACGGAACCGTGAAAGTGCTGGTCGAGGGGCAGCAGCGTGCCCGGGTGAACCGCATCGAAGACGGGGAGCAGTACTTCACCGCCAACGTCACACCGGTGGATGCCACTGAAAAGGATCCGAAGTCGAGCGAGATCGAAGCGCTGCGGCGCGCCGTGATGCAGCAGTTCGACCAGTACGTCAAGCTCAACAAGAAGATCCCGCCCGAAATCCTCACCTCCATTTCCAGCATCGACGCGCCCGGCCGGCTGGCTGACACCATCGCAGCCCACCTGCCGCTCAAACTCGACAACAAGCAGATCGTGCTGGACCTGGCCGACGTCAAGCTGCGGCTCGAAAACCTCTTCGAGCAGATCGAGCGCGAGGTCGACATCCTCAATGTGGACAAGAAGATCCGCGGCCGCGTCAAGCGCCAGATGGAAAAGAACCAGCGCGACTTCTACCTGAACGAGCAGGTCAAGGCGATCCAGAAGGAACTGGGCGAGGGCGAAGAAGGCGCCGATATCGACGAGATCGAAAAGAAGATCAAGGCCGCCAAGATGCCCAAGGAGGCCAAGAAAAAGGCCGACGGGGAGCTGAAAAAGCTCAAGCTGATGTCACCGATGTCGGCCGAAGCCACCGTGGTTCGCAACTACATCGAAGTGCTCACCGGCCTGCCGTGGAGCAAGAAGACCAAGATCAAGCACGACCTGGGCCATGCCGAGAAAGTGCTCAACGAAGATCACTACGGGCTGGACAAGGTCAAGGACCGCATCCTCGAATATCTCGCGGTGCAGCAGCGCGTGGACAAGGTCAAGGCGCCGATCCTGTGCCTGGTCGGACCTCCGGGCGTGGGCAAGACTTCACTCGGGCAGTCGATTGCCAAGGCAACCGGCCGCAAGTACGTCCGCATGGCGCTGGGCGGTATGCGGGACGAGGCTGAGATTCGCGGCCACCGGCGTACCTACATCGGCGCGTTGCCGGGCAAGGTGTTGTCCAACCTGAACAAGGCCGGCACCCGAAATCCGCTGTTCCTGCTCGACGAGATTGACAAGCTGGGTACCGACTTCCGCGGCGACCCGTCCAGCGCCCTGCTGGAGGTGCTCGACCCGGAGCAGAACCACAAGTTCGGCGATCATTACGTCGAAGTTGACTTCGATCTCTCCGATGTGATGTTCGTCGCCACTTCCAATTCGATGAACATTCCGCCGGCCTTGCTGGACCGGATGGAAGTGATCCGCCTGTCGGGCTATACCGAGGACGAGAAGACCAACATCGCGCTGAGGTACCTGCTGCCCAAGCAGATGACCAACAATGGCGTCAAGGAAACCGAGTTGCTGGTAACCGAGGACGCGGTGCGCGACATCATCCGCTACTACACGCGTGAGGCGGGCGTTCGCTCGCTGGAGCGCGACCTGGGCAAGATCTGCCGCAAGGTGGTCAAGGGCCTGCTGCTCAAGAAGTACACGCCGCTGATGACGGTGAACGCCGACAACCTGAATGACTTCCTGGGCGTGCGCAAGTACAGCTACGGCCGGGCCGAAGCGCAGAACCAGGTCGGGCAAGTGGTCGGCCTGGCGTGGACCGAGGTCGGCGGCGACCTGCTGACGATTGAGGCGGCGTTGATGCCGGGCAAAGGCGTCACCACCACCACCGGCTCGCTCGGCGATGTGATGAAAGAGTCGGTGTCGGCGGCGCGTTCCGTGGTGCGCAGCCGGGCCCGGCAGCTGGGGCTGGCCGACGAGGTGTTCGAGAAGAAGGACATTCACATTCACGTGCCGGACGGCGCCACACCGAAGGACGGCCCGAGCGCGGGTGCCGCCATGACGACGGCGATGGTCTCGGCGCTGACCGGCATCCCGGTGCGAGCGGACGTCGCCATGACAGGTGAGATCACTCTGCGCGGGGAAGTCACGGCCATCGGCGGCTTGAAGGAAAAGCTGCTCGCGGCGCTCCGTGGTGGCATCAAGACGGTGTTGATTCCGGAAGAGAATGCGAAGGATCTGCAGGACATTCCAGAGAACGTGAAGAACGATTTGGAAATCGTGCCGGTCAAGTGGATCGACAAGGTGCTCGAAATCGCGCTGGAACGCCGGCCGACGCCGCTTCCCGATGAGGAACCGGTCGCCGTTGCGGCGCCGATCACTCCCACGGGCGACGGTGCGAAACCGGTGCAGCCGCCGCTGTCCGTCAAGCACTGAGCCTGGGTTCGGGCGAAAAAACTTGCGCTATAATTTAAAGCTCAAACTGCGGGAATAGCTCAGTTGGTAGAGCGCAACCTTGCCAAGGTTGAGGTCGAGAGTTCGAGACTCTTTTCCCGCTCCAGTTAAAAAAAGCAAAAGGGAAGCCATGCAGGCTTCCCTTTTTGCTGAATGCACCGGCGCGATAGCAAAGCGGTTATGCAGCGGATTGCAAATCCGTGTAGGGCGGTTCGACTCCGCCTCGCGCCTCCAGTTTCTTGGGTCGGGCAGCTGCCGCCGCCTTGTCCTTGGTGCGCGGGACGGGACTCGAACCCGTACGCTCCCTTTCGGGTGGGCGGCGGGTTTTAAGCCCGATGCGTCTACCAATTTCGCCACCCGCGCACTCTGGCATGATATCCGTGCGTCATCGCTGAACGCTTTGATGGTTGACTTAAAATCCGCCCCTTGCCGAAAGGGATCACCGGTAGAACCGGCACGCGAAGGCGCAGAATTGGCTCCCTCAAAAGTCGGGTAATCACATGTCAAGCTACAACCCCCCGTTTGAAATCCATGTTCATGGCGATGTTCCCTTGCGCGCTGAGGTGACGTACGCCCAGCTGCAGGATGCGCTCAAGCCGATGTGGAAATACGCCGGGGCCAAGTCGCTGGCCGACGCGGCCGAGAGTGCTTACGAAGAGGAGCCCGGGATCAAGTTCGACGCGCCGGAGCACCTGCTGCGGATGTGCTGGACTGTGCCGGGCGACGAGGACTTTCGGCAGTCGCTCGACGAGATGTGCATGAGCCTGAACGAGCTGGCGGAGCAGGGCGCCGCGATCGAAGTGACCTTTTACGACGCCGAGTTTGATGAGGATGAACCAGCGCCGGACGCGGAGTCGCGCGATGATTTCGTGATGCTGTTCGTCGGCCCGACCCCGGCCGCGATCATGCAGGTGCAGCGCGATCTGCTGGTGGAGGATGTGATCAACCTCATGGAGCGTCACTTCGACGGCGCCGAACTCGGCGGGGTGGTGGCTGAGATCGACAAGCTGTTTGGCCAGCGCTTCGATGCGCTGGTGAATTCGCTGGAGATCGGCAAGCCACCGCGCGGCACGGGCGGAGGCACAGGTCATGGCGGCGGCCGCCGGCCGCGACATTTGCATTGAGGCTGTCCGAGGAGGGCTCGATGGCGGTTTTTTCGCAGGACGCCCTGAACCCGGGCGTGCGCAAGCGCGAGGTGTTCGGCTGGGCGATGTACGACTTCGCCAACTCCGGGTATACGACGGTGGTGATCACCGCCGTATTCGCCGCGTATTTCGTAGGTGGCATCGCAGGCAAGGCGGAGTGGGCCACTTTCGCATGGACCGCCGCGCTGAGCACGTCCTACGCCATCGTGATGCTCACCATGCCCAGCATCGGCGCCTACGCCGACCTGCGCGGCGCCAAAAAGCGGCTGCTGGCGATCTTCACCACGGGCTGCGTTCTGTCGACAGCGGCGCTGGCGCTGGCCGGCCCGGGCAGCGTGGCACTGGCCGTCGTGTTGATCATCGTCTCCAACACCTTCTACTCGTACGGAGAATCGCTCACGGCGGCTTTCCTGCCTGAATTGGCGCGGCCGGCCGCGCTGGGCAAGGTGAGCGGCTGGGGCTGGAGCTTTGGCTATTTCGGCGGCATGCTGGCGCTGGGTCTGTGCCTGGGCTATGTCATTTGGGCGCAGGGGCAGGGGGTGAAGGCAGAAGCTTTTGTGCCGGTGACGATGCTCATTACCGCGGTCCTGTACGGTTCGGCCGCCATGGTCACTTTCTGGCTGCTGGGCGAACGGTCACGGCCAAACCCGGACGCACTGCGCCAAAGCGGCCTGAAGGCATCGCTGCGCCAACTGCAGCGCACCTTTGCGCAGGCGCGACACTTCGAGGACTTCATGTGGCTGCTGCTGTGCGCCGTGTTCTACCAGGGCGGCGTGGCGGTGGCGATCACACTGGCGGCGATCTATGCCGAGAGTGAGATCGGCTTCCAGCAGCAGGAAACGATGGTGCTGATCTTCGTGCTGAACCTGACCGCCGCCGGGGGTGCCTTCGCCTGGGGTTACCTGCAGGACCGTATCGGCCACAAGATCGCGCTGGGCACCACCCTCGTCGGGTGGATCGCCACCTGCGTCATTGCAGCCGTCACCACGACCAAAGGCGGTTTCTGGTGGGCTGCGGCGATCGCGGGGATTTGCATGGGCTCGAGCCAGTCGGCCGGCCGCGCGATGGCTGGAATGTTCGCCCCGCGCAGGCAGCTGGCGGAGTTCTACGGGTTGTGGACCTTCGCGATCCGGCTGGCCAGCATCATCGGACCGCTCAGTTATGGCGCGATCGTCTGGGCCACGGGGGGCAACCAGCGGCTGGCGATTCTTTCGACCACCGTCCTTTTCGTCGCCGGTCTGATCCTGTTGCAGCGAGTGAACGTGGACCGCGGTCGCGAAGCGGCCCAAAACGCCGACGCCATGGGCGCGTCAGAGCCTGTCAGCCAGCAGCAACCGCGATATTCTTGAATTGTCCGGTGGCGATCTTCTTTTGCCACTCGGCCGGGCCGGTGACATGCGCGTTGGTGCCGCCGGCATCCACCGCAACGGTCACCGGCATGTCGACCACGTCGAATTCGTAAATCGCTTCCATGCCCAGGTCGGCGAAGCCCAGCACCTTGGCGCTCTTGACGGCCTTCGCCAGAAGGTAAGCGGCGCCGCCTACCGCCATCAGATAGGCGCTCTTGTGCTTGCGGATCGCATCGACGGCGGCGGGACCGCGCTCGGCCTTGCCGATCATCGCAATGAGGCCGGTCTTGTCCAGCATCATCTCGGTGAACTTGTCCATGCGCGTCGCGGTGGTGGGGCCGGCCGGGCCGACGGCCTCGTCCCTGACCGGGTCGACCGGACCGACGTAATAGATCACCCGGTTGCTGAAGTCCACCGGCAGGCTTTCACCGCGAGCCAGCATGTCCTGGATGCGCTGATGCGCGGCGTCGCGACCGGTGAGCATCTTGCCATTGAGCAAGAGCGTATCGCCGGCCTTCCAGCTGGCGACTTCTTCACGGGTGAGCCGGTCGAGGTCGACCTTGCGGCTCTTCTTGTAATCCGGCGCCCAGTTCACGTCCGGCCAGAGATCCAGGCTGGGCGGGTCGAGGTAGACCGGCCCGGAGCCGTCCATTACGAAGTGCGCGTGGCGTGTCGCAGCGCAATTGGGGATCATCGCCACGGGTTTGCCGGCGGCATGGGTCGGAAACATCTTGATCTTGATGTCCAGCACGGTTGTGAGGCCGCCGAGTCCCTGCGCGCCGATACCCAGCGCATTGACCTTCTCGAACAACTCCAGGCGCATCTCTTCGGTCTTGTTGGACGGGCCACGCTGACGCAGCTCATACATGTCCAGGTCGTCCATCAGCGACTCCTTGGCCATCAGCATCGCCTTTTCAGCGGTGCCGCCGATGCCGATGCCCAGCATGCCGGGCGGGCACCAGCCGGCGCCCATGGTTGGCACGGTCTTGAGAACCCAATCCACCACCGAATCTGAAGGGTTCAGCATGACGAGCTTGCTCTTGTTCTCGCTGCCGCCGCCTTTGGCCGCCACCGTGATCTCGAGTTTGTCGCCCGGCACCAGCTCGGTGAAGATCACCGCCGGGGTGTTGTCGCCCGTGTTCTTCCGCGCGAACTGCGGGTCCGCGACGATCGAGGCGCGCAGCATGTTGTCCGGGTGGTTGTAGCCGCGGCGCACGCCTTCGTTGATCGCGTCCTCCAGCCCGCTATTGAACCCTTCGAAGCGCACGTCCATCCCGACCTTGAGGAACACGTTCACGATGCCGGTGTCCTGGCAGATCGGGCGATGCCCGGTCGCGCTCATCCTGCTGTTGGTGAGGATCTGCGCGATGGCATCCTTGGCCGGCGCGCTTTGCTCCTGTTCGTAAGCGCGCGCCAGGTGCGTGATGTAGTCGGCGGGGTGGTAGTAGCTGATGTACTGCAGGGCGGCTGCGATCGATTCGATCAGATCGGCTTGCTTGATGGTCGTCGGCATGGTCTGAAGATGTGATGCGGGGGATGGATCAATTATCCCGCACCCCGCTGATCACCTTCTTACAGCCTGAACGCTCTTGGCATGGCGTACTTCCAACAGCTCAAAAATGGTGCACCTGAAATAGTACGCCTGCGACATTGGGTGTAAGGTAAGTCGTTGTCAGAACTCCTCGTCGCAACCACTCAGCTCTACGCCATGGCCACTCGCATCGAACACGACACCTTCGGCGCCATCCACGTGCCCGCCGAGCACCTCTGGGGCGCGCAGACCCAGCGCTCGCTGCAGAACTTCA
>JBKJHN010000154.1:0-5101 GCA_046599015.1 Ramlibacter sp.
GATCGCTTACTTCTGACGCGCTGCCGCGATCTTTCAGTCAAATGCGTTCAATCGTTCGGCAGCTGACATGAATCTCGCCCACACCCTTTTACGCGTGGCACTTGCCCAGCCGCGCCGGCCTGCGCTTTACGAGGGCGACCGTCTCCTGCTCGACTACGGCCAGTTGGCCGACCGAGTGGCCCGGCTCGCTGCGGCCATGCTGGACGGCGGCCTCGGGGCGGGCGACGGCGTAGCCCTGTTCATGCGCAACCACCCGGCTTATCTGGAAGTGCTCTACGCCGCGTGGTGGGCGGGGCTGGTCGTGGTGCCCATCAACGCCAAGCTGCACCTGCGGGAGGCCCAATGGATCCTGGACCATGCTCAGGCCCGCTGGGCATTCATCACGCCGGATGTCGGAGCGGGCCTCGATGCGCCCGGCCGCACGGTGGATGCGAGCGGTCCGGCCTACGAGGCTTTGTTCTCGCTGCCGCCAGCGCCCACGGCCGAGCGCGCTCCGCAAGACCTGGCCTGGCTGTTCTACACCAGCGGAACCACCGGAAAACCAAAGGGCGTGATGCTCACGCATCGCAACCTGCTGACGATGGGACTCACCTCCTTCGTGGACGTGGATGCGATCGACGCCGGCGACGCGATCGTCTATGGCGCTCCGATGTCGCACGGCGCGGGCATTTACGCGATCCCGCACGTCATTGCCGGGGCGCGCCATGTGGTTCCCGCGTCGGGTGGCTTCGATCCGGCTGAGATTTTTGAACTCGCACGCACGGTGGGGCGGTTGTCGATGTTCGCGGCCCCCACCATCGTGAAGCGTCTGGTGGATCACGCCGAAGCGACCGGTGCCGACTGCTCCGGCTTCAAGACGATCGTGTATGGAGGCGCGCCCATGTACGTGGCGGACATCCAGCATGCCTTGCGGGTCATGGGGCCGCGCTTCGTCCAGATCTACGGCCAGGGCGAGAGCCCGATGGTGATCACCTCGCTGCCGCGGCCGTACCTGGCGGACACAGCGCATCCCCGCCACGCCCAGCGCCTCGCGTCGGTGGGATTCGCGCAGACACCGGTCGAAGTGAGAGTGGCGGACGCCGACGGAAAACCCCTGCCCGCCGGCGAGATTGGAGAGGTGCTGGTGCGCGGCGATACGGTCATGTCGGGCTACTGGCGCGATGCCGACGCCACGGCGGCGGCGCTGCAAGGCGGCTGGCTCTTCACTGGCGACATGGGCAGCCTGGACGAAGACGGCTTCCTCACTCTCAAGGATCGAAGCAAGGACGTGTTGATCAGCGGCGGTTCCAACATCTATCCGCGCGAGGTGGAGGAAGTGCTGCTGCTGCACCCCGCCGTGGGGGAAGTGGCGGTGGTGGGCGCGCCCGACCCGGAGTGGGGAGAGATCGTCGTCGCCTTCGTCGTGGCCCGGCCCGGGCATCAGATCGGGGTGGACGAACTGGACGCACTGTGCCTGGACCACATCGGACGCTTCAAGCGGCCCAAGCAATACGAATTCATGGATGCGCTGCCCAAGAACAACTACGGCAAAGTCCTGAAACGCGATCTGCGCGAACGGCTCAGGGCGAAGGAGTCCTGAGGCTTCGCGCAGCTGGAAATGCCGGAAGGAGTGGGCATTTCGGGGCTTGAGTCTGACGGTGCGGACTCATTGGTAGCGTCTGCCGCCGCGCGAATCAAATGCTCGAGGTGTTGGCGATTCATGGCACGTGCTTCGAGCGCGCCTTGTGCGGGGGCGGAGCAGATGTCAGTTGCCCCAGCGTGACGCCACGCTTCAACTGTTGGACTTGTTCCAGCACCCGCTCACGGACGTCTCGCGGCAAAAGGATCGCCAACGGTGATGCCTGTCGCAGTTCCTTCGATCTGCGCGTTCGCGCCAGAACCCTGCGCCAGTCTCTGCGGTTCAGTATCACAGACCATTCGTCCCAGAGCACGCGGCTATGAGCGTTTCCCGATGAGCGCCATTGGTTCAGTATTTCCAACGCGCGCGAAATCAATTCCGGTTGCTTGCGCAGCAACGCCACCGCCTCCTCATGAAGCATCAGGCTTTGCAGGTCCTGGATATCGTGCTGCGAGTGGCTTGCAGTGACCGTGACTTTGGCCGCTCAAATTACCGCCATAAACGCCCAAACCAGGGCCGCATGCGACGGCCCAACTGCCGCACCGAGGCAGTCACGCACATGCGTCGGAACGCGTCATGGGCGGCCGAGCCGTTGGCTTATTCTTGATATGGTGTAGTTCACCAGGCAGTACAGCGTCGCTACCACAAGGTACACGGGCACAAGCGCGTGGTAGTTGGCGACGAGCACCTTGGCGTTCTGCATCAGTTCGCCGTACGTGACGACGTAGCCGAAGGTGGTTTCCTTGACCACGATGACCAGTTGCGCGACTAGTGCCGGGACGATGTAGCGCAGGGCCTGCGGAAAGACGATGAGGAAGAAGACCTGCGCTTCGGTCATCCCCAGGCTTCGCGCCGCATCAGTCTGGCCGCGGGGAACGGCGAGTACGCCCGCCCGGTACACCTCGGCCACCACTGCGGCGGCGCTGAGGCCGACGGGCAATGTCAACATCCAGTACGTGCTCAGCTTGATGCCGACCGACGGAAGAACCAGAAAACACACGTAAATGAGGAGCAGGGTCGGCACGCCACGCAGGAACTCGACGACCGCTGTGGCCGGCCAACGCGTGAGCCGCAGCCGCGACAGGCGGCCCAGCACGAGGACCAGCCCGAGGACCAGCGCGATCACGGCGGCTGTCGCCGCCGATGCCAACGTGCCGAGCAGGCCCTTGGCCAGGAAGGCCCAAGTCGTCGGCCAAGCGAAGAATTCCCAGAGCCGCACTTCGAACTGGCCCGCAGCATGGAACCGGAACACGATGCCCGCGACCAGCCCGAGCAGCAAGACCGCGACAGTCACGCTTACGGCCCGCGTGAGGGCCTCCGCCTTGGGGTTCGGATCGCTGAACAGAACGTCGTCCAGAGCGCGGCTCATCGCAATATCCGCACCTTCTTTTCCAGGGCGGCGCCAGCCCAGGCGATGAGCAAGCCCGACCCCACATACATTGCAGCAGCGACCGCGAACGCGGCCATGCCGGCGGCGGAGTCATTGGCGATCCTGGCCACGAGCGTGGTGAGCTCCCGACCCGGAAACGGCACCTGCGACGCCAGCGAGGTCGACAGCATCAGCGCAATGAGCAGAGAGGTCATCGGCTGCACCATCGCGCGCAGCGCCTGCGGCAATATCACCGCGGAAATGATGCTCATCGGACGCATGCCGAGGCTGCGTGCGGCGTCGACTTGCCCGCCGCCGACGGTGTTGATGCCCGCGCGCAAGTAGTCCGCCGTGAAAGCGGAACAGACCAATGCCAGCGTCAGGATCACGCTGGGTTCATAGTCGATCAGGACATTGAGATCGGGCAGGGCGAACACGATGAAGATCAGCAGCGCCGCACCGGGAATGTTGCGGAAAATCTCCACGTAGCCAGTCAGAATGAAGCGCAGTGGGGGTAGTGGGAAGAGTCGGGCCACCGTCACGAACATGCCCAGAGCGAAACCGGACACGAACGACACCGCTGTGAGCTTCCATGTGAGCAACAGAGCCTGCCCGAAGGCGGGCCCGTGGTCCGCCAAAAGGCGGAAGACACTCTCCATCGCTTAAGGGAGCGGGGGCGGCGTCGGAACGTTCGTGCTGCCGGTGCGCTGCCCGATGGACACCGTCCATAGCTTGGCCCACGTGCCGTCGGCTTCGATCTTCTTCAGGAAGGCGTTGATGAAGGGCACGCCGTCCGAGCCCTTCGGCAGGCCAATGCCATAGGGGTCCTGAGGTCCAAAGGGTGCGCCCGCGAGTTGCGCGTCGCCGGCTCCAAGGCTCAGGACGTTGAGCAGCAGCGTGTAGTCGGTCACGTATGCATCTACGCGTCCTTGGCGCAGGCCGTCGAGGGCTTCCTGGTGTGTCTGGAACTCTTGTACCAAAGCTTTGGGCGCGAACTGCGCCAGGATTGCGGGCCCCGTCGATCCGGCCTGGGTCGCGGTCTTCTTGCCAGCCAGATCGTTGTACGACTGAATTGTCTTGTTGTTCGACTTGACCAGCACCCCGGCCTGCGAAGTGTAGTAAGGACCGGCGAACGAGATCTTCTCAGCGCGGGAAGGGGTGATGGAGTAGGTGGCGAGCACCATGTCCACCTGGTTGTTGATGAGCACCTGTTCGCGTGTGGACGAGGTGACTTGCGTGAACTGGTACTTGGCCCCATCGCCCAAAATGTAGCGAGTGATGAGCTGGGCCAGACCTGCGTCGAAACCGCGGATCTTGCTGTCCTTCTCGTTGAGCGACGAGAAAAGATTCGAGGTTTGGGTGCCGCCGAGGCGCAGCGTGCCGGCCTGTTTGATCTTGCTGGCCCAGGTGCTCGACGCGATGGTCGCAGCGTCGGCGACAGGGCCCTTGGCGACCAGCGCGTCAAACTGGGCCGCATTGATGGGCGTGCTTTGTGCGAAAAGCGGCGCGGCGGTCACGATCGCGAGTGCGACCACCGTGGTTTTCAGGGCGGATCGGATCGTCATGCATTCCTCTTGGATGGTGTGAGATGCTAACCAATATATAGCAGGTGTCGAATTCGCTCTCGCGCAATTTGCGAAGAGGCATGCGGCACTGTGGGCCAGGGTCGCCCCTGAACCAGCCGCAAAGTTATCCACAACAACGGGGGGCACGGGGGGAAGTGCGCCCAAAATCCCGGGCACTCTCGATAACGCTGAAGCGCCGCGCCGTGTTGCTCAACGAGTAAGCAACGCCGCGTCGCAGCGCAACAGTGCCATGGGTCTACAGTATATGAATAGGGGTCGGGCCTGTCACCCATGTGCTGGCCGACCCAAAGCCTGATTTCTTCACCTTTACCAGAGGGTCACAGCCCATGAACATCGATGAGCTCAAATCCGTGGCCAACGCCATCGTCGCGAAGCAGAAAGGTGTGCTGGCAGCAGACGAAAGCAACCCCACCATCAAGAAGCGCTTCGATTCAGTCCAGATCGAATCCACCGAAGAAAACCGCCAGCGCTATCGCGAGATCCTGTTTACCGCGCCCGGAATCGAACACACACTCGGCAGCGTCATCC
>JBKJHN010000116.1:0-10163 GCA_046599015.1 Ramlibacter sp.
AGGATGTTGAAGACCAGCCACCGGAACAGACCTGTGCGCGTGGCGAGCTTGTTGGTCGTGCGCTCGACGATTTTGTTCAAAGCATCGAGCGTTGCGCCGGTGTGCTTGAACGTGCGGTCCTTGTTAAGGAGCTGGCACGCGTCGATGATGTGTACCCGGTTGACGATGGGCGGCGCCAGCCGGTCCGGGCTGAGCAGTGACCCGGCGTCCACCACCCGGTCGAAGCGTTCGATGAGGTAGACCGGCTCGGGCACGTACCGCAGTTCAACCTTGGGAACGGTCAGGCGCGCCGCCGCGGCCAGGCGCATCGTCAGGAACTCGTTGAACGCAGATGCCGGGTAGGTGTCCGCATCCGGATGGTCGGGCTTGAGGATGTAGGTGGAAGGTGTGGCGCCTACCGGCTCGAACATGGCGCCGCGCTTGAGCACCACCAGCATCTTGTGCTGCGCGCCGGCCACTGACATGCGCTTGGGGGCGTTCTTGGTCAGGGTCTGCTTGGGAAGGTTCCGGATACGCGCGCTGAGGTCCTCGTCGGAAAGTGCACTCAAGGCGACTTCCGTTGGCAGAGGAACGTCCGGCGGCAGGAGCGTCAATGCGCCGGCAGACTCCGCCCCGAGGTAAGTCAGGAGGGCAAATGCGTCCTCGTAATCCTTAATGCCCGCCTCCTTGGCAACGGCTTTCCTGAGCAGTTCTTCCGGCAGCAGATTGTCGAAGAACCACTGTACGGGGCGGTCGCTGCCGCCGTCTGCATGCCGGAGCGTGGCGCGAGTAAGCGCCGGCGACAAGTCGTAGCTTTTGGCCCCTTTTGCCCAGGCCGGGTCGTATTCGAAGACCCAGAGGTTGTTCTCTTCGCTGAGAGAACCGATGAGGGTCCGGTCAACGTAGACGTTCAGCGTGCGCTCGCTCAATCTTCACCACCAGGCACGCGTACGGGGTTTTTGCCTGTGCGCCCCTGCGCATTCGCCTGGATACGACGCAAGGCCGGCAGCGCGGATTCCGGAATGTCGACGCTCAGCTTGAGCCCCAGCTCGTTCAACAGCTTGATTGCCGTGCCAAGCTGAACAGTGGGTTTCCCCTTCTCGAGGTTCGTCGTAGTCTGCTTACTCACGCCGACGGTGAGCGACAAGTCGTCGACACGGACCTTCGAACTCTTGCGAACGGCGCGCAACGCTATTCCAAGGTCGTCGGCAGAGTGGATGAGGTGCTTCATTGAATGACTACTCCAATAGGCTTATGCCAGAATCAATGGTCTGAGTCTAGATAATGCCTTGTGCAATAGGCAAGCAGGGAAGCAAACGAGCTAGTGCCTACTGAAGTAGGCACTAGACAGAAAATGGGCTAACAAAAACCCCGAATGACCAACAGGCTAGGCATTCGAGCGCTGCTCTCTGCTTGCAGGGCAGGCTCCTCGTCTGGCACTTCCGCCGCAAACCGATCGCCACTAGACTGGATTGCATGGACACAGTTTCAGAAGTGGGATTCGCGTGAACAGGACGGTGAAGACCTCGACGGCCAGCGGCGTGGCCACCGTGACGCTCGACCGGCCGGCTGCCGGCAACGCGGTCAACGAGGCGTTGCGGCGCGATTTCATCGAGACCCTGCAGGCGCTCAATCGCGCTCCCGACGTCCTGGCGATCGTCCTGACGGGCGCCGGCCGCTGCTTCTGCGCGGGGCAGGACCTGCGCGAGGCCGCCGCGATGACGGCCGAGACCGTTCCAGCCTGGCAAGGCCAGCAACGCGCCATGTACCAGGCCATCCGCGAACTCGACAAGCCCTGCATCGCTGCAATGAATGGGGCGGCGGTCGGCGCCGGGTTCCAGGTGGCCCTGTGCGCGGACATTCGCGTCGCCCATCCCGACGTCAAGCTCGGGCAGCCGGAGGTGAAAGCGGGTCTCGCCAGCATCGTGGGCGCCTACCTGATGACGCTGCACGTCGGGATGTCGAAGAACGTGGAGCTGTCCCTGTTCGGGGATCTGATCACAGCCGCGCAGGCGCGCGAGCTGGGACTGGTGCATCACGTGGTGCAGGCCGGCGAGGTCCTTGCCACCGCCAGCCGGCTCGCGCTGGAGCTTGCCAGCCGACCGGCGACCGCATTCCGCTTCACGAAGCAGCGCTTGCGCGAGATGACGCAGGCCGGCTTCGACGAGGCCTGCACCGCCGGCGCGCGCTACCAGGCCGCGTGCTATGCGGCCGGGGAGCCACAGCGGGTGCTGGCGCAACGGCTGGCGGGGAGCGAGCCAAACCCATGAACCAAGTCCTGCATCAACATTTGCGCGCGCACGCGCGCCGAGGCAACCCGAAAAGACTCAGGAGACGCTGCGCGACGGCTGGGTGCATACCGGGGACATCCGATGACGCCTTCTGGCAAGGTGATCCGCGCAGAGCTGCGGGGCAGCCAGGCATGAGGGCCGCGCAGGCGCTGCAACTCCTGCGAGGCGAGTTGCCTGTCCATTTCGTCAACACCGAGGCGGCCGGCAAGGTGCGCGATCGCCTCACAGCCCTTTCTGCAACATGAAGATCAAGTCGGTCAACGCACGGTGGCTCCACGTTCCCATTCCCTACGAGCAGCAGCACGTTTCGGACTTCGGGCGCATTGGTTCGTTCGACTCGGTGCTGGTGCGCATCGAGACGCAATGCGGCCTGGTTGGCTACGGTGAAGCCAAGGAGGAGGTGGGAAGCGAAGGCAACAGCCACGCGCTGGTGGCCTTGATCAACCAGAAGTTCGGGCCCGCTTTGGTGGGTGAGGACGCACGGGACATCAACCGCCTCTGGGAACTGATGTACAACGGTTGCCGCGCGCATTACGCGCTGGCCGAGGGGCACGTCTTTCCGATCCTGGGCCGCCGCGGCGTTTCAGTCTGCGCCATCAGCGGGGTAGACATGGCACTCTGGGACCTGCTGGGCAAGCATCTCGATGCGCCGGTGTGGCGGCTGCTGGGCGGCCGCAAGGCAGAACGGATGCCGGCGTATGCCTCCGGCGGCTGGGCCGATGCCGATCGCATCGGAGACCAGTTGCTCGGCTACATAGAGAAGGGCGGCTTCAAGGCAGTGAAGATGCGGGTGGGCGTGATCGACGGAGATCCGGTGCGCTCCGCACAGCGGGTGCACGCCGCACGCAAGGCGCTGGGCCCGGACATCGGGCTCGCCTGCGATGCCCACGGGACCTACAACGTCGCGCAGGCCAAGCGGTTCTGCCGGCTCGTGGAAGACGACAACCTGATGTGGTTCGAAGAGCCCGTGACGGCGGACGACAAGCGCGGGATGGCCGAAGTGCGCGCGGCGACGGCCATTCCGATCGCAGCGGGGGAGAGCGAGTTCAACCGCTTCGACTTCCGTGACCTGGCGGAGTTGCGAGCCGCCGACATCTTCCAGCCCGACCTGGCCATTTGCGGCGGCGTCACCGAGGCCATGCGCATCGGGGCGATCGCCTCCGCGTGGAACCTGCGGCTGGCGCCGCACCTCTGGACGGGGGCGCTCGCCTTCGCCGCAGGCATGCATGTGGCGGCGGCATCGCCCGGCGGCTGGATTCTGGAGTATTCGCTCGGGGCCAATCCGCTGCTGCACGAATTGGCCGAAGAGCAGTTCGTGGTGCGCGACGGCCTGATCGACGTGCCCGACCGCCCCGGCCTGGGCGTCACCATCAACCAGGATTTCGTGGAGCGTTACGCAGTGAAGTGAAGCGCCACTGCGGCGCGGTGTCCAGTCGCTATTTTTTTAAAGAGGAGACAGCCATGACCCATCGTCCTTCGTCACCCAACCGGTTTCGTCGCGCCGCCCTGCTGGCGCCAGCAGCCCTGATGTGCGGCTCGATGCTGTTCGCGTCGGCAGCATCCGCGCAGGTGGCCTACCCCAGCAAGCCCATTCGCATCGTGGTGCCGTTCTCACCCGGAGGGGCCACCGACACCCTCGCGCGCATGATGGGCCAGAAGCTCACCGAGGCCTGGGGGCAGCCGGTGCTGGTGGAAAACAAGCCGGGCGCCGGCGGCAACATCGGGGCCGACCTCGTTGCCAAGGCCCCCGGCGATGGCTACACGTTGTTGCTGGCTGCGGCGGGTTTCATGGCCGTCAATCCGTCGGTCTATCCGAACATGACTTATGACCCCGCGAAAGATTTCGCTCCGCTGACGCTGCTGGTCAAGGCTCCCTTGCTGCTGGTCGTCAACCCGACCGTGCCGGCGAAGGACGTGAAGGAGTTCATGGCGTACGTCAAGGCCAACCCAGGCAAGCTGTCCATCGGCAACGGCGGCAACGGCACGGCACAGCATCTGGGCGGCGTATACCTCAGCAGCGAGGCCAAGCTCGACGTGGTCCATGTGCCATACAAAGGCAGCGCGCCGGCCACGACCGACCTCCTGGGTGGCGTGGTCCACGCGCAGTTCGACAACATGGTCACGCTGATGCCGTACGTCAAGTCCGGCAAGCTGCGCGCGCTTGCGGTTTCTTCGAAGGAGCGCTCGAGCACGGTGCCCGACGTGCCCACCCTGCACGAGACGGTGCTGCCGGGTTTCGAGACAGGCACGTGGTACGGCATGGTCGCGCCGGCCAGCACGCCGCCGGCCATCACGATGAAGATCAGCGCGGAGCTGCGCCGGATCCTGAGCTCGCCCGACATTCGCGAGAAGCTGGCAGGCATGGGGTTGAACGCCTCCGGCATGAGCGATGGCGAGTACGGCGACTTCATCAAGGCGGAGATATCGACGTACGCCAAGATCGTCAAGGCGGCCGACGTCAAGCTGCAATGACGGCAGGGCAGGCGCGGACAAGCGCCTCGAATCATCAATTCAGGCGGTCCCTGTTCATTGACACTCCGGGAACGGTACGCTGACAATCATCCCAATGCATATTCAAATCAATCACACTGAGGTACTTTCGGTCAATTACGAGGTCGCTGGGACGGGTATCGATGTTGTCTTGGTCCATGGGCTTGGGCTCAGTTCCATGAAGACATGGGTGAATCAGATTCCCGAACTGTCGAAACACTACCGCGTGCACACCTATGACGTGCGAGGTTTTGGCGGCACCGACAATCGCGCGGGTAGATTTTCAGTCCAGCAGCATGCTTACGATCTTTATGAACTGCTTCATACCTTGCAACTCCAGCGGGTAGTGTTGATTGGGTTCTCGATGGGCGGTTGGATCGCGCAGCAGTTCGTGCTGGACCATCCCGAGATGGTCCGCGCACTCGTGCTGACGTGCACGACTTCAGGGCTGCGGCCGGAAGGGGCGCAGCGGTTCGTGCAGCGGGCGGCCAAGGTTGAACAGCTTGGTACTGCGGCGTTGGCGGAAGAACAGATTAAGAACACCTTTGCTGTTGAATCACTCGAACAACAACCCGACCTCATCGATTTCTATCGCGCAAACTTCCTCGACGCCCGCGAGAACAACCCTGCCTCTTATGCTGCGATGTTCCGAGCGCTGACGGTGCCGACGTGGACGGCGCAACTCGGGCGAATCGACTGCCCCACACTTGTCGTATGCGGCGACGCCGACAAGGGAATCACCCGCGGCAACACGCCGACCGACGCGGCGGAGATCCTGCACCGCGGTATCAGGAATTCAAAGTTGGTCGTGATCGAAAAGGGCGGGCACTACGCGCACCTTGAGCGGCCAGCCGAATGGAACGCCATGATCAAGAACTTCATTAGTGAGGCAATAGCATGAACTGGGTCGTACGACGGCTGTCCGCAGCACTGACAATGCTGATCCTGGCTTTTACAACTACCGTGTCGGCCGCCGAGTTTCCAGTGCGCCCGATCACGATGGTGATCCCCTACACGCCAGGGGGAGCCACGGATCGCACTTTCCGTACATTGGCGCTCGCGGCAAAGAAATATTTCCCGCAGCCAATAGTCGTAGAGAACAAGCCGGGCGGCAGCGGGGCCGTCGCTGTTGCGAACATGTTAGCCAAGGAGCCCGATGGCTACACGGTGACCGTTATTGTCCCGGTACTTCAACGCGCATCATTCCAGAACAAATTCTCTTTTGACACGGTGAAGGACGTCTCGCCGATCATCCAGGTCGCCGGCCTGCAGTATGGCATCGTGGTGCACCCCGACTCCCCTTACAAGACGCTCAAGAACCTGCTCGATGACGCGCGTGGCCGTCCCGGTAGTATTTCGTACATGTCGGCAGGTCTGGGCTCAGGTGGCCATATCTATATGGAGGAAATTGGCGCTGCGAATGGGGGGATTCAGTTCAACCACATCCCTGCGAACGGGGATGCGCAGGCGGCAATGGCCGTTCTGGGCAAGCAAGTCGATTTCATTGCGGTAAGCCCTGGCGGCTGGGAGTCCAACGTGCAAGCCGGCAAGCTCAGGCTGCTGGCAACCCTCGGCGAAAAGCGGATGAGAAAGTTTCCCGACACGTCCACGGTGAAGGAACTCGGCTACCAAGTGGTGCACCTGACGCCGCTAGGCCTGGCTGGGCCAAAGGGACTGGCTCCGGACATTGTCAAAACATTGCATGACGGGTTCCGCAAGGCCATGGAAGATCCGGCATTTATTTCCGTTATGGATGAAATGGAGAATCCGATCATGTATCTGGGGCCGGAAGCCTATGAGAAGGCGTGGGCTGCGTCATATATTGACGAACGCGAACGCGCGCGAAAATTTCTTTCGAAGTGAAAAAGCCGGCCGCGCTTGCTGTGCGTCAGGATCCGCTCATCGCGCGGGTGGAGGCGTACTTCTCCGCAGTCGATCGGAAAGACCTTGAGGGGACACTGTCGTTCTTTACGTCCGATGCAGTTTTCACGATCGCCACGTACGACACTGTCTACAGAGGCCGCGACGTAGAGATCGCCGGCATGTTCGGAAGGCTATTCTCGCGGTACGCTCAGATCTGGCATGGGGAATTTGACCACGTTCTTCAGAATCCGGACCGAATCGCAACGCGGTTCAGAGTCGAGAACCACCACAGCGATCAACATGTAGTGCACAAAAATAATTGCAATTTCTTCCGTGCTCGCGGCGACCTCTTTGACGAAGTATTCGTATATATGAGCGGAGACAACGCCCTGCGTTGATGTGTAGGACGCGACTCCATCGGAGGTCGCGGCCAGATATTCAATCCGAGGGCCGCCCGAGTTGACCAGCGGTTCGGACGGGGGGCCCAATCGTCGATCAATGGCTGTCGCCGCTGCGGCACTTCACGGCGCTTAACTGACCCGGTGGGCCGTCGTCAAGACGCACCGCACGCTTACGCTCAAAAGTCAAAAGCGCTGGGTGCCAGTCTCCAGGCCGAGACAGATCCGACCGGACAGCACATAGTTGTTCGGTGACATGGCGATGTGCTTGGCAGCCGCATGGATGTCGCGGAACTGCCGCTCGAGCGGGTGTTCTTCCCAGATCGAGACTGCGCCAGCAGCAGCGGACACCATCTCGGCCACCCTGATCGCAGACTCGGCGGCGTGCGTGCACGCAGAGCGGTACATCACGCGGGCGCGGACCAGCCGCTCCCCGGCCTCATCCAACGCGGCCGTCAGTTCATTCATTGCCGAAAGCAGCAACGCCCGCGCAGCTGCGTGCAGCACCTCGGCGCGCCCGATCTCGGACTGGATTAACTCGCGGTCACGCAAGGCGACCGCAGTGCCCCCGCGGGCGCGCAAAGCCAGTTCGCGCTCGAACGTGTCCAGCGCGGCCCGAGCGATCCCCAGCGGCACGACCGCGACCGTTGTGGAAAAGGCGGAAATGGCTGGCCAGCGGTACAGCAGCCCGGGTTGCGTCGCCGGTGGCTGCCGCAGGTCGTGCGTATGCTCGATGGGAACGAAGACATTGGTCAGTGTGTAGTCGCAGCTGCCGGTGGCGCGCAGGCCAGAGACCCGCCAGTTGTCGATGATCTCGGCGTGCTCGGCGGGCACGTAGCAAAGAAGGACCGAACCCTGCCCGCTGCCATCGGCGACTTGGCACACCGGCGCCACGAGGCTGGCGTGGTGGATGCCACTGGCAAAGGGCCAGCGCCCGCTGACCCTGTATCCGCCATCGACAGGCACGGCCTCGCCAATCGCTCCATTCGTGGCTACGACGAAGGCATCGGCGCGGGCAAACCAGGGCCGTGCCACCGCCTCTGGGAGATAGCCTGCTGCCCGGCTCATGCCGCCGCCGTTTCCCACCACCCAGCCAACTGAGCCATCCAATGCCGCGGCCGCCTCGACGACAGCCATGAAATCGGGCGGCGAGAGCTCCCAGCCCCCAAAGGCCCGCGGCGCCCACAGCCGCAGCAGCCCGGCTTCGGCGATGGCCTGGAAGACGGGGCGCGTGAGACGTCGCTCACGATCCATGGCTTCACGCTGTGCGGCTACGAGCGGAGCCAGCGCGGCAATGCGCTCCTTCAGGCGGGACACAGCGTCGTGTGAGGTATCGGTCATCGAGGTTCTCCATTGCAGGGTTCCAGGCAGATCCAAGTGTCGGCGGGAGATCCGCGCGCATCAAGCTCAAAAGATTCAGCTATAAATGAGTTTGTTTCATCCTCGCTCCAATGCGCTATCTACCGCCCTTGGGTGCCCTTCGCGCCTTCGAAGCCGTCGCCCGTCTCGGAAGCTTCCGGCTTGCCGCCGCAGAGCTGCACGTCACTCCGACAGCGGTCAGCCACCAGATCCGCAGTCTCGAGGGGCACTGCGGACAAAGCTTGTTTCGTCGACATCCACGTCCCCTCGCTCTGACGGAGGCGGGGGGGCGCCTCTTTCCCGTGATACGCGATGGGCTGGACCTATTTGCGGCAGCGATTGACCAAGCCCGCGCGCCAGGAGCGGCCGCCCGGCAGCTACGGGTGTCTACGACGAACGCGTTTGCCGCACGGTGCCTGGTGCCGTTGCTTCCCGACTGGCGCCGCGAGAACCCGGCGGTGGAACTGGAGATCATCGGAACGGACGAGGTCATCGCCCTGCGAGAAGGACAGGTCGACGTTGCGCTGCGCTATGCGCGTGACATGCCGCGTGACGGCGTCGCCGTGGAGTTGGTGCGAGACCGCTTCTACGTCGTCGCGGCACCGTCGCTGGTGGGGCCGGACGGCGCCAAGCCTTGGCGGCGGCTTCCCCGCATTGCCTATGAATGGTTGCCTGGGGATACGCAGGCCCCGACATGGGAGCGGTGGGATATGGTCACTCGCACCGGCCCCGGTGAGGAGCGACGGATTGCGATGCGGTTTCGCGAGGAACTGCACGCCATTGAAGCGGTGATCGCTGGTCAGGGGGTCGCGATCTGCAGCGATTTGCTGGTCCGAAAGGAGCTGTGCGACGGCACCCTGCTGCGACTGTCCCCCGTCACCTTGGACGGATACGGACTCTTCCTGGTGACCTTGCCGGAGCAGCAGGTTGCGCTCAACGTGCGGAATTTCTGCTCCTGGATGCAGCGTGTGTTTTCGACAAACGACGAAACGTCGAAGGTGCGAGCACGAAGCGCCTGAGCCGGCTGGCAACTCGGGCGGCAGAGTGAGCCACGCATAGTCTTGTTGCTGGGCAGCACTTCCCCTGGTCACTTCATGTGCGCGCCGATGAACCGCAGCACGTTTTCGTACCAGGCCACGGCGTTCTTCGGCTTCAGGATCCAGTGGTTCTCGTCAGGGAATACCAGCAGCTCGCTGTCCACGCCGTGGTATTGCAGCGCCTCGAACAACATCAAGCCTTCGCTCACGGGGCAGCGATAGTCCTGCTCGCCGTGGATGATCAGCACGGGCGTCTTCCATTTTCCGATGTGGCGGATGGGCGCGTAACGATCGAAGTGCAGCGGATCGTCGTACGGGTTCTCGCTGCCCATGGCCAGGTACCAGTAGCCGGGGTGGTCCGTCACGCCCGTGAAGCTGCCCATCGTGACGATGCTGGCGTGCGTCACCAGGCACTTGAAGCGATCAGTCTGCGTGCCGATCCAGTTGGTCATGTAGCCGCCAAAGCTGCCGCCCATGGCCATGATGCGTGAGGCGTCCACGTCGGCGCGCTGCGCCAGCGCGTCGGTGACGGCCATGATGTCCTTGAAGCACTGTTCGCCCCAGACGTTGCCCCAGATCCCCTGAATGAACGCCTGCCCGAAGCCGGTGGAGCCGCGCGGGTTGGGCTGCACCACCGTATAGCCAGCCGCTACCGCCAGCAGCGGGTTCCAGCGCCAGTGCCAGGCATCCCCGCTCATGCCCACCGGACCGCCATGGATCCACAGCAGCACCGGACGCTTGATGCC
>JBKJHN010000016.1:0-46206 GCA_046599015.1 Ramlibacter sp.
CGGAACCCGCCGCTGTGGCGCGACCAGGGACTGGCAGAGGACATAGTGACGCTTGACGTTATGCACGAGGTGCGTTATTATTAACGCATGGCGATAAAGAGCTTCAAGTGCAAGGACACGGAGGCCCTCTTTCAAGGCAGACGTGTACGGCGGTGGGTCAATATCGAACGTCCTGCGCTTCGAAAGCTGGAGCAACTTGATTGGTCCTCGGTTCTTGATGACTTGCGCGTGCCGCCAGGCAATCAACTCGAAGCTCTGAAAGGAAATCGGAAGGGGCAACACAGCATCCGCGTCAACGATCAGTGGCGAGTTTGCTTTGTGTGGACTTCTGAGGGCGCCAAGGAGGTGGAGATAGTTGACTATCATTGAAGGAGTTTTGCCATGCGCACTAGAACTGTTTCCCCTGTCTCCCCCGGAGAGATGTTGGAAGAGGAATTCTTGAAACCGCTTGGCCTGACGAAGTATCGTTTGGCTAAGGACATTGGCGTACCCGCTCAGCGTATTGGCGACATCGTCGCGGGCAAGCGTGCCATCACTGCGGACACTGACCTGCGACTCTGTCGGTATTTTGGGCTCAGCGACGGTTGGTGGCTTCGCGGCCAGGCCAACTATGACACGGCCATCGCGCGCGAATCGATGGGCGAGGCATTGTCCCGCATCTCACGCTGCGAAATGCTGGCCTCTTGAAGCACGGTCTTGCCGCCGCTGGAAGCTCGCGAACAACGGGCCCCGGTAAAAAGGGGCGGATCAGATATCGCCTGCAGACTTGCCACGCCCATCAAGACAGTCGAAATGCCGAGAAAAGCCGAATCAGCAAAAGCTGAGGAGGCACCGGCAATGAATTCACATACCGACCCCGGAGCACCTGTCGCGTGGTCCGCGAAGGGGGTTATTGCACAGCCTCGTTATGCAGCACAGGAACCACCTTCATCGGCCGGTATGCTCAACGCGAAGCCCACGAACACACGCCGCGAAGTCATCCTCGTGGCCGTCGCCGCCGCCGGACTCAGCGTATCGGCATGCGCCATGACAACTCAGGAGTCCCCGCGAATGGAAGCCAGTGTCAGCACAGAGTCGGTCGTGCGGTTCCTCAATCACTTCGAGGAAGTGGCCATGAAGGAGGACTTCAGGCTGCTCGAAGACATGATCGATGAACGAGCTTACTTCCGCTTCAACGACGGGGACTTCGTTGGTCGCAGGGCAATCCAAGCCGTCTTCGAGAAGAGCTGGAGAGGTGACCCTGCGGTAAAGAAGGCTCGATTCTACTTGTCTGAGATTGTCGTCCTCACAACTGACAGAGCTTCAGCGTCGGCAACCTATACGTACAACTGGGAAGGCGCCCAAGGAGGCCGAGAGTTCAAGATTCAAGGCCGAGGCACTCGCGTGCTGGTGCATGAAGGCGGAAGGTTTCGAATACTGCATGAACACCTCAGTCGCTTCCCTCCGCGCATCGCTGCCTAACCCTTCGCTCGTTTGCCGTCCGAGTAAGCAAACTTTGCGAAGTGCGATTTGATGACCAGGCCACCGATCTGGTTCACCGTACTTGCCGTCTTCGCGCTGCTCTGGAATCTGGGCGGACTCATTGGTCGCAATCGCGCGCTGGGCGGTGGCGCTTGCCGGCTGACGCGAACGTGATGCCCCACAAACGAGCACTCGGGGCCACGAGCTGGTTCTTCCACACGATAGGGGGCCTGACATGGGTGTAGCCGATAAGCACAAGACTTCGATGGTCAACGGTCCGCTTTGGGTGGCGCGAGCACAGGATTGGGGATGCGCGAAGAATTGCCAAGCCCACCGGCCGTATTGTGATCATGACTTGCGGCGTACCGGAAGGAATGGAGGCCGCCGCGCTGGTTGCTGCACTGAAGCCACTACAGTGCTCGATGTGGCATGTCAGTGGCAGTATGCTGACCTGGATACGGCACAACGCGGACTTGCATCATCGGGTGTGGCTATTCGAGCGGCGGAACACTCGGGTGCAGAGGCCGTGAGCGCCGCGCATGCTGCTGCGCTTGCGCCTTTCCGTCGAGAAGATGGTACGTATCGCATTGGTGCTTCATTCAGGTGGCTGCTGGCATCACCCTGATTCCTCGATGGCCCACGCGGACGCCTGCGCCGCTGGCGAATTCCAACGTTAGGCCGCAGAATCGAACGTCAATGGTCCTCGAACTCCGCAAAGCCCAGCCCCACGACTTTCCTGCGCTGCAGCAGATGCTGGAGTTGTACCAATACGAGCTTTCGGACATCTGGCCGCAGGAAGCAGATTCCGAGACCAAGTACGGCTACAACCTGGAACGCCACAAGCAAGGCGAGCGGTTCCACGCGCACGTGGCCCTGGAAGGTGCGCAGTACGTGGGCTTCGCACTCGTGGCCCCCGCGGTCGTCACCCGGAAGGAAGGCAATTGGATGGAGCAGTTCTTCATCCTCAAGCGGTTCCGTCGCTCAGGCGCCGGCTACGCCTTGGCCAGGCATGTCCTGCTCGACCATCCTGGCGCTTGGGAAGTGGGTCAAATGCCCGCCAACCTCGCAGCTCAGGCCTTCTGGCGCAGCGTCATCGAGAAGATAACTTCAATCTATTGCGCAACGGCTACGTCGGCGTCGCTTCTGCAGCGCGCCGGCTGGAGGTTGCTGGAGCAAGTGGTACACGAGGGGCACAATGTGGGCGTCTATGAGAAAGCGCTTTAACAGAGGTTGTTCGACACGGACGCAGACGTGCTTTCGTGCGCCTCGCGCCCAGACCGCGCGCATGCCGGTCAGCTCCGACGATAGGCGCCATGCACGTTGAAGAGGCGAACTCGGGAGACAGTGGCGGCATCGCGGCCGTGCACGTTGGTTCGTGGCAGCAGGCTTACGTCGGCATCGTTCCTGGCGAGCATCTTGCCGGCCTCTCCGTAGCTACGCGAGAAGCCTGGTGGCGCGAGGCATTGCAAATTGGCACCCCACGAGTGCTGGTCGCGCGTCACGAGGCAACCGTGGTTGGGTTTGTGGCGCATGGAGCGTCTCGCGACGACGACGCGCCGCAAAGCCGGGGTGAGATTTGGGCTCTGTATGTCCTTGCACCGTATTGGTCGAGCGGCGTGGGTCGCGCCCTGTGGCTTGCAGCGCTCGAGCAGCTGCGTCAACAACGCTTTAAGTCTGTCTCGCTGTGGGTTCTTTCGCAGAATGCACGTGGGATTCGCTTCTATACAGCCGCAGGCTTCGTTCCAGAACAAGCTTCCGAGAACGAGTTCACCTTGGGAGGCCCGCCCCTGAAGGAAATTCGCATGGTCTTCCAGGATGGCGTCTGACCCCGACGTTAGAGCAGGTTCGGTCCGGCGGCTTCCGTATCAGATCGTCGGGGCGTGCGATCATGCTGTCGCGGCCTGACGCCAGACCCCCCCGAGATCTGCGAATACCCGGACTCGGGAAAGTTTCTCGCCCAGGCCAAAGCCGGCGCAACCTCGACATTCGATGTCATTCACGCCAAGGGGAAGCGCGTGGACTATGGGGAAAAGGTGAGCCTTGAGTGCGGGCGTCACAATAACGAGTCATGGCACGTCGAATATTCGTTGACACTGAGTGGACGGCAGCACCGTGGTCGGCCCGGTCGGAGTTGATGTGGATTGGTCTTGCCGATGAAGAGGGGCGTTCGTGGTATGGCATCTCATCCGAAGTCGAGATCAATCCTTCCAAAAACGACTTCATCTCCGGCGTCTTTCGACTGATCACCCCAGACGAGCGGCGGCTTTCCAGGGCCGAGATCGCAGCAGCCGTCGTGGACTTCTGTGGCGCTGTGGACGAATTCTGGGCCTGGATTCCAACACTCGAGCGGTTCGCGGCCTGGTTCGGTTTAGGAGATGAGGCTTTGGAGCTGTTTCAGAAGTACTGGGATATCGATCTTCAGATGTTGCGGACGTTGGTGAATCCTTGGCCCACTGGTTGGCCCAACCGCTTGCTCGATCTCAATTCGGCGGCTGTAGCCGCCGGAGTCGCCATACCACCTATGGCAGCAAACCACCTGCATCCCCGTATCCACGCGGAATGGAATCGGCAACTGTTCGATCTTGTTCGCGCATCGCGCACCTCGAGTGCGGACGTTGGGCTTCGCCAATGACGCCTAAGCAGATTTAGAAAGGAAGGTAGATCATGGCTGATGCGCGTATTGAGGTCACCACCGAGGTTCTGCAAGCCTTCGCAGATTCATGGAATCGCCATGATGTCGATGCCCTCATGTCATTCATGACGGACGACTGTGTTTTCGAAGCCTCGGCGGGGCCGGACATCTGTGGCACTCGTTACGTTGGACGGGAGGCCGTGCGAGCTGGCTTTGCGGAGGTATGGGCAACTTTCCCGGATGCCCATTGGGGCAATGCCCAGCACTTTGTGCAAGGGGAACGGGGAGTATCGGAGTGGACATTCACGGGAACCCGCGCTGACGGTACTCGCGTTGAAGTGCATGGTTGCGACCTGTTCACGTTTCGGGATGGCAAAATTTTCTTGAAAAACTCCCACCGCAAGAATCGCCCACCCATCGAGAGTTCAACGCGATGACGTTCAATCTTTCGTTCCAATTACGCAGGCCCCCTCGAATTGCTCGCCATGCAACACACACCTTCTCGTCAAGGCTCCTGTCACTGCGGCGCAATTCGGCTGACGCTGCCGTTCGTGCCTGAGAAGGCTACACGCTGCAACTGCTCCATCTGCCGTCGACTCGGCGCGGTATGGGCATACTACGACTTCGGCACGGTGTCGATCGAAGGCCACCCCGACCAAACGGTCGACTACATCCAAGGCGACAAAACGCTTCGCACGATCCGATGCAAGACATGCGGGGTGGTCACGCATTGGGAGCCGCTGCCACCGCAGCCTGGCGCAAGGCACGGCGTCAATCTCAACAACTTTGAGCCGGAGCTCCTCCAATCCATACACATCCGTCGGTTCGACGGGGCAGATACCTGGTCATTCCTGGACTGAATGGTGGCCACTTCGCTGATCGGTCCGCCGCTAGACGGCTAAACGTACGGCCTTTCTTCCCGATGTGTTGTCTGAAGGGGAGGTGTCTTCCCCGCATTCAGTCAGCCGCTCCAGCAAATGCGGTCGGACAGATAGGCGAAACGGGCATCACCGAACAGTCGGCATGGAACAAGTCGACCGACGAGCAGGTGGCCGTTTGGGCTGACTGTCAGCCTAAACGTACAGTCGGCCGGGACCGGGGCTGACGTCCACCGGGCGGCGCCGGTTCAACGATGGGGCGTTCGTACCCACAGGAAGCAGCCATGAAGCAAGATGAATCATTCCAGCACAGTCTCTGGAAGCTGATCAAGAACATACGATTTGCCATGCTCACGCACCGGCATACCAACGGACAATTGCATTCGCATCCGCTCACCACCCAGAACCGCTCGCTCGAGCCCGGCGAGCCGCTCTACTTCTTCGTTTCGAAACAGACGGAAGTGGGCCAGCGGTTGCGCGCCGACGGCAATGTCTGCATCTCCTATGCCGATCTGGAAAAGGATGTCTACGTCTCGGTGTCGGGGCAGGCCCGCATCAGCGAGAACATGGACACCAAGAGGCGGCTGTTCAACGCATTGGCCAAAGCGTGGTTCCCGGGCGGGGCCGAAGACCCGAACCTCGAACTGGTCGAAGTGGAGGTGCAGGACGCCGAGTACTGGAACATCAAGGAAAGCAAGACCCGGCAGCTGTTCAAGATCGCGACCGCCGCGGTATCCGGCAACCCGCCCGAGCTGGGCGAGCACCGCGAGCTCCACGTCGAGCGCTGACAACCGCGCCTTCAGGGTACGCGTTCACCACCCTAATACTGCAGCCGGGCGTAGTACGTCTGCTGCGCCGCCTCGCGGGCCTGGCGCAGCGTTCGGATTCCTTTTTCTTCCAGCAGCGGAATCAGCCGCAGCCACACCTCCGCAGTGACCATGGCATCGCCGAGCGCGGTGTGCCGACCCAGCACATTGATGTCGAAACGCGCGGCGATGGCCTCCAGCCCGTGCGAGGGCTGGTTGGGGTGGACCACGGCCGAAAGCAGCAGGGTATCGAGCACCGGCTGGCGAAAGGTGATGCCGGTCGGCTCTTCCTGCAGCTGCAGGAACTTCATGTCGAAGGCGGCATTGTGAGCCACCAGCACCGTGTCCTGCGCGAACGCATGAAAGGCGGGCAGCACCTCGTCGATGCGCGGCTTGCCCTCCACCATCTCCTGAGTGATGCCGTGAAACGTGATGGACGCCTCGGGGATGGTGCGGCCGGGGTCGACCAGCTGCTCAAAACATTCCTGCCGCAGCAGCCGCCCATTGACGATGCGGGTCGCGCCGAGTTGGATGATCTGGTCGCCGGCCGCCGGCGACAGGCCCGTGGTCTCCGTATCGAACACCGTATAGGCCAGCGCCGATAGCGGACGATCGTCCAGCTCGCTGGTTTCGGCGGTAGCTCCGAACAGATCGAAGTCGTAATACTCGGGCCGGCTCTCGCCCTGCAGTATTTCCGCGGAGTCCAGCAGGTCCTGGCCGATTGCCAGCGGCAGCAGGAAGCGGAAGAAAGCCTGGTGCTTCACCCGCTCCCGCTCGAACCACATCTCCCCGCCATGGCGATCCACCACGTCGCGCACGGAAAGCGGGGTGCTTTGCGATTCGAAGCGCATCGGCTCCATTTCCCAGCTCATCACGGTTTCAGTGCTCACCGCGTGCCCCGACCAGACCAGGTCGAGGTGAGCGCGCTCGCCGGCGGCGCGCAGCCGCAGCTGCAGAAACCTCACGTCGAATTCATCGACCAGGCGCAACGCCAGCGAGCTCAGCGCCTGCATCAGTGAGAAGCTGTCCACCCGCAACCAGAGCGTCGAGTCGACCTCCTCCACCGTCACCGGACGGCCGCAACGATCCTGCATCTGGCGGCGAGCGGCCGCGAGCAGGTCCGCCCCGAGCATCTCCTCCAGCGGCCATCGCGTCTTGAGCCCCTGCATGGCCTGCTGCGCCATCTCGCCAATGCGCCGGCTCATCGCGGCAACCTCTTCGCGCACCACGTCCAGGAAACGCTCGCGCATCGCGGGTTCGACGTCGGGGAGTTGCAGCATCTCCACAGCCGCCTGCATGCTCGCCAGGGACGAACGGCTGCCCTCGGTGAGTCCGTGCAGCAAATTGTCGCGGGTCGACTCTTCCTCGAAGCTGCGCGTCACGTTTTCCAGCATCATCACGAACCCGCCGATACCGGCGGCAGCGACTTGGTCCGCGTCGGCGGTCTGCACCGGGGCCATCTGAACCCGCAGCAGCTGACCGGCCCGGGTGGCGGTGACGAACTGGGTTGAGGGACGCGCGACACCGCGGGCCATGCGATTGCGGATGTTCTCCAGCGCATGGGCCACCAGGTTGCGGTCGAACACACCGTAGATCGACCGGCCGATGCCGATCAGTTCGGCGCCGCCGGCCAGTTGCGGTGACTGCGAGAGCGCCTTGAACTGCAGCCGGGCCCGGGTGTTGTACAACAGGATGCGGCCGTCCAGGTTGCACACCACCACACTCTGGGTCAGCTCCGACATCAGCGTCGACAACCGGTTGCGCTCCTGCTCCACGCTCAAGCTGGCTTGGCGCACCTGCGCCTCGACATCGGCGCGCAGCGCGCTGCGCTGGCTGGCCAACCGGCTGATCACGCGCGCCAGCGAGCGCGTCTCGGCGCTGCCCTCGGGCTCGATCTCACGTTCCAGGTCATTGGAGAGCAGCACGCCGGCTTGTTCGGCCAGCCGGGCTGCCGAGGCCACCCAATTCACATACGCCAGACGCAGCAATGCGCCGAGCGCACCCGAGAGCAGCAGCCAGCCAAGGAACAACAGCGCGCCGCGTGGCGCCAGCATGGCCGCAAACGCTTGACGTTCGTCAGGCTCCAGGGTCGCCGCGAACAGCAGGCCCCCGCCGCCCGCCACGAAGGCCAGCAGCAGGCCGGGGCCGATCGTTGCGACGATTTCCCGGCGATCGACCCTCATTCGATGCCTCCCGCTGCGAAGCAAAACCGGCTGTTCATGCGGCTGCGAGGAGAGTGCGCACGCGCTCGGCCAGTTCGCGCGTGGAGAACGGCTTGGTGACGTAGGCGTCCGCACCGAGCGCCGTGCCTTTGGCAAGGTCGGTGTCGCGGCCCTTCGCGGTCAGCAGCACGATCTTCACGCCGGCCAGCGACTCGTCACCGCGCACCGCCTGGCAAACCTCGAAGCCGCTCATGCCCGGCATCATCACATCCAGCAGCACCAGAGCCGGACGCTCTCGCCGGATGGCTTCCAGTGCCGCGGGACCGTCGCGCGCGACGCTCACCGCATAGCCTTCGCGCTTCAGGAGGAACTCCAGCGAAATGACGATGTTGGGCTCGTCATCGGCGATCAGTATCTGGTGCGTCATGCTGTTGTCTCCTCATGCTGCCATGGCAGCTCGAATCCAAAACAGGCGCCTTGACCTGGCCCTGCCTTGAGCCACATGTGGCCGCCAAAATGTTCCACGATCTGGCGGCTGATGGGCAGTCCCAGCCCCGTGCCCTGCGGGCGATGGCTGGCCGGCCCGCCCTGGCGAAATTTCTCGAAGACCAGTTGCTGCTGCTCCGGCGGCACGCCCGGCCCGTTATCCCACACTTCAATGACTGCGCAGCGTGCTTCGCTGCGCAGCCGCACGGTTACCTGGCCGCTACCCTGGGGCGCAAACTTCACCGCGTTCGACAGCAGGTTCAGCAGCACCTGCAGCAGCCGGTCACGGTCGGCATGCAGCACCGGCACGGCGTCCGGCTGTTCGACCTGAAGCTGGATGCCGCGCTCGCGGAAAGTCTCGGCGGTGGTTTGCACGGCGTGCGCGATCAGCTCGCGCAGGTCGATCGCGTCATTGCCCCAATCGGCGTGGCCGGACTCGATCTTGGCCATGTCGAGGACCTGGTTGACGAGGCGGCTGAGGCGTTCGGCTTCGGCCACCACCAACCCGAGAAACTGCTGCCGTTGCGGCGCCTCCATCTGCGGGTCGTCGCGCATCAACTCGGCAAACGCGCGAATCGACGTGAGCGGCGTGCGCAGTTCGTGAGTCACCGACGACATGAAATCGTCCTTGAGGCGGTCCAGGCTTTCGAGTTGCCGGTTCAGGGCTCGCACCTGCGATGCCTCGTCGAGCATGCGCAAGATGTCTTCGGCGGCAAGCGGCTCTTCCTCCACCACGCTGGCGACCACCGCGCGGGCGGAGGCACTGCCGATGGCACCGGCGAGCTGCGTCTCCACGTAGTGCACGAGGCGTGCGTCGGGCTCGATCCGCGCAATATCGGCGACACCCGCCTGCCGTGCGTAGTCGGTGAACAAACGCTGCGCCGCCTCGACGCCGAGAAACCGGACGGCGAGACCTCGCAGTTCGGTCAGGCGGGCGCGTCCGCGCCAGAACACCGGCGTCGAGCCGGTCCGCCGGAAGACATCGACGAACAGCAGCGCCTGCCCAGCTTCGCGCGCCGACGGCGAACGCGCCAGCGACACCCCGACGTAAGCGGCGGCATTGGCTGTCAGGCTCCACAGCAGCGCATGCGTCAGGCTGTCCAGGCCCGTGAGGCCGAACAACTGCTCGGGCCGCAACAACGTGATACCGAAGGGGCCTTCGGTCATGAAGCCCGTGGCAAGCCAGCCCGATTTGGCAATGGAAGGCAGCATCAGCGTCCAGGCCCACAACACGAAGCCGGTGCCGAGCCCGGCCAGTGCGCCCGCGCGCGTGCCGCCCTTCCAGTACATGCCCCCCAACAGTGCCGGCGCAAACTGGGCGACGGCGGCAAAGCTGATCAACCCGATGCTCACGAGCGCGTAAGCCTCCCCTGCGATGCGGAAGTACAGGTAGCCCAGCAGCAGCAGCGCCACAATGACGATCCGGCGCAACACCAGCGGCACAGCGCTCAGGTCGCCCGGACTGCGGCGCAGGCCGAGCAGCAGCGGCATCAGCAAATCGTTGCTGACCATCGTGGATACGGCGATGGCCTCCACGATCACCATGCCGGTGGCGGCTGACAGTCCGCCGATGAACGCCACCAAGGCCAGCAACGGCCAGTCGAACGCGAGCGGCAGCGACAGCACGAAGGTCTCGGGATCCGCCCCGCCTTTGCCGAAGTGCAGCAACCCCGCGAGGGCGATTGGCAGCACGAACAGGTTGATCAGCAGCAGGTACAGCGGGAACGCCCAGGTCGCGCGTTTCACGTGTCGCTCATCGACGTTCTCCACCACCATCACCTGGAACTGGCGCGGCAAGAAGATCACTGACAGCATCGACAGCAGCGTGAGCGCGAGCCACTGGCCACCCGCGAAGCCGCTCTGGCCGCCCAGACCCAGCAGTGGCTTGAGGTCCGCGCGGGCAGCGGCTTGCGCGAAGATGTCGCCGACGCCGTCAAACAATCCCCAGCAGACGAACACGCCGACGGCCAGAAATGCCACCAGCTTGACGACCGATTCCACTGCGACGGCCGCAACCAGCCCTTCATGCCGCTCGCTGGTATCCAGGTGGCGCGTGCCGAAAGCGACCGTGAAGCCCGCCAGCACCAGCGCGATGTACAGCGTGCTGTCGCCCCACCAGGGCACGTGCGCGGCCACTGTCTGGCCCGGCACATTCGTCAGCAGCGCGAGCCCGCTGGCGATCGCCTTCAACTGCAGGGCCACATAAGGGAGGATGCCGACCAGCGCCATCAGCGTCACCAGCGCCGCGAGTGCCCGGCTCTTGCCATAACGGCTGGCGATGAAATCGGCCAGCGAAGTGATGCGATAGGTGCGTGCGATGCGAATCATCTTGCGCAGCACCGATGCGGCCAGCAGCATGCCGAGCGTGGGGCCCAGGTAGATCGGCAGGAACCACAGTCCGGACGATGCGGCGCGGCCGATGCTGCCGAAATAAGTCCACGCCGTGCAGTAAACCCCCATCGACAGCGTGTACACCCAGGCATTGCCGATGACGGAACGGCCGGCACGGGCCCGGCCATCGGCAAAATAGGCGACCGCGAACAGCAGCAGCAGATAGGCGAACGATGCGCCGAGGACCAGTCCGGTTGACAGCATGTCCTTCCTAGTCCTCCGCGCCGGTCTCGCTGACCCAGGCGGCGGCGGCGATCAGGATAGCCCAGCCGCCGAACAGCGCCGCCGGCATCAGCGGCACGCCCCAGACACTGAGGTCCCGATCCCAGAGCGTCAGCAGCGGGAAATTGAGCAGCAGCCAGCCGGCGGCAAAAAGCGCGAACAGCCTTTGATTGCGGAGCGGGTTGGACATGCCTGGCACCCTCTACAGTGCGTCGAGCCGGAACCGATGGCGCAGCAGCAGCCGGAAGCGCTTGTTAATCGCCAGCGCGTCCTTCAACTGGTCGCGCTCCATCGTGCTCAGCGCCGAGGGCTGCACCAGGTTGCTGGGCGCCTGGCCGGCCGCACGCTGGCGCAGCTGGTGCCGCAATTTCATTTCCATCAGGAAGTTCAGCGCCTCGAGCAGGTCCTGGCCAAGGCCCGGGTCCAGCAGCTCGCGTTCGATCAGGCGGCGCAGCCGCTGCGGCGTGCCGGGTTCGCGCACACCGTACTGCAGGCACATCGCGCGCACGCCATGGACAATCGGGAAGGTGCCAAGTTTTTTCAGGTCCAGCGGCTGCTCGTCGGTTCGCGCCGTGAGCCATGTCCACAGGGTCTGCGGCTCCTCGAACTGATCTGCGGCCGCCGCAAAACGGGCGAGGAAGGCGTCACCGCCCGTGAGGATGCGATCGAGGTATTCGCGCAGTTCCTGCAGCAAGCCGGGATCGCCAGCCACCGGCGCAGCGTCAAAAAAGATGGCAAGGTGCATCGGTCCCATCGGATCGGGGCTGTAGATCCAGTCGCGCAGCTTTTCGCGAAAGTCGCTGATGCTGCCTCGCCACAGAGGATTGGTCACCATGATGCCGCCGGGGCACGGCGGATAACCGAATTCGGACAGGGCGCTGTTGAAGCGCGTGGCAATGTCTTCCAGCGGCGGCGCATCGTAACCGTCGCGCAGCAGCAGCGCATTGTCCTGGTCGGTCTTGAGGATCTGCTCGCCGCGGCCTTCGCTGCCCATCACCAGCAGGCAACTGTTGGCCACCAGCGCCGGTGGCGCGAGCAGGGACCAGAGCCGTTCGAACAGCCGGTGATTCAAGGCGCCGACCAGCCGCGAGATGCGTTCGATGCGCATGCCGCCATCGTGCAGCAGCGTGAGCAGCCCGTCGGTGCGTTCGGCGGCGGCCTTCAGTTGCTCCAGTGAATTGGCGTCGTCGATCTGCGCCGCCACGATGTGCGAATGATTGGCGACGAAACTGACCAGATCGAGCTGGCTGACCACTCCCAGGACGCTGTCACCGTCGCGCACCAGCAGGCGGTGCACGCGATGCCGCACCATCAGCCACAACGCCTCGAACAATTCGGCGTCGGGATGTATGTGGATCAGGTCGAACCGGGAGACGTCGCGGACCGCGAGCGAGGCGGGCGGCACATCGCGCAGCAACGCGTCGCGCAAGTCGGTGGTGGTGAAAATGCCGAGGCGGCTGCCGTCGCGCACCAATGTGTAGGTCAGCCCGTGCTGGGACAGCATGCGGCAAACGGAAATCACGTCGAGCAAGCCGTCGACATAGGTAGGCTTGCGCACATACGCATCGCGCACGCGCGCGGTGACCAGCGAGAGCATCTCGCGCTGGGATTCGGTTCCGGGAGACTCCGGCATCGCAATAATGAAAAAAGCGGGGCGGCAGCCAGTGTAGCCGCCGCCCCGCCGTCAAGCCTGTCCGTCGCCGGTCAGTGGCCGCTCGCGCCCGAGGCGCCGATGCCGGTCTCCGAACGAACCTGCTGCGCCAGGAAGCCGTCGCGGTCCTGCTTGGCACGCGCACTGCGGTCCATGATCGAGAACAGCCAGATGCCGACGAAGGCGATGGTCATCGAGAACAGCGCGGGCGAGGCGTAGGGGAACAGCGCCGAACCCTTGGGATTGCCCAGTGTGGCTTCCCACACCGCCGGGGACACCACCGTCAGCGCGACGGAAGAGATCAGGCCCAGGAAGCCGCCGATCACCGCGCCCTTGGTGGTGCAGTCTTTCCACAGCACCGACATCAGCAGCACCGGGAAATTGGCCGAGGCCGCGATCGCGAATGCCAGCGACACCATGAAGGCGATGTTCTGCTTCTCGAAGGCGATGCCGAGCGCCACGGCGACGATGCCCAGGCCCACGGTGGTGATGCGCGACACCTTCAGCTCGGATGCGCTGTCGGCGTTGCCCTTCTTGATCACGGTGGCGTAGAGGTCATGCGAAACCGCCGAAGCGCCCGAGAGGGTCAGACCTGCCACCACGGCCAGGATGGTCGCGAATGCCACTGCCGAAATGAAGCCGAGGAAGACGTTGCCGCCAACCGCGTTGGCCAGGTGGATGGCGGCCATGTTGCCGCCGCCCTTGAGCGCACCCTTGGCATCGAGGAATTCGGGGTTGGTCAGCACGAAGCTGATCGCGCCGAAGCCGATGATGAAGGTCAGGATGTAGAAGTAGCCGATCCAGGTGGTCGCCCACAGCACCGACTTGCGCGCTTCCTTGGCGTTGGGCACGGTGAAGAAGCGCATCAGGATGTGCGGCAGGCCGGCGGTGCCGAACATCAGCGCCATGCCGAAGCTGATCGCCGAGATCGGGTCCTTGACGAAACCGCCCGGGCCCATGATCGAGAAGCCCTCGGCGGCAGCCGCGACCGTGTCCTTGCCGGCGGCGGTGGCCAGACCCGTCTTGATCTCCACGGCCTTGGCGAACATCGCTTCCGGGCTGAAGCCGAAGTTCCACAACACCGCACCGGCCATGAACGAAGCGCCGAACAGCAGCATCACGGCCTTGATGATCTGCACCCAGGTGGTGGCGGTCATGCCGCCGAACAGCACATACACCATCATCAGCGCGCCGACGATGACCACGGCCATCCAGTACTCCAGCCCGAACAACAGCTTGATCAGCTGGCCCGCGCCGACCATCTGGGCGATCAGGTAGAAGGCAACGACGACCAGTGTGCCGGAGGCCGCGAACACGCGCACCGGCGTCTGCTCGAAGCGGAAAGCGGCGACGTCGGCAAAGGTGAACTTGCCCAGATTACGCAGCCGCTCTGCCAGCAGGAAGGTGACCACCGGCCAGCCGACCAGGAAGCCGATGGAGTAGATCAGCCCGTCGAAGCCGCTCACCATCACCGCGGCAGAGATGCCGAGGAAAGATGCCGCGGACATGTAATCGCCCGCGATGGCCAGGCCGTTCTGGAAGCCGGTGATGCCCCCGCCGCCGGTATAGAAGTCGGCCGCGCTCTTGGTGCGTGCGGCCGCCCACTTGGTGATGAACAGGGTAAGCAGCACGAAGGTGCCGAACATGCCGATGGCCGTCCAGTTGGTGGCCTGCTTTTGCGCCTGCCCGAGGTCCGCGCCGGCCGCATGGGCGACGACGGCAACCGAGAGCAATACGGAGGCGGCGGCGAGCGCCTTGCCTGCAAAGGTAAGGCGGATCATTTCAGCACCGCCTTTGCGACGCGCTCGGTGAGCATGTCGAACTCACCGTTGGCACGGCGAACGTAGATTGCGGTGATCACGATCGTGAACACGATCACGCCAAGGCCCACCGGGATGCCGACGGTCATCACGCCCTCGCCGAGTCGCTGCGAAAGGAAGGACTTGTTGAAAGCGACGAGCAGGATAAACCCGTAGTACACGATCATCATCAAGATGGTCAGGATCCAGCCGATCCGGCTTCGCTTCGCCTTCAGCGCCTGGTAGTCTGGGTGCGCCGAGATTCGCTGCACAAGGTCGTCTTGCATGTCATCCTCTGTTGATGGTGTCTATATCCGAGTGGACGTTGAATGCTGCGCTCCATGGCTGACGTGGACATGACGAATGCCAAACAGGAGCTTACAGAGCGCGACAGGAGTGCTTCGGCCACTGCGGGACAGAATCATCGCTGCGCGCCTAATACCTGGCTCCCTGGTCAAGCCCGTTATGACAAATTATTACCTGGACAGTCTTGTGGCGCCCGAGGGCAGTTGCCGGGCGCCCTCCCAGGCCCCCGCCGAGAACCAGCCGTCGCCCTCGAGGTAGGCTCGCAGCATCGGCAACGCGTCCAGGCCCCAGAACAGCTTGTCGTCGACCGCGCAGGTCGGCACGCCGAAGAGGCCGCGCTCGATCGCTTCGTCGGTATTGGCCTTCAGTTCGGCCTTGACCGCATCGCTTGCGGGGTCGCGCGCCGGATCGAGCGCCAGTTTGAGGGTGTCGAGCCGTTGTGCGTCACCCGCGTCGGCGCCGCCCCGCCAGACATGCCGAAAAATCGATTCGCAGACGTAGCGGTTGCAAAGCCCATCGGCTCCGAAGGCCAGCGACAGCCGCAGCAGCGGCAGCGGATTGAAAGGATGCGCCGCGGGCATCTGCAGGGGGATGCCATGGCTGTGGGCCAGCCACAGCACCTGCCGATAGGTCCAGTCGCGTTTCGGCCTGATCTCAGCGGGGCCGAGCTGCCCATGGTGCTTGAGCAGACCGGCGAACAGCAGAGGCTTGTAGTCCACGCCATAGCTCAGCCCCTGCAACGCTTCCGGCAGCCTTTCAAAGGCCAGGTAAGCATAGGGCGAAATGAAATCCAGATAGAAGGTGATTTGTTTCACGCGTCTTGCTCCTGCTGCGGCTCGGAACGGTCGGGCGTCAATCGGCGTTGCGTAATCCGGTGTTCTATCGAACGCCACACTTGCAGCCTGGAGGCGTCAGCCATGCGCCCCCACAAGGCGATCTCGTCGAGCGTTCTGAAGCATCCGAGGCACAGTTCGGTCGCCGAACTCATGCGGCACAAGGATACGCAAGGCGACGGCACGTCAGTTGCAGTTGTCTCGACAACCTGTCGCGCCCGCTGAGCCAGCCGCTCGTAGGGAGACATCAGGCTCCCTCCACCGCTTGCACGGTTCATCTCACCCCGCCCGTTTGTTCAGGATCGCCGTCGCCGCGCGCGAATTCGGCTTGCGCTGCAGGAAATCGCTGATGTACTTGCCCGCGTCGATCAGCTTGTCCAGGTCGATGCCGGTCTCTATCCCCATGCCTTGCAGCATGTACACCACGTCTTCGGTGGCGACGTTGCCGGTCGCACCCTTGGCATACGGACAACCGCCCAGCCCGGCCGACGAGGTGTCGTACTGCCAGATTCCCATCTCCAGCGAGGCCAGCGTGTTGCCCAGCGCCTGCCCGTAGGTGTCATGGAAGTGGCCGGACACGTCGTCGATGCCGTAATGCTTGAGCGCAGCTTCCAGCGCGCGCTGCACCTTGACCGGCGTGCCGACGCCGATGGTGTCGGCCACGCCCATATGCTGCACGCCGATCTGTTTCATCAGGCGCGCCACCAGTTCGACCCGCTCTGGCGCAACCTCGCCCTCGTACGGACAACCGACAGCGCAGGAGATGGCGCCGCGGGTGTGAATGCCCTTGGCGCGGGCGGCTTCGACCACGGGCGCGAAACGTTCAATGCTTTCCTCGATCGAGCAGTTGATGTTGCGTTGACTGAAAGCCTCGCTGGCGGCGCCGAACACCACGATTTCGTCCGGACTGGAAGCCAGAGCCGCTTCAAAACCCTTCATGTTGGGCGTGAGCACCGAATAGCGGACGCCGGGCTTGCGCTGGATGCCGGCCATCACCTCGGCCGCATCGGCCATCTGCGGCACCCACTTGGGCGAAACGAAGCTGGTGACCTCGATCTCGGTCAAGCCAGCGTCCTGCAGCCGGTGCACCAAGCCGATCTTGACTTCGGCGGGGACCGGCGCCTTTTCGTTCTGCAGTCCGTCGCGTGGACCGACGTCGACCAGTTTGACTTTGGTTGGTAGTTTCACACTTGTCTTTCTCCCTCCCCTTCCGGGGGAGGGCCGGGGTGGGGGCGCTGTCCGCTTCGCACGTCTTCAGTATCCCCTACCCAGGTCAACCACACCCGCGATGGGCTCTCCCCGCTCCAGCGCCAGGATTTTGCCGACGATCTGGGTGATGGATTCGGCGCGCAGCGTGCGGGCGGAGGTGTGCGGCGTGATGGTGATCTTTGGGTGGTTCCAGAAGGGATGATCCTGCGGCAGCGGCTCGACCCGGAACACATCCAGCGTGGCGCCGGCCAGGTGGCCGCTGTCGAGTAGCGAGATCAGGTCCTCGTCGACCAGATGGGCGCCCCGCGCTACGTTGATAACGTAGCCGCCGGGGATCAGCCGCGACAAGTTCGCCGCGTTCATGATGTCGCGGGTTTCGGGTGTCAACGGCAGCAGGCACACCAGCACCCGCGTCGATGCAAGGAACTCGGCGAATTGTTCCTGGCCGGCGAAGCAGCGCACCCCGCGCACCTCTTTGCGCATGCGGCTCCAGCCGAGCACCGGGTATTCGAAACCGGCTACCGCCCGCGCCACGCGTTCACCCAGTGCGCCCAGCCCCATGATGCCCACTGGGAACTCCAAGCGCTCGCGCGGCTTGCGGAACGACCAGGCGCCGTGCCGGATGTCGTCTTCATAGCAGTCCAGTTCGCGAACCTGGCGAATCAACGCATGGCAGACAAACTCGGCCATCTGGACGGACATGCCGGCGTCGTCAAGGCGCACCACCACGGCCCGGGGCGGCAGCTTCAGCTGCAGCAGGGCGTCGACGCCGGCGCCGATATTGAAGATGCCCTTGAGCCGAGGCTGCTCGTCGAGGAACTGTTGCGGCGGCGACCAGACCACCGCGTGATCGGCTTGCAGCATACCGGGCTGCCACTCCTCGACGATGGCATTCGGCAAGGCTGCCCGCAGCCCCTCGACCCAGGGCGCCGCCTTGGCTCCGATGGCACAGAACAGAACTCGCATGGACGCTATTTTGCTCAAGTCCGCAATGACAAGAGCTCCGCGCCCTCCGCCACCTGGTCGCCCGGTGCATACATCAATTCGCCGACTGTCCCGTCGGCCGGCGCGGTGATGGTGTGTTCCATCTTCATCGCCTCCATCACGGCCAGCGCCTGGCCTTTGCTGACCTTGTCGCCGGCCTTGACCGCGAACGACACCACCTTGCCGGGCATCGGTGCGGTGAGGCGCCCGACGTCGGCCTGCCCTTCGCCGGCATGCGCCAGCATGTCGATCGCCAGGATCTGCGTCGCGCCTCGCTGGCTGAACACGTAGTCGGTTTCGCCGTTGGCATAAACATTCGCCAACAGGCGCTGGCCGGCGAAATGAATGTCGATGCCCTGCGCCGTGGCCGAGAACGCCAGGGCGCCCGACAGATTGCCCACCGTCAGCGTCAGCGCGCCGTCATGCAGATAGCTCAAGTCGGCACGCGCCGGCTCACCATGGAACTCGAACTCGAAGCGCCGCACCGTGACGCCGTGCGAGTGCCAGCCGTCGCGGCGGCTGAACGGGTCCGCGCCCTCGAGCGCCCTTTCGTTCAGCAGCGCCTGCGCGACCGCAGCAGCTGCTGCCAACGGCAAGCCGAGCGGCTCCTGCTTGAACAGCACCGCCTGCTCGCGCTGGATCAGGGCCGTGTCCAGGTTGGCCTGGGCGAACGACGGGCTGCGCACCACTTGACGCAGGAACTGCACGTTGGTGCTCAGGCCCACGATGTGCGTTTGCGCCAATGCCTCGTCCAGCCGCGCCAGGGCCTGCTCACGCGTGTCGCCATGCACGATCAGCTTGGCGATCATCGAGTCGTAGAACGGCGATATCGGATCGCCCTCGCGCACGCCATCATCTACGCGCACCAACCCCCGCTCGAACGCGACGCACTCGGGCTTGCGATACACCAGCAGCGTGCCGGTTGCCGGGAGGAAGTTGTTCTCGGGATTTTCGGCGCAGATCCGCGCCTCGATGGCGTGCCCGTGGATACGCAATTGGTCCTGCGCCAGCGGCAGCGGCTCGCCGAATGCCACCCGCAGTTGCCATTCCACCAGGTCCAGCCCGGTGATCGCTTCGGTGACCGGGTGCTCCACTTGCAGCCGGGTATTCATCTCCATGAAGAAAAACCGCATCTCGCCGCCGCCACGCTGCTCGACGATGAATTCCACGGTGCCGGCACCGACGTAGTTGACGGCGCGGGCCGCAGCGACGGCCGCATCACCCATCTGTTGCCGCATCTCCTCGGTCATGCCGGGCGCAGGGGCCTCCTCCAGCACCTTCTGGTGGCGCCGCTGCACCGAGCAGTCGCGCTCGAACAGGTAGACGTAGTTGCCTTGCGTGTCGCCAAACACCTGGATCTCGATATGGCGCGGACGCTGCACGTACTTTTCGATCAGCACCGCGTCGTCGCCGAAGCTGTTGATCGCCTCGCGTTTGCACGAGGCCAGCGCGGCGTCGAAATCCTCCGGCTTATCCACGGCACGCATGCCTTTGCCGCCGCCGCCGGCGCTGGCCTTGATCAGCACCGGGTAGCCGATGCGCCCGGCCTCTTTCTTCAGCAGCGCCGCGTCTTGATCGGCGGCGTGATAGCCCGGCACCAGCGGAACGCCGGCTTTTTCCATCAACTGCTTGGACTCGGCCTTCAAGCCCATCGCCCGGATCGCCGACGCCGGGGGGCCGATGAACACCAGGCCGGCTTCGGCGCAGGCCCGGGCGAATTCTTCGTTCTCGCTCAGGAAGCCGTAGCCCGGGTGGATCGCCTGCGCGCCCGTCGCCTTCGCCGCTTCGATGATGCGCTCCCAGCGCAGGTAACTGTCCTTGGGCGAACTGCCCCCGATGTGCACCGCCTCGTCGCAGGCGCCCACATGCTTGGCGTTGGCGTCGGCGTCGGAATACACCGCCACGGTCTTGATGGCCATGCGCCTGGCAGTGGCGGCCACGCGACAGGCTATCTCGCCGCGGTTTGCGATCAGAATTTTTTTGAACATCAGCTACCTTGAGGCGAGCGGCGGCCCGCGAAAAATTCTTGCAAGCGCGCGATCACGGCGCGCAGGAACTTGATCAGCACCACCATCAATACGACCGCCAGTACCAACGTCACCACGAGCACGAGGGCAAAGATCTCCGGGTGCGTGGCCGACAGCCAGAGCATGAACACGACAAACCCATCCTCCAGCAGCGAGACGCCGATGTTGGAAAACGGCTCAGGCGAGGTATTCACCGCCGCGCGGGTCGTGAGCTTGGCGGTGTGACTGGTCGCAGCCAGGCTGCCGCCCAGCAGCGCCGCGATCCAGCCCATCGCCTGGCTGTCCGCACCCAAGGCGCCGGCAGCCAGGGCCGCTCCGGCGGGAATGCGGATCACGGTGTGCACGGTGTCCCACAAGGTGTCCACGAGAGGAATCTTGTCGGCGAAGAATTCGACGAAGCCCATGAACCCGGCCGCTACGAGCATGCCTGGATGCTGCAGGATGTGCAGCCCTTGAGGCAAATCGATCCAGCCCATGAAGCCGGCCAGGCCGACCAGAAATACGGCAGCGTACAGGCGGACGCCGCTGGCCCAGCCCAGCGCCGCGGCCAGCGCCAGCAATTGCGGCGCGTCCATCAGGTGCTTGAAGCTGTCCATGCTGTCAGCCCTGCAGCAGCCACGCCGGTTTGCGCTTGCCGAGAAAGGCCTGGATGCCCTCGCGGCCTTCGTCGCTGACGCGAATATCGGCGATGCCCTCGACGGTGCCATCGATCAGCGACTGGCCAATGCTCCGTCCGGCCACATCTTGCAGCAGTTCCTTGCAAGCCTTCACGGCAGCGGGACCAGCCTGCACGAGCGATTGCGCAACTTCCCCCACCCGAGCGTCCAGCGCGCCAGCCGGCACGACTTCGTGCACGAACCCGATCCGCAAAGCTTCGGCGGCGCTGAACCGCTCGGCCGTCAGGAAGTAGCGATGCGCGGCGCGCGCGCCCATCGCGCGGATCACGTAAGGACTGATGGTGGCCGGTATCAACCCCAGCTTCACCTCACTCAGGCAGTACTGGGCCGAATCGGCCGACACCGCGATGTCGCACACGGCGACCAGGCCGGTGCCGCCCGCGTAGACGTCGCCCTGAACCCGCGCGATGGTCGGCTTGGGACAGCGATAGATCACGCGCAGCATGTTGGCCAGTGCCGCGGCGTCGGCCAGGTTCTCGTCGCGCGTGTAGCCGGCCATGCGCTTCATCCAGTTCAAGTCGGCGCCGGCGCAAAAGGCCGACCCGTTGCCGGCGAGCACGATGCAGCGCACCTCGGCCCGGTCGGCCAGTTCCATGAACACGGCGGTGAGCTCGGTGATGACCTCGTCGTTGAAGGCATTGCGCACTTCCGGCCGGTTCAGCGTGACGGTGCCGACGCCGGCGTCGAACCCAATTTCCAGGTGTTTCATCGGGGACTCCTGTTCAGTACCGCTTGGCGGCCTCTTCCAGCATGACCTCGGTGGCGCCGCCGCCAATGGCCAGCACCCGGGCATCGCGCCAGAGCCGCTCGATGGCAGTTTCACGGATGTAACCCATGCCGCCGTGAAACTGCTGGCAAGTTTGGACCACTTCGTTGACAAGCTCCCCGGTCAGCGCCTTGAGCATCGAGACGTCCTGCACCATGTCATGCTGCTGCGTCACCCGCCAGGCGCAGTGGTACATGAACTGCCGCGCGGCGCGGGTCTTGGCGTCAAGCATGGCGATGCGCTGCCGGATCGTCTGCTGCTCCCAGAGCGGACCGCCGAACGCCTGGCGCTGCCGCACGTAGTCCAGCGTGTGCTTGAGCGCCTGCTGGCAATGGCCGACGGCCATCGCCGCCAGCGCGATGCGCTCGGTCTGGAAGTTCTTCATCACCGAATAGAAGCCCTTGCCCTCTTCGCCCAGGAGATTGGAGGCGGGGATGCGCACGTTATCGAAGACCAGCTCAGCGGTGTCCGACGAGAGCCAGCCGGTCTTCTTCAGCGCCCGGCCGACGGAAAAGCCCGGCGTGCCCTTCTCGACGATGAACATGGACATGTCGCGCTTGCCGCTGCCGCTCTTGGCGGCGACGAAATACAGATCCGCATGAACCCCGTTGGTGATGAACATCTTGGTGCCGTTGAGCACCCATGAATCTCCGCCGGGTCCCGATCCGCCTTCGTGGCGGGCGGTGGTGCGGATGCCGGCCACGTCGGAGCCGGCGCCGGGCTCGGTGATGCCCACCGCGGTGATCAGCTCACCCGCGATCACCTTGCGCAGGTATTTCTGTTTTTGCGCCGGAGTCCCCGCGTGGTGCAGGTGCGGACTGGCCATGTCGGTGTGCACCAGCACCGTCACGATGAAGCCACCGAAGGTGGACTGCGACAGGGCCTCGGCGAACACCAGATTGGTGAGCGCGTCGGCGTCGGCGCCACCGTAGGCGTCTTCATACATCAGCCCGAACAGCCCAGCCTGCCCCATGCGACGCAGCACGTCACGCGGCACGCAGCCCTCGTCCTCCCACGCGGCGCCGTGCGGTTCGACTTCGCGGGCAATGAAGCGCGCTACCTGGTCGCGCAGCAACTCGTGCTCGGATCTTTCGTAGATGGACTGGCCGATCATGGGTTCACATCCGGAAGATGCCGAACTTCGGCTCGGGGATCGGCGCGTTCAAGGTCGCCGACAAGCCGAGGGCCAGCACTCGCCGCGTGTCCGCCGGATCGATCACGCCGTCATCCCACAGCCGGGCCGTGGCGTAATACGGATGACCCTGCACTTCATATTGCTGGCGAATCGATTCCTTGAAGGCGGCTTCTTCTTCGGCCGGCCAGTGCCCGCCGCGAAGCTCGACACCGTCGCGCTTGACCGTCGACAGCACACTGGCAGCCTGCTCACCACCCATGACGCTGATGCGCGCGTTGGGCCACATCCAGAGAAAGCGCGGCGAGTAGGCGCGGCCGCACATGCCGTAATTGCCGGCGCCGTAGCTGCCGCCGATGATCACGGTGAACTTGGGCACGTTGGCAGTGGCCACCGCCGTCACCATCTTCGCGCCGTGGCGGGCGATACCCTCGTTCTCGTACTTGCGGCCGACCATGAAGCCGGTGATGTTCTGCAGGAACACCAGCGGCACCTTGCGATGGCAGCACAGCTCGATGAAGTGGGCGCATTTCTGCGCGCTCTCGGAAAACAGGATGCCGTTGTTGGCGATGATGCCCACCGGCATCCCCTCGATATGGCCGAAGCCGCAGATCACCGTGGTGGCGTAGCGTTGCTTGAACTCATGGAACTCCGAACCGTCGACGATCCGGGCGATGATCTCGCGAACATCGTAGGGCTTGCGGGTGTCGGTCGGCACGATGCCGTACAGCTCTCGGGTGTCGTATTTGGGCGCGAGGGGCGCGCGCAGTTGCTGCTCGACCCGCTTGCCGCGATTGAGCGTGGCCACGATCTGCCGGGCCAGCGCCAGAGCATGCAAGTCGTTTTGCGCCAGGTGGTCGGCCACGCCCGACAAGCGCGTGTGGACGTCGCCGCCACCCAGGTCTTCGGCCGACACAATCTCGCCGATCGCGGCCTTCACCAGCGGCGGTCCGCCCAGAAAGATCGTGCCCTGGTTCTTGACGATGACGGTTTCATCGCTCATCGCCGGCATGTAGGCGCCGCCGGCCGTGCAGGAGCCCATGACGACCGCGATCTGCGCGATCCCCTGAGCGCTCAGGTTGGCCTGGTTGTAGAAAATGCGGCCGAAGTGCTCGCGATCGGGAAACACGTCGTCCTGGTTCGGCAGATTGGCGCCGCCGGAATCCACCAGGTAGATGCAGGTCAGCCGGTTCTGCTGCGCGATCTCCTGAGCCCGAAGGTGCTTCTTCACCGTGATCGGGAAGTAGGTGCCGCCCTTCACCGTGGCGTCGTTGCAGACGATCATGCAGTCGACACCGCTCACCCGGCCGATGCCCGCGACAATGCCGCCGCCGGGCGCATCGCCGTTGTACAGGCCGTGACCGGCCATCGGCGCCAGTTCCAGGAACGGCGTGCCCGGATCCAGCAGCATGGAAACGCGATCGCGCGGCGACAGCTTGCCGCGCGCCATGTGCTTGGCCCTTGCCACCTCGCCGCCGCCCTCGGCGTGTTTGGCAACCTGCACGTTCAAGTCATCGACCAGCGCGCGCATGGCGGAGGCGTTGGCCTGGAACTCGGCAGAGCGGGGATTGAGTTGTGTCTCCAGAGCGGGCATGTCTTTCTCTTTGTTCCCTCCCCTTGCTTTATCCCCTCCCCCTCCGGGGGAGGGCTAGGGTGGGGGCACGGTGAGGCCAGGTGGGGGTCCGACGGATTTCAGCAGCCGGCCATCGTAGCGCGCCGCCCCTTCCCGTGCTTTTCACACCTCGCCACTCTGGTTGCAAATCCTGCCAGCCTGCCGCAAACTGGGGCGTGCCGATCCGCCCCCCTGCCAGCTCCGCTAAACCGCCGACCGCCGCTACGCCGATGACTTACGCCAGAGTCATCGTGGCCGGGTACCGCCGGCACGGCCAGGATCCGGCCGAAGCGCTCAAACTGGCACAGATCACGCCAGCCCGGCTGCAACTGCCGGATGGCCGCATCACGGCGCACCAGATGGAGGTGCTGTCGGCAACCGCCATGCAGGAGCTCGACGACGAGGGGCTCGGCGCGTTCGAGCGCAAGTTGCCGTGGGGCAGCTACGGCATGATCGCGCGTGCTTCGCTGAGTTCACCCGACCTGCGGGTGGCGCTCAAACGATGGTGCCGGCATCACGGCCTGATCGCCGGCGACATCCGGCTCAAGCTGGTGGAAAGTGGCACCACCGCGGCGATCACGATCGAGGAGCATACCGACCTCGGGCGTCATGGCGAACGCGTGCGCGAGTTCATCACCGTGTTCGTGCTGCGCAATATCCATGGCCTGGCCTGCTGGTACATCGACTCGCGCATCCCGCTGCAGGGCGCGAGCTTCCCCTTCGCTGCCCCCACGCATGCCGACGCGTACCAACACATGTTTCCAGGCGGTCCGCTGAAGTTCGATGCGCAACGCGCCGAGATCCGCTTCGACGCCCGCTATCTGAACCTTGCCCTTCGGCGAGACGAGAGGGCCTTGCGGCAGATGCTTCAGCGCGCGCTGCCGATCACGGTGCTGCAATACCGGCGCGACCGCCTGCTGGTGCAACAGGTGCGCCAGGCGCTGGTGGCCAGGCCCGCCGAGGCGCACAGTGCCGACGGCCTGGCCGGCGTGTTGCACATGTCGGCCCGCACATTGCACCGGCAGCTCAAGGAAGAAGGCGCGAGCCTGCAACAACTGAAGGACGAAGTGCGCTGCGAGCGCGCCAAGGACCTGCTTTACCGCAGCGAAAAACCGATCAAGCAGATCGCCGCGGCCACGGGATTCCGCAACGAAAAGAGTTTTATGCGGGCGTTCCGGGCCTGGACCGGAACGACACCGGCCGAGTTCAGGCAGGCGCAACAGCACTGAACAGGGCGGCCGACGTCGGCTGGCGACTCACGCTACGAGACCTTCTGGTCCTCGCGCTTCACCTCTTTCATCGCCTCAGGCTCGAGTTCCTCAGCGAACCGGTTCAGCCGGACGAACACGCCCCAGGCGGCGAGCAGCACGGCCGTGGAGAACAACAAGGCCGCGGCATACACCAGCTGCTCCAGATCCTGGTTGGCGGCCTTGAACGTGGCGACAAGACCTTCGATCGCGAGCGCGACAATGATGACCACAAAAAACCGCGACAGGAAGCGCCGGATGCGCGTAGGCCCGCTGATCTGAGCCTCGCGTATGACTTCTTCCTCGGTGATCGTCTGCGCGATCTGGAGCGCAACGACCGCTGCCGCCAGCAGCCCCACGGCCTCGATGATCTCCAGCGCTGCGTTTCGGTCCAGGCCCGCCGTGAATGCCGCCCAGCCCAGACGCGTCGCAATGAAAATCAGCATCAGTGCGGCACACGCAAACAGCGCCGCCATCAGCCCATGGACCGTGGCGAAGGCCCGTATCAGGAATCTCATCGCCAGATCGTGGCACAGTTCGGCTCAAGCCGAGCATTGCTGTAACAACCCGGTCACCCGAGTTGTCGCCCGTCTCGACCGGGAGCGGCGCTTACTGCAGTTCAATCTTCGCGTCCTTGATCGCCTTCGCCCACTTCGCGGTTTCAAGCTTGCTTCGTTGCGCCAGCGCTTCCGGCGTCCCCGGTTCCACCGTGAACCCGATTGCCGCGAATTTCTCCTGGATCTCCTTGCTTTGGGCCGCGGCATTCACGGCCTGATTGAGCTTGGCCACGATGTCGGGCGGCGTTCCAGCCGGTGCGAAGACGGCGAAGTAGGCGATCAGCTCATAGTCTTTCAGCCCCAAGGCCTCGTTGACCGTGGGCAGCTCGGGAATGGCCGGCGAGCGCTTGGTGGATGTCACGGCCAGGCCGCGAATCTTGCCGCCCTTCACCTGCGGCAGCATCACCGCGAAATCGGCCGTGAACATCATCACCTGGCCGCCGATCAAATCGGTCATGGCGGCCGGACCGCTCTTGTAGGGCACGTTGGTCATCTGCACGCCGGTCATGCTCGCGAGCATTTCGCTGGACACCAGTTGCGAGGTGCTGGCACTGGCGAAGGTCACCTGGCTCGGCTTGGCCTTGGCAAGGTCGACAAATTCGCGCAGGGTCTTGGCCGGCACCTCGTTGTTGACCGCCACGATCAGCGGCACGGAGCCCATGTACGCCACCGGCATGAACGCGGTGTCCTGGTCGTAGGGCAGCTTCTTCATCAGGCTCTTGAGCGCCGCGTTGGTGCTGTTGGTGCCGATCAGGATGGTGTAGCCGTCGGGCGGGGACTTGGCGACCGCATCGGCGCCCAGCATCCCATTGACGCCGGGCTTGTTGTCCACCACGATGGTCTGGCCGAGCATCTCGGACATCTTGGTGGTGAAGGCGCGGCCGATCTGGTCAGTCGCGCTGCCGGGCGCAAACGGCACAACTGCTTTGATCGGCTTGTTGGGGTAAGGCTGGCCTAGCGCCACAGAACTGAAAAGCGCGGCGCCGCACAACACGGCGAGCCAACGGGAAACAAGGCGCATGGGATTCTCCTTCTAAGTTGCATCAGTTTAGGGCAGGACGCCGTCCAGCGAGATGTCCAGGATCGCCGCGCTCAGCGTCTTGCCGTGCGCGTCCAGCGCCAGCGAGCGGGTGACGCCGCCGCCAAGAGCATCGTTCATGACGAAATGCACGGCCGCCAGATGCGGCAACGGATAGCGGTCGACCGAACCGCGGACAACGTCCTGGTACTGGGCCCGCACGCGATCCACCGTGAGCACCCGTTCCAGAATGGCGTAATGCGCGGGGTCGCGCGCGATCACGCTGAGGGTGGCGCGGTTGCCCTTGTCGCCGGATCGGGCCAATGCGATGTCGCGAAGCTTCATTTTCACAACTCCAGTACCTGGCATTGCGCGTGAACTGCTTCACGCGGGATCAGCGCCGACGCGGCGGCGACGACTTCACGCACCGACTGACTCACGCCGCCGCCGGCAGCAGGTCCATTGAGATACAGCGCCTCCACCTCGCGGCCCACCTGCTCGGCGTGCTCGCGGGTGGCGGTACGCACCACCAGACGGGCTCGCACCTCGTAAGGCTCCAGATCCGCGCCCAATGACCGGCCGTGCATCGCGTTCACGCCAATCAGCTCGGCGCGGTGCTCGAACGCTTCCAGTCCGACCCGCTGAAGGCGATGCGTGAGGATAGTCAAGGCCAACTCGCCGCGTGCCCGGGCGCCGGGACCGGCATAGGAAATCTGTCCTTCGCCGATGAAGCCATCGCGATAGCCCAGCGTCGCCTTTAGATGCGTGGGGCGGGGATGGCCGGTAGCGCCTTCCACCAAAACACGATCGGGTCCGATCTCCGTCAGCCTGACGCGGGAAAAATCCGCCACCACATCGGGCTGCAGATACCGGCTGGGATCTTCCAGTTCGTACAGGAGCTGCGCGGTGCAGGTGAGCCGGTCCACCCGGCCGCCGGTGCCGGCCAATTTCGTGATCACCGCCCGTCCATCCGCTTCCACTTCCGCCAGCGGAAAGCCAACGTCCTCCAATCGAGGCACGTCCACGTGGCCCGGATCGGCAATGTAGCCTCCGGTGACCTGGGCCGCGCATTCGAGCAGATGGCCCACGACAATGCCCTGCCCCAGCCGGGCCCAGTCGTCAGGTTTCCAGCCGAAGCGGTGCATGAGGGGCGCGAGGAACAGCGCCGGATCAGCGACCCGGCCCGTGATCACGACATCGGCGCCTGACTGCAATGCCGGCAGCATCGCTTCGGCGCCGAGGTAGGCATTGGCCGAGATCAGCCGCCCGTCAAGGCTGCGGACGCTGTGGGTGGACTCGAGCAACGGCACATCATGTTCAAGCATCCACGCCAACACGTCGTCGCCAGTCACCACCGCAACGCGCAGGCGGGCGAGGCCGAGTTCGCGCGCCACCTGCAACACGGCTTCACCGGCAGCGCTCGGGTGGGCCGCGCCCATGTTGGTGATGATCCGGGTGCCGCGTTCGATACAGGCCGGCAGCACGGCGCGCATGCGCTCCTTCAACAAGGGGTCGTACCCCTGCAGCCGATCCTGGCTGCGCCGCAGTTGCGCGAGCGCGATGGTACGTTCGGCCAGGCACTCGAACACCAGGACATCGAGCTCGCCGCGCTCGGCAAGATCCTGGGCGGGGTCGATCCGGTCGCCGGAGTAGCCCGCGCCCGATCCGATGCGAAATGACTTCATCCACACGATTATGGTGGCGCTGGCACGCTCGGCCCCAACCCTCCTACGCCCAGCGTCAGGTTCGTCCGACAACCGAAGTTCAGTCAAATGAGTTCAGATGGGACACTTCTTTCTTAAGGGGAACGAGATGAGGATTCCAGTGATGTTGACTGCGCTGGCACTGGCGTGCAGCTCGGCCTTGGCCGCGCAAAGCGCCACCGGTACGGATCGCCACGCGTCGAGGAACCGGGACCGGGCAGCGGTGATCTCTTCCGGCACGCAGACGCAACCAGCCAGCGGGACCGTCGAGAAAACCCCGAGTGGCATGCACCGGAGGGCTGACAAGATGCGCTCCACAGGCGACCGCGTCTCCAACAAGATCAGCAAGACCAATGTTCGCTACGGCGAGGCAGCAAGGAACACGCGGGCGATGGGTGCCACCGATTCCACCTCTGACCCGCAGCGCGGGAATCGGAACCGGCAGGCACGGATGGAGGACGCTCACGACACCTGGAAGTCGAAGCAGAAATGAGCGCGGGCACGCGCCTTCCCGGCCTCATTGCAGGCGCCGGACGCGCCTGATCCCCAGCCAGGCAACGCCAATGGTGAGCGTGAACGAGACGCTCATCGCGCTGGCAGCGTAGAACAGCATTGCGAATGCCGGAGCATCGAGCATCAGTTCCAGAATTCCGGCAACAGCGTAAAACGAAAGGGCCAACCACAGCCAACGCATCACGTAGGCGGGGAGCCATCGAGCCTGGTCGCGGTTAAAGCGCATGGCGGCGGCCCGCTCCCACAACGTACCCTCGCCCACGTCCTTGAAGAGCCATCCAAAGAACCAGTAGCGATACAGCACGGTGAGAAAAGGAGTGTCATTCACGGCGATGGTCCCATGGCAGTTCGGGGAGCATCCAGTGTCATGGCCGGCGGCAAAAAAGGTTGTAGGAGGCCATCGACGCCTCTCGTGCGGCAAGGCCTCTCGTCGACTTACCACTTGTTTCGCAGTTCGCGCAGCCGGGTGAAGACGGTTTTTGGGTCGGGCCGGTCCGGCAGATCCGGAAAGTCATCGCGCAACCGCGCGATGACGCCGGGGCTGTCCAGGCGCATGAAGGTGTTGATGCGCTTCTCGTCATCCAGCGTGGTGACTGAATCGGCGGGATCCCGGCCTGCCACCTGGGGCAACATCGCGCGGGCCGCCTCGTTGCCCGGCTCGCGTGAGAGCGTGAACTTCAGATTGTTTTCGATGTAATCGTGTCCGGGATGGATGCGGGTATTGCCCGGCAAGCGGGCCAGCTGATTGACGAACGTGGCATAGAGCTCTCCCATGTCGCCACCGTTGTGCACGTTGCCGGCGCCGGCGTTGAACAGCGTGTCGCCGCAAAACAGCGCGGGCTGGTCGGTGTGCGAGCGCAGGCAGATGTGGCACATCGTGTGGCCCGGCGTGTCCATGCACTCCAGCTCGACGTATTTGCCGACCTTGATCACGTCCCCCGCCTTGACGCCCCGATCGACGCCGGCAATGAGAGCCGCGGCGCGCTCATGCGCAATGACCTTGGCGCCCGTGGCCGCGACCACGGCCGCATTGCCGCCAATGTGATCATGGTGCTCGTGGGTGTTCAGGACCTGGGTGATCCGCCATCCCCTGGCGCGAGCGGTTGCCAGAGTCTTCTCATGATCCAGCGGATCGATGGCCAGGGCTTCACCGGTGTCGGGGCACGCCACCAGGTAGTTGAAATTGCGCAACGAATTACCGGTCCAGATACGCTCGACAATCATTTCGCGCCTCCTCCTGGCAGCCCGATCCGGGCACTGCCGCCCATTGTAGGTTTGTGGTTGCCCGACGACTCGGCATGGCGTGCAATTCCTACAGGCCGGGCGCAATGGCAGGCGCAGCATTAAACGCACGTGCAACCCTGTGCGTTGCGCTGGAAATCCAGGGAGATGTTCATGAGATTTGCTTTTGTCTGCGCAGCGGCCCTGCTTGCCGCCCCCGCGATGGCCGATGAGCTCGTGGCCAGCAACGGGAACGATTCGGTACGGCTGTCAAACAGTCCTTGCACCAGCCAACAGGTGCTGAGCCGGCTCCAGCCGCAATTCCGCGCCGTCCTGCGCGATGCCAGCGCCGTGGTCCAGGGCCAGCCATTCAAGGCCTGCTGGGTGGTCGATGGCGATGCGGCGCACCTGCTCTACGAAGACGGCGACCAGGGCATGATCCCCCTGGCCGATTTCAAGGCGCCCCTGTCCGCGTGAACCGCCGATCGCGTTTTACGCGGTGGTGGCCTGCGCGCGCATTTTCGCCACGGGTGCAGCCAGGCCCATCCGGTCCAGCGCCGCGGCGAGTTGAGTCACGGTACGGTCGACGTGCTGCCACTTCTCGAGCCCGAACAGTCCAACCCGGAAGGTCATGAAGTCAGAGCCCTCGTCGCACTGCAGCGGAACCCCCGCGGCGGTCTGCAGTCCCTCCGCCAGAAATTTGCGGCTGGATTGAATCTCGGGGTCGGTGGTGTAACTCACCACCACGCCGGGCGCCTTGAACCCATCGGCAGCGACGCTGGGGATCCCGCGGCTTTCGAACAGCTCACGCACCTTGCGGCCGAGCGCTTCCTGATCGGCGCGGACCTTGGCGAAACCATAGGCCTGCGTCTCTTTCATGACATCACGCAGGCGGGTGAGCGCGTCGGTCGGCAAGGTGGCGTGATAGGCATGGCCGCCGCTCTCATAGGTTTCCATGATCTGCAGCCACTTCTTGAGGTCGCAGGCAAAGCTGGAACTCGTCGTCGCGTCGATTGCCGTGCGGGCCCTCTCGCTGAGCATGACCATGGCGCAACAGGGAGAACTGCTCCAGCCTTTTTGCGGCGCGGAGATCAAGACATCGACACCGGTGGCCTGCATGTCCACCCACATCGCGCCGGAGGCAATGCAATCCAGCACGAACAACCCGCCGGCTTCATGTACGGCGTCGGCGACAGCGCGCAGGTAAGCGTCCGGCAGGATCATGCCGGAAGCGGTCTCCACGTGCGGCGCGAACACCACGGCAGGCTTCTTGTCGCGAATGGCGGCCTGGACCTCGGCGATCGGCGCCGGCGCCCAAGGCGCCTGCGGACCACTGCCGGCACGCCGCGCCTTCAGGACCGTGGACGCGGCTGGAATCTGGCCCATCTCGAAGATCTGCGTCCAGCGGTAGCTGAACCACCCATTGCGAATCACCAGCACGTCTTTGCCTCCGGCAAACTGGCGTGCCACAGCTTCCATGCCGAACGTACCGCTACCGGGGACCAGCACCGCAGAGCGAGCGTGGTACACCTCCTTGAGGACGCCGGAAATGTCCTTCATCACGCCCTGGAAGCTGCGCGACATGTGATTGAGGGCGCGGTCCGTGTAGACCACAGAAAATTCGAGCAACCCGTCCGGGTCGACATGGGGCAGGAGTCCAGGCATGGAGTTTTCTTCTGTTGATGAGCCGCAAAAGGGCAAAAGAGCTTAGCACGCTGGTTAAAACGCTCCGCCAGCGAGGCTTCAAGCGTCTCGATGAAGATCATGCATCGACACCGGCATCCCAGGTTGAGACGTGCCGTTACACGGGTACGTACTGAGCAGGACCAAAGCCGCGACAAACTCCACACTATCAACCTTGTTTCGTAACGTAATCGCCCACAGCCTTTCAGGCAGTGACGCTTGTAAGTGCGAAGCCCGGTCTCACAATGCGTCCCTCTCATAAATGGGGTGTAAATTGCTTGTGAACAAAAAGTGGACGGAATGGGCTGGTGCTTGCTGCAGTGCCGCGGTGTTGGGTATCGCAGGATGCGGAGGGGGCGGTGGCGGTGGAGCCGCGGATCCGAGTGCGGCGCAGGCGCCTGCCGATGCGCCGGGCGCGAGCGCTGCCGGGCCCGCAATCGCAAGTGGAGCAACTGCCAATGGATCGGAGAAGGCCCCGACTTCGACTTCAGCACCATCCGCCGCGTCCTGGTCTCCATCGCCATCATCACCGGCACCGTGGCCCGCAACCGCGCAGGCTTTTGTGGCCGGGCCTTCGCCCGTGCTCGGCGACTGCGAGATGTTCCCTGCCAATGCCATTTTCAACACGCGGATCGACGACGCCTCGCGGTTCCCGGCCCACGCCAAAACTGGCGAGTGGGTGAGCCTGGTCGGCAGCAACACTGCGTTCTGGGGCGACTGGGGGGTCAACGTGAATCCCGCCGATCACGGATCCTACTGGGGCCTGCCGATCAACGTTGTCGACGGCACGCCAGCCACCACCAACTGGCCCGTGGTGTCCTTCGATTTCTCGACCTCCGGCGTCTCTTACGAGCGCGGCTATCCTCACCGCAGCAATTGCGCGGAAGCCAACAGCTGGGGCGGCTACAAGCTCGCGGCGAACTGCGAGGCGGTTCCGGCGGCGCAGCGGCGGTTTCCATTCCCGATCGAATCCAAGATCCTGAAGCAGGGCGGCGACTGCAACGACCCCCGCAGCTGCGGCGACCGCCATGTGCTGGTGGTGGAAAACGGCGCCTGCCGTTTGTGGGAGAGCTGGTTCTCGTACAAGCTCGGCGGACAGTGGTACTCCATGGCAACAGCTGCGTGGGACCTCAAGTCGCTGTCGCTCAGGCCCTGGGGCTGGAACGCAGCCAGCGCCGCCGGCCTGCCGATCACCCCCTTGCTGGCAAGGGCGGCGGAGGCTTCGTCGGGCGAAATCAAGCACGCCCTGAGCGTGGGCTTCCGCGACTCCGCACTGTCGCTGGATGTGGCCTGGCCGGGGCGCTTCGCAGCTGGCGACGCCACCCCGGGCGGTGTCCCGTACGGCTCATTGCTGCGGCTGAAGGCGGACTTCGTGATTCCCGACAACTGGACCCCGCAAGCCAAGGCACTGGCAACCGCCGCCAAGCGCTACGGCCTGTACGTGATGGACATCGGCGCCGACTTCCATGTGGGCGGCGAGCCGAATGCGACCTGGGACCCCAACACCCATGCGCAACTGAGGAACATCACCATGCAGAACATGGAGTTCGTCGACCTGGGGCGGATCTTGAACGACCCGCGCTTCTCGGCGGACTCGATGGCAGCCAGCTGGTAGGCTTGCCGCGAAGGAGCGCGGCGGCCGCTGTCAGGCGGTGCCGCGCGTCTTCCAGAGCCCGCCGAGCAAAGCCCCCAGCTGCGCCATGTCACCGAACACAGCAAAAGCGCCCGCATCCCGCAACATGGATGGGACGTCGTGGCCGACCTCGGGCGGGCTGTAACCGAACACCGTTGCGCCGGCCGCCACACCGGCGGTGACACCGGTCACCGTATCTTCGATCACCGCACAGCGTTTCGGATCGACCCCCAGTGCCGCTGCCGCAGCCAGGTACACATCCGGCGCGGGCTTGGAGCGGCGCATCTCATGGCCGCTGAAGATCCGGCCCTCAAAGTACGGCATCAGCCCGCACTTGCGCAGTTGCAGTTCCACCTTGAAACGGTCGGCGCCCGAGGCGCAGGCGATGCGGCCCTGATAGCGCTCGTGCAACAAGGCGACCGCTTCCAGTGCACCGTGAATCGGCTTCAAATCGCGGATCAGGGCGGCGTTGCGTCTCTCGCGGAAGCGCGCCAGCCAGGCCTCGGTCAACGGCTGGCCGGTGTGCGCTTCGATCAGGACGCGTTCGTCCTTGACCGCCTTGCCCAGGAACAGCCGCATGCACTCCTGAGGGGTGAGCTTCCAGCCCAGCTCCTCGAGCATGCCGCGCAGCACGCCGTTGGTGATCGGCTCGCTGTCGACCAGCACACCGTCACAGTCGAACAGCACCGCATCGAACCCGGCGGTCATTGGATCACTCCGTCCACGTAAGACCAGCGCCCCTCGACGCGGACGAATCGGCTGCGCTCATGCAGGCGTGCCTAGGCCAGCGCGCGCTGAATGATGATCTTCTGCACGTCGCTCGTGCCCTCGTAGATCTGACAGACGCGCACGTCGCGCCAGATCCGTTCCACCGGAAAGTCGCTGACATAGCCGTAGCCGCCCAATGTCTGGATCGCCGCGCTGCAAACCCGTTCAGCCATTTCGCTGGCGAACAGCTTGGCCATCGCCGCTTCCTTCAGGCAGGGAAGGCCCGCATCGCGCAGTGTTGCCGCGTGCCAGATCAACTGACGCGCCGCTTCGAGCTGGGTGGCGCAGTCGGCCAGGCGGAAGCCGACGGCCTGGTGATTGAAGATCGCCGTGCCGAAACTCTCTCGTTCTTTCGCGTATGCCAGGGCTACCTCGAAGGCGCTGCGCGCCATCCCGACACTTTGGGCGGCGATTCCGATGCGCCCGCCTTCCAGCGCGGACAGCGCGATCTTGTAGCCCTCGCCCTCCTCGCCGATCAGGTGGTCGGCAGGCACGCGGCAGCTGTCAAAGTTGATCTGCGCGGTGTCGCTGGAATGCTGGCCGATCTTGTCCTCCAGTCGCGCCACCACATAGCCGGGCGTGTCGGTCGGAACCAGGAAGGCGCTCATGCCCCTCTTGCCGGCGCCCTTGTCGGTGACGGCAATCACCACCGCCAGATGGCCGTTCTTGCCGCTGGTGGCGAACTGCTTGACGCCGTTGATCACGTAACCGTCGCCATCTCGGGTGGCGGTGGTCCGAAGCGCCGAGGCGTCGCTGCCCACATGCGGCTCGGTCAGGCAAAACGCCCCCAGCATCTCGCCTTGCGCCAGCCGTGTCAGCCACTTCTTCTTCTGTGCCGCATTGCCGTAACGCATGAGAATGGCGTTGACCGGGCAGTTGGTGACGCTGATCGCGGTGCTGGTTCCGCCGTCGCCAGCGGCGATCTCCTCCAGCACCAGCGCCAGCGTCACATAGTCGAGATTGGCGCCGCCGAACTCCTCGGGCACGCAAACGCCGTAGGCGCCCAGCGCCGCCAACCCCCGGTGGGCCTCGCGCGGGAAGTGATGCTCCTTGTCCCAGCGCGGGGCATTGGGCCAGAGCTGTTCCTGCGCGAACGCACGGACGGCGTCGCGGATCATTTTCTGGTCTTGGGTCAGAAGCATGTTGTTGCCTCAATTTCGAAATGGATACGGGCCTGCCCTCACCCCTGCCCTCTCCCAAAGGGAGAGGCCCTCACCCCTGCCCTCTCCCTTTGGGAGAGGGAGGAACTCCTTACAGCAACTCAATGGCGACTGCCGTCGCTTCGCCGCCGCCGATGCACAAAGTGGCAATGCCGCGCTTGCCGCCGCGGGCCTTCAGCGCATTCATCAGGGTCACCATGATGCGGGCGCCGGAGGCGCCAATCGGGTGACCGAGCGCGCAGGCGCCGCCGTGCACGTTGACGATGTCGTGGGAGACTTTCATCTCCGCCATCAGCGCCATCGGCACCACCGCGAAGGCTTCGTTGACTTCCCACAGGTCGACGTCGCCGACCTTCCAGCCCGTCTTGGCCAGCAGCTTCTGCACCGCGCCGACGGGGGCCGTGGTGAACCAGTTCGGCTCCTGGGCGTGCATGGCGTGCCCGACGATGCGGGCAATCGGCGTGCCGCCGAACCTGCTGGCAGTGGACTCGCGCATCAGCACCATCGCCGCGGCGCCGTCGTTGATGCTGGAACTCGAAGCCGCCGTGATGGTGCCATCCTTCTTGAACGCGGGCTTCAGTGTCGCGACCTTGTCGAGCTTGACCTTGCCCGGGCCTTCGTCGATGGCGATCACCACTTCGCCGGCGCGGGTCTTCACCGTCACGGGTGTGATCTCGTTGGCAAACACGCCGGATTGCGTCGCAGCCTTGGCCCGCGTGACGCTGGCGATGGCAAACGCATCCTGCGCCTCGCGCGTGAACTTGTATCTGGCCGCGCAGTCTTCGCCGAAGGTGCCCATCGAACGCCCAGCTTCATAGGCGTCCTCGAGGCCGTCGAGCATCATGTGGTCGAAGACACGGTCGTGACCCATGCGATAGCCGCCACGCCCCTTGAGCAAGAGGTAAGGCGCGTTGGTCATGCTTTCCATGCCGCCGGCCACCATCACGTCGTGGGTGCCGGCCAGCAGCATGTCGTGCGCGAACATCGCGGCCTTCATGCCCGAGCCGCACATCTTCGACAAGGTCACCGCGCCGGCGCTCTTGGGCAAGCCGCCCTTGAAAGCCGCCTGGCGTGCCGGCGCCTGACCCTGGCCGGCCATCAGGCAATTGCCGAACAGCACTTCGCCGACCGCGTCGCCGGGCACCCCGGCGCGCTCGACCGCGGCGCGGATGGCGGCCCCACCCAGGTCGTGGGCGGCCAATGTCGAGAAGTCGCCCTGGAACGCACCCATGGGGGTGCGCGCGGCGCCGGCAATGACGATGGACTCGGACATTTGAAACTCCTTTCAGCTCGATTGAACAAAGGCGCCGCGCTCCGCTTCGGCGGTGCGGCGCAGGTAATTCTGAAACTCGGGATCCTCGCCGCGCAACAGCAGCGGCAGGGCGTCGCGAAAATCTTCACGACCGCACCATTCATGCATGTAGTCGTCCCAACTGTTCCAGCGGCGGGCCTCGGCCTCGCTCATGTCGGGCTTGTAGGCCACCAAGTAGGCGCGCTCGAACAGGGACGTCAGCATGTCGAAAATCACCAGCATGCGCTCTTTCTGCTCCGCCGTGGGGTGGGGCAGCGGGTCGTTGGCCCGCAGGTGAAGGTCGGGATGGTCGAGCACGACCTTGAGAAAATCGTTATACGCATCGGAGAGCAGCTGATACGCCTCTTCTTCTTCATTGTCGCGCTCCTTGCGCTCCTGCCAGACGAACAGGATGATCGCAAACGGCAAACCCAGCGTCGTGACGATGAAGCTGGCGAATTCCCACGCGTCCCTGGCATTCATTCAGCGGGCGGCGCATGCCGCCGGGCAAAGCGCTTGTCTCGTTCATACGGAAACACGTCATGCACATGGCCGGCCTCGATCCGTTCCTTGTGCCCTTGCCAGAAGGACGCTTCCAGCAAGTCGGCATGATGCTTCATGAAGACCTCGCGGACCGCCGGGTTGCCGAGCAGGAACGGCCCGAAGGTCTCCGGGAACACGTCGTGCGCGCCCACCGAGTACCAGACCTCGCCGGACATCTCATCTTCCTCGTTGCGCGCCTGCGGCACCTGGCGGAAGTTGCAATCCGTGATGTATTCGATCTCGTCGTAGTCGTAGAACACGACCTTGCCGTTGCGGGTGACGCCGAAATTCTTCCAGAGCATGTCGCCGGGGAAGATGTTGGCGGCCACCAGGTCCTTGATCGCGTTGCCGTACTCGATGACAGCGCCCTGGATCTGATCGCGCGCGTGCTCCGCCGCCAGGGTGTCCGTTCCCGCCGCCTGGCCGGCGTCCAGGGCTTCCTGCAGGTAGATATTGAGCGGAATCATCCGCCGCTCGATATACAGGTGCTTGATGATCACCTCCTCGAGGCCATCGCCGTCCCGATCGGAGATCTCCAGCTGGGTGGGCGCGAATTTGCGGATCTCCTCGATCAGCTCATCTTCGAAGCGTTCGCGGGCGAACGCGACTTCGCTGTACTCCAGCGAGTCGGCCATCCGCCCGACCCGGTCGTGCTGCTTGACCAGCAGGTACTTGCCCTTGATCTTCTCGCGGGTGGTGTCCTTCTGCGGCGGGAAATAATCCTTGATCAGCTTGAACACATAGGGGAATGACGGCAGGTCGAACACCAGCATCACCATCCCCTTGATGCCCGGCGCGATGCGGAACTTGTCGCTCGAATGCTTCAGGTGATAGAGGAAGTCGCGGTAGAACAGGGTCTTGCCCTGCTTGGCCAGACCCAGGGCGTTATAGATCTCGTTGCGCGGCTTGCGCGGCATCAGCGACCGCAGGAACTGCACGTAGGCGGACGGGATTTCCATGTCCACCATGAAGTAGGCGCGGGCAAAGCTGAACAGCCCCTGCATGTCGTCCTCACCGAACAGGCAGGCGTCGATCGCGAGGTTCCCGCTCTTTTTGTGCAGGATCGGCAGGGCGAACGGCACCTCGCTGAAGCCGTTGATGATCTTGCCCACCACGTACGCGCCCTTGTTGCGAAAGAACAGCGAGGACAAGACCTGGATCTGGAAGTTGGCGCGCAGCTTGACCTGGTGCAGCCTGGTGCTGATCGCCTGCACCACATAGCCGCAATCGCGCTGCAGGTCCTCGAACGGGCGCTGAAGATGGAAGTTGCCGACGAGCCGGACCATCGTGTCGGCCAGGCTTTCGCGTGTGGGGTAATAGGAGCGGTACGTCGGCATGGCCGCAGGCTCGTCGTTCTCGATGTATTCGGTGCTGACGGCCGGCCGCACGAAAATGAAGTCGTTGTGGAAATGCGTGCGGTGCAGGATCTTGGTGGTGACCGAGTTGAAGAAGGTTTCCGCCAGCTCGGGCTGGTGATGATCCACCAGCAGGCCGATGTAATGCAACTTCACCTGCTGCCAGACATCCATCGGCTGCTCATGCGCCCTGAATTCCTTCTCGAGGCGGGCCGTGGCCTCCTTGACGCGCAGGTCATAGAACTCGATGCGGTCGCGCTGCGCTCGCTGCTGGCCGTGCCAGTCGCCGGTCTCGAAGCGGTGCTTGGCCCGTGCGGACTCGGTGCGAAACAGCCGGTAATGGCGGTTGAAGCCATCCATCATGGCCTTGGCGATGTCGTAGGCCAGCGGGGAGTCAAGACGCTGGGGAAACATACGGTCTCACCGGCAAATGTTATACAACGGAGCCACGCGGGTAGCGTTTGAGCGCATTGCGAAACACATCCACGACTTCATGGCTGCCCTGCATGCTAACGCCCAAATCTTTCACCAGGCCGTCCTTGAGGCCGTAGCACCAACCATGCACCGCGACCTTTTGACCCCGGCTCCAGGCATCCTGCAACACGTTGCTCAAAGCCACATTGCCGACTTGCTCGATGACGTTCATTTCGCACAAGGCATCTTCCTGCTCGGGCACGCTCAAGTGATCCAGACGCTTGCGATGGCGCAGCTTCACGTCTGACACATGGCGCAGCCAGTTGTCGGCCAGACCGACGCGGGTGCCCCGCAGTGCCGCCAGCACACCGCCACAGCCGTAATGACCAACCACCATGATGTGCTCCACCTTGAGATGGTCCACGGCGAACTGGATGACCGACAGCGCGTTCAAATCAGAATGCACCACCACGTTGGCGATATTGCGGTGAACAAAAATTTCGCCGGGATCGAGGCCGGTGATCTCGTTGGCCGGCACCCGGCTGTCAGAGCAGCCAATCCACAGGAATCTGGGGCTTTGCTGCCTGGCCAGTTGGCTAAAGAACCCCGGGCGCTGCAACTCCATGCGGGCGGCCCAGGCGCGGTTGTTTTTCAGTAGTGTCTGCATCGTCGGTGATCATAGATCGCGATGGCATCTGCCTGGACAGTGATCAGGACTCGCCCAAGCGCTGGCTGTGTCGCCTTTTTTCAGAACTTGTTGCCTCGAATGGTCTGCGCATCCTGCACATAAACCACCAGCCCGAAGTTCTCGGAATACTTAGCCGCGAGCATGTCCACGAGTCGCTGCGCCACATCCTCCTGGCACAGGATTTCAATGCGCACATTGGACGACAGCAGCCAGCGTGCATCACGTACGCCACGGGTACCCAGTCCGCGCGCTTCACACACCGTGTAGCCCTTGGCTCCGGCAGCCATCAAATCAGGCGCAACGCTGGACTCCATTGCCTCTTCGCAGACAAGTACCACCAGTTTGGTTGGATTAAGAATCATTGTTTTCCCCTGATCAGGTGCCGCTGCGGTACACCAGCATCGTCATCTGATGGTACAGCGGCACGCCCAGCAGAATGTTGAACGGAAAGGTCACGCCCAGCGCTGCACCCATTGACAGGCCGGGGTTGGCTTCAGGAATCGCAATGCGCATGGCCGCCGGCGCGGCGATGTAGGAGGCACTGGCGTACAGCACCGCCAGCAAGGTGGTGCCCCCCAGTGACAGCCCGATCCCCCAACCGGTCAGCACGCCCACGCTGGCCGAGACAATCGGCATCACAATGCCAAAGCCCACCAGGAACACTCCGGCCCGGCGCAGATCCCCCAGGCGCGAGGCCGTCACAATGCCCATGCCCAATAGAAACAGGGACAGAAGACCCTTGAACAAGTCCCCGTAAAACTTGCTTAACGACTGCAGCGACTCGGCGCCCCACAGGTTGCCAATCAGCAGCGCGCCCACCAGCAGCACGATGGCCTTGCCCGTCAGCACCTCATGGGCCAGCAAGCGCCAATTGGTGTCGCGGTTGACACCCTTGGCCAGCAGCACGCCCATGATCAGGGCCGGGAACTCCAGGAACACCAAAAATACGGACATGTAACCCTCATAGGCGATGTTTTGGCGCGTCAGGTATGAGGCCCCCACCGCGAAGGTCACTACCGACACCGAGCCATAGTGCGCGGCGATGGATGCCGCGTCCGGCCGCGGCAATCTGCCAAAACGTTGCAGCACCGGAAAGGCCAGCAGTGGTGCGCCAATACTGACCAGCACCACCACGGCAACGGGCAGCGCCAGTGAGCCCACCTGCACATTGGACAGCTCAATACCGCCCTTCAAACCAATCGCTATCAGCAGGTAGATGCTGAGCGTGTCTGACAAGCCGCCCGACAACTTGAGGTCTGAGCGCAGCAGCCCGGCCACCACGCCCACCACAAAAAAACCAACAACAGGATCAAGACTCATCGCATTCACTCCCATCAACAAGTGTCGGCAAACAGCTCGCGCCCAATCAGCATGCGGCGAATCTCACTGGTGCCGGCGCCGATTTCGTACAGCTTGGCGTCGCGCCAGAGCCGCCCGAGCGGGTAGTCGTTGATGTAGCCGTTGCCGCCGAAGATCTGGATGCCTTCACCCGCCATCCAGGTGGCCTTCTCGGCGCACCACAAGATGACGGAGGCGCAATCCTTGCGCACCTGGCGCACGTGCCCGGCGCCCAGCAGGTCCAGGTTCTTGCCCACCGTGTAGCAGAACGCCCGGGCGGCCTGCAGCACGGTGTACATGTCGGCGACCTTGCCCTGGACCAGCTGAAATTCGCCGATGCTCTGGCCGAACTGCTTGCGGTCATGGATGTAGGGCACCACGTTGTCCATCACGGCCTGCATGATGCCGATGGGACCGGCGGCGAGCACCGCACGCTCGTAATCCAGGCCACTCATCAGCACTTTGGCGCCGCCGTTGAGATTGCCCAGGACGTTGGCGGCCGGAACCTCCACGTCCTGGAACACCAGCTCCCCGGTGTGCGAGCCGCGCATCCCTAGCTTGTCCAGCTTTTGCGCGATGGAAAAACCCTTCATGCTCTTTTCAATGAGGAACGCCGTGACGCCGCGGGCGCCAAGTTCCGGCTCGGTCTTGGCGTACACCACCAGGGTGTCGGCATCGGGGCCGTTGGTGATCCAGAACTTGCTGCCGTTGAGGAGGTAATAGCCACCCTTGTCCTCCGCCTTGAGCTTCATCGAGAGCACGTCGCTGCCGGCGCCGGACTCGCTCATCGCGAGCGCCCCGACATGCTCCCCGGAGATCAGCTTGGGCAAGTACTTGCGCTTTTGCTCCTCGCTGCCGTTGCGCTTGATCTGGTTGACGCACAGGTTGCTGTGCGCCCCGTACGACAGGCCCACCGAAGCCGAGGCACGGGAGATTTCCTCCATCGCGATCATGTGGGCAAGGTAGCCCATGTTGGCGCCGCCGTATTCCTCCGGCACGGTGATCCCGAGCACGCCGACTTCGCCCATCTTGCGCCAGAGATCCATCGGGAACTGGTCGCTGCGGTCGATCTCGGCCGCCCGTGGAGCTATCTCCGACTGCGCGAATTCGCTCACGGCGTCACGCAGCGCGTCGATGTCTTCGCCGAGCTGGAAATCCAAACCTGGCAGGTTCATGAATATTCTCCTGGAATGCGGTTTCAGTGCCGGATACCCTCACGGCCGAACACGGCCATGAGCGTGGCGTTCATGGTGGCGACCAGTTTCTCCCGGCCGTCGTCGATCGCGTAGGCCCGGCCTTCAGCCACGGTGATGGTGCGGCCCGGCTTGAGAACCACACCCTCCATGCGAAAGCGCTGCCCCCTGGCAGGCGCCAGCAGGTTGATCTTGTATTCGATGGTCAACACGGCGGCTTCGGCCGGCATCAGGCTGGAGCCGGCATAACCACAGGCCGAATCGAGCGCGGTGGCCACAATGCCGGCGTGCAGAAAGCCATGCTGCTGCGTAAGCGCCTGGGCCCATGGCAGCTCGATGGTGACTCCGCCCGCCTCAACCGAAACGAGAGCGGCGCCAATGGTAGCCATGGCGCCTTGCCGCTCGAAGCTGGCCCGCACGCGAGCAGCGTAGTCCGGGTCTTGCGGCTCGAATCGCGGGACGGCCATCGGCGGCTCCTTGAGTTGACGTTACGTAAACGTCAATTATGCCGGCTGCCTCGGCTTGTCGGCCCGTGCCAGCAAGGCCCGCGCCTCTCGCTCGTGCGCCTTGACTTCCTCCAGGTTGGCCTGCAGGTCGGCCATCTGCTCCTCGAGCTGCTTGCGGTGCTGCGCCAGCACGGCCAGGAACTTCTTCAGCTGCGGCCCGGTGTCGCGCGGGCTGTCGTACATGTCGATGATCTCCCTCGCCTCGGTCAGCGAGAGGCCCAGCCGCTTGGCACGCAGCGTCAGTTTCAGGCGGGTGCGGTCGCGGGCGGTGTAGACGCGATTGCGCCCAGCCGGCCCCGCGCGCTCCGGTCGCAGCAGCCCCATGTCTTCGTAGAAGCGCATGGCCCGGGTTGTGAGGTCGAACTCCTTCGCCAGGTCGCTGATCGTGTAAGTCGTGGTGGCCATAGCAGATAAAAGTTCGCGTGTACACGGGGGAGACAGTGCGGGCATCCGCTCGTCCCTACAATGGGGATTACATATGACGTTTACGTCAACGTCAATCCTCAACGACCACAACGCCCACCTATGAATGCCCTGGAACAACTGCTGGATTACCCGTTCGGTGAGGCCATGCCTGGGCAGGGTGAAGCCATGGAAGTGGCGCCCGGCGTGAAGTGGATCCGCATGGCATTGCCGTTTGCGCTGGACCATATTAATTTGTGGTTGTTGCGCGATGAGATGGACAGCCCCGATGGCGCGACCAGGGTCCAGGGCTGGACCGTGGTGGACACCTGCATCAGCCGCGACGAGGCCAAAGCGCAGTGGGAGCAGATCTTTGCAACCCAGCTGGAGGGCCTGCCGATCCTGCGGGTGATCGTGACGCACATGCACCCGGACCACATCGGACTGGCCCACTGGCTGTGCGAGCGCTGGCAGGCGCCGCTGTGGATCAGCGCGACCGACTTCAACGCGGCGCGGATGGCCTCGCAAAGCACCACCGGTTTCGGCGGCGCCGGTGCGGCCAATTTCTTCGCCTCGCACGGCCTCACGGATCCCGAATCGCTCGAGAAAATTCGAGGGCGGGCCAGCTATTACCCGAGCCTGGTGCCCAGCGTTCCACTCAGGTTCCGCCGCATGCAGGACGGCGACACGCTGCGTATCGGCGCGAACGACTGGCGCTGCATCAGCGGATTCGGCCACGCGCCCGAACACATCGCGCTGTATTGCGAGCCGCTGCAGGTGCTGATTTCAGGCGACATGATGCTGCCGCGGATTTCGACCAACGTCAGTGTCTACGACGTGGAGCCGGAATCCAATCCCCTCAAGTCATTCCTGGATTCCATCGACAAGTTCACGGGTCTGCCCGAGGACACGCTGACGCTGCCCTCGCACGGCAAGCCGTTTCGCGGCCTGCACGAGCGCATTCGGCAATTGCACGAGCACCACCACGACCGGCTGGCCGAAGTGGCGCAGGTCTGCGAAAGCGCACCGCAGTCGGCGGCCGATGTGCTGCCCGTGATCTTCAAGCGCAAGCTCGACATTCACCAGACCACCTTCGCCATGGGCGAATCGGTGGCGCACCTGCACGCGCTGTGGTTCGCCGGCAAGTTGCGCCGCCAGCGCGGTGACGACGGGATCTGGCGCTTCGCCGCGGTCTAGCGAAGGTTGTCGCTCGCCCAGCGCGCCTTCACCAGGGCGGCAAAGCTTGCTCCCTGAGTTGCCGGCGCAGATGCGCGCAGTCCGGGACCACCGTACGCACCGTCTCCCAGAACCGCGGACTGTGATCCATGACGCGCAGGTGGCTGAGTTCATGTGCCACCACATAGTCGATCACCGGCAGCCGGAAGTGGATCAGGCGCCAGTTCAGGCGGATCACGCCGTCCGAGTGGGCCGTGCCCCAACGGGTTCCGGCATTGCTCAGGACCACCTTGCGCCATTGCACCTTCAGCAGCGGCGCGAAATGATCGAGCCGCTCGGTGAACAGGCGTTTGGCTTGCCGCATCAGCCAGGCCTGCACCGCATCGCGGATCTGGGTTGGATCGGCATTGTTGGCCAGCCCCACGTGCAGCGTGTGCCGCGGCATGCCCGGCAAGGCATCGCCGCTGGTGTTGAGCACCGCGCCGATCTCGTCGAACGCATGCCGCGGATCGAGCACCACGATGACCTGCTCGCCCAGGAAAGGAAACGTCGCGCCGTCCTGCCATTCGATTCGCGCCGACTCGACGCGGCGCTGCCGTTGGTGCGCATCGTCGAGTTTCTTCAGAATCCAGGGTGTCTTGCTTCTGACGGCTGCGTCGACTTCGTACAGCGGCACCCACTTCGGCGCGCTGACTGTCAGTCCGTCCGGGCCGATAAGAAACCCGATGTTGCGGCGCTTGCCCCGCTTGAATTCGAACGCCACGACCGAGTCGCCCAGTATCGCTTCGCGGTTGGCGCGCGGATGGCGGAAGGCCGCTGGCTGCAGGATCTGGTCCAGCCGCTGCTCCCCGGGGTACACCGCGGCGACAGTGGGCGGCGCTTTGTCTCTTGGTTTGCCGGCAGACGGTGGATTCGGCTCGGCGTCCGGGGGTGGCGCGGGTGGCGGGGAATCGAAAAAATCGAGGGTGAGCTGCAGCAGCCGATGCATGGGCCGTGAGTTTAGCGGCTGCCGCGCGTTTGTTGGCCGAAGTCAGATGTAAGATCAGCTCCCGCTTGAAAACATAGGCCAGCGGACGGCCAGCCACCACATCTGGATGCCATTGCTCCACAGCGATGCGGTGACCATGACGATGCCCCAGGGGATCACCGTGACCAGCGCCCAGACGGCGTGAACGACCGAAGGGATGAAGGCCATGCCCAGCGTGCTCTCAGCCGCCGGCCTTGGCGGCCGCTTGACGGGCGATGAGGTAGTCGGCAAACGCGCCGAGGTCTTCGTGGACCAGGGTGCCCAGCGGATAGGTCTCGGGCAACGGCCGGTCGCGGAACTCGGCGCCCTTGCCGGTGAGGACGAGGTGCGGCTCGCACCCTGCCGACGCGCCGGCCTGCAAATCGCGCAGGCCATCGCCCACGGCAGGCGTGCCCTTCAGGTCGACGCCAAAGCGGTCCCCTATCTGCTCGAACAATCCGGGCAGGGGCTTGCGGCACTGGCAGCCCTCGTCGGGGCTGTGCGGGCAATAGAACACCGCGTCGATGCGCCCGCCTTGCGCCGCCAGCATCTTGTGCATCTTGGCGTGCATGGCGTTGAGCGACGCGACATCGAACAAGCCGCGCCCGAGTCCAGACTGGTTGGAAGCGATCACCGTGTGCCAGCCAGCGTGATTGAGCCGCGCGATGGCTTCCAGCGCACCGGGCAATGGCATCCACTCTTCCGGCGACTTGATGAATTCATCGCTGTCGGCGTTGATGGTGCCGTCGCGGTCCAG
>JBKJHN010000120.1:0-5973 GCA_046599015.1 Ramlibacter sp.
TCCCGTTGCACCAGGTGCTCCTTGTCACTGGAACCTCCGGTGAAGGCCATCGCAACCACGGCGAGCGCACCGGCGATTCCAAATGCGGCAGCCAGCCGCTTCAGGCCTCGGCGTGGGTCCTCGACCGCAGCGCGGGCCTGCTGGCCGGCCTTGAGCGCAGCCATCGCACGGCCACTGTCCGCGGTAGGGGCGGGCCTGGCGGCGGCAGGTGGATCGAGCCGGTCCCCGTAGCTGCGCCGCAGTGCAGGCGACGACAAGACCTCGTACGCCTGATTTACGCGCGTTGCGGCGTCCGCCGGCCAGTCTGCCTGGTTGGGGGTACCCGAGAAGTCGGGATGCATCAGCCGCATCATCAGCCGGTAGCGTTCCTTCGCGGCGGCGGCGGTGGCTTCGCGGTCCAGCCCCAATAGGGCGTAATGGTCCGCGTCGGGCGACAACATCACCGAGCGGATAAAGAAACCCGCAGCGCGCTGTATCGCAGCCGACGGCGGCTCGGCGGCTTCCCCGTTCGGCGCCCGGCCGCTGGCGAGCTGCAGCACCTGCGTGATCGAAGCGAACAGCACCGCCGGCTGCCGGCTGCTGCGTGCGTACTTGCCGGGTGCGCGGTGGTAATCGGTCAGAGCGGCTTCGATCGCACTGCGCTGGGCGGCCGGATCGAGTGCCATGGGGTGGGACCGATCCCGCTCAGGACGATCGGTTGGAGAGCGCGGGGCCGGCTTGCGGCTCGGCGCCGTAGCCGTAGTAAGCGCCGTACCCCTGCAACGCGCGTGCCGGTGCAAACGTCAGTACCGCGCCCCGCGGCGTCACGCCGGAGAGCCGCAAGCGGCGCAAGGCGTCGCGGATCTGCGCCTTGCGGGTGCGGCCGGCCCGCACGATGAACAGCATGTCCTGGATCTGGTTTCCCAGGACGATCGAGTCGGCGATGCCCAGCACCGGCGGCCCGTCGACGATCACATGGCTGATGCCCACATCGCCGGCTTTGTCCAGCAGGGTCATGAGCTTTGGCCCCATCAGCAGATCCACCGGGTTCGGCGGTGTCGGGCCCGCCGTCAGAACGGACAGGTTCGGCACCACCGTGGGTTGGATCAAAGTCTCGCCGCGCGCGTCGTCCGACAGCAGGTTGGACAGGCCGAGCTCGTTGGGGATGTTCAGCATCTTGTGAAGCGAGGGGTTGCGCATGTCGGCGTCCACCAGCAGCACCTGGTGACCCATTTGCGCAAAGTTGATGGCCAGCGCCAGCGCCGTGGTGCTTTTGCCCTCGGCCTTGGTCGTGCTGGTGACCAGAAGCCGGCGCGGCGCGCCGTGCGAGGTGGAGAACTGCAAGGCCGTGCGCACCGAACGGTAGGCTTCCGCCATGCCCGAGCGGGGATCGGTGTGCACATTGAAAGCGATGGTTCCGCTCTCACTGGGCTTCTTTTCGGCCACCGGAACCACGCCCATGAGCGGCACGCCCAACACTCGCTCCACCATGTCAGGGAAGCGGATCGAGTCGTCCAGGTACTCCAGCAGGAACACCAGGCACAGGCCCAGGAACAGTCCGATGCCCAGGCCCGCCAGCAAATTGGCCTGCAGGTTGGGCTTGTACGGGAACAGCGGTGGGGCCGCGGCGTCCACGATGGAGATGTTGTTGGTGGTCAGGTTGCTCGAGATGCCGACCTGCTTCAGCCTTTCGAGCAGGCTGTCGTAGAGCTGCCGGTTGGTGTCCACCTCGCGTTTGAGCAGGTTCAGGTCGATGCTGTTGTCCTGCGTGGCCAGTACTTCCTTGCGTGTCGATCCGAGCCGCTGGCGCAGCAATGACTCCTGCGCCAGCGCGGTGTCGTACTGCGCCTTGATGACGCTGCCCACTGTCGCCATTTCGGCTTTGACCTGCGCCTCGACCTGGTCGATCTGCGCGCGAATCTGCTGCATCTTGGGGAAATCGGGTTTGTAGATGCGCAGGTTCTGCTGGTACTCCAGCTCCAGCTTGGCCTTTTGCTCCTTGTAGGTCTGCACCGTCTTGTTGTCCAGCGACTGGGCGGCGCGCTCCGGGTTGGCCTTGACTTCGTTGAACAGCGCCTCGGCCTTGATGCGCTCCTGTTCGGCCCTTGAAAGCGCGGCAGCATAGTCGACGTAGGTCTGGTTGATGGCGCTGGTCTTGTCGTCCAGCGTCAGGATCTGCTTTTGCTGGGCGTACTGATTCAACTTGCGCTCAGAGTCCTCCAGCTTCACCTTCATCTGCTTGATCTGGTCTTCCAGGAAGGTCTTGGCGTAGGAGGAGGATTCGATACGCCTCTCCTGCCCCAGCGAGACAAAGGTCTGCGCCGTGGCATTGACGATCCTGGCCGCCAGCGCCGGGTCCACGTTGTCCACGGACAGCCGCACCAGGCGCGAGTTCTGCACCGGCTCCACGGCCAGGGCGCCCAGAAATGCGCCCACGACCGCCTCGCGCCCGAGGATCTCCGGATCGGTGGTGGCCGGCGTGGACAGCTTGCGATAGCCGGAAAGAATCCGGTCGATGTAGCCGTTAGCTGCACTCGACGTGCCGGCAACTGCTGGCTGGGCCACGCTTTCGGCGGCAGAGGCGGACGCCGCCGTCCCCGGCAACGCACTGGCCGCCTTGGACCGGTCGAGATTGAGTTCGTCGATCACTCGCTCGGCCAGCGACCGGCTGCGCAGCAGCTCGTACTGGGTCTTGAGCCCCATATATTCGTCGACCGAAGCCTGGTCCGGGTCCCCCCCGCCCTTGAAGTCCACGACCCGGGCTGCAGCGCGGTCGATCTGCAGCACCGTGGTCGCCCGGTAAGTGGGCTTCAGCAGAAACGTGTTGATCCCGGAAGCAGCGACGGAAAAGACGATCACCAGCAGCAAGGTCCATTTGTGCTTGAGCACCATGCCGAGCAAATCGCTCAGCGTCAAGGCACTTGCGTCGTCTTCGTCGTCGGCATGGCGCTCCAGGCTGGTCTGCAGCAAATACGGCTGGCGCAGCGCCAGATCGTGCTCGGCGCGATGGGTCAGGTGGGCGGGGAGGTTTTCAGGGGCCATGAAGGGGTCAGATGGAGCCAGCGTGCGGGCCCGGCAATGTGAAGCGGACGGTCGGCGTCAACAGGCTAGCGCGGCACGATGGATGTAAACGGGTTGACCGAGTCGATGATGTCACGGAACAGCGAGTCCTTCAAAAGAACTCGGGTGCTGTCGCGCTGCACCACGATCAGGTCGTCGCCTCGGATGACGGGGTCGTCGCTCTTGCCCGCACGAATTTTTTCCACGTCGTACACCGCCACTTCACGCACCCGCTGCGCGTTGACGCGATACAGCATCACCTCGGAGGTATTGGCTATCGAGCCAAAGCCGCCAGCCAGCGCCAGCGCGCGCAGCAGCGTGATCTGGCCTGTGAGCGGGAACATGCCCGGCCGCGCCACCGCGCCTTCCACGGTGATCCGCTCGGTGGTGAATTCCTTGATGAAAATCGAGACCTGCGGGTTTTGCAGGTATTTTTCCTTGTAGCGGGCCGCGATGTGCTCCTCGAGTTCCTGCGATGTCATGCCGGCCACCACCACCTGGCCGATCAGGGGCAGCGAAATTGCGCCCGCCGCATTGACGCGGACGGTGCGCTTGAAGTTTTCAAGCTCGAAGATCTCGACGTCCATCAGGTCGTTGGGGCCGACCCGATAGTCCTTGCCCATGTTGGTGGGCAGCGCCAGGCTGATGTTGGCCGGTGAAACGGCGGTGGCGGGCCCGGGAACGAACGGCGCCGTCGCCTGGGCAAAGCACAGGCTGCACGCCAACAGCGCAGCCCCCAGTACCCCAGCGCTCCGATAGAAGGATGACACGATACGTCCCTTAGTGTTTTGAATACATCCGGCACCCCGGCTTGCACGCCGCTCAATGTGCGGCTGCTGCCTTGTAGACAAACTGCGGCAGTTTCATGATGTTCTTCAAGAACAATGCCTGAAAGCCGCCGATCCCATTTTGCCGCATGGCCGCGTAGTCTTCTCGCGACTTGCGCAGAATGTTCAGCAACGACTTGTTGCTCATGCCGCCCATGCGCATGCGCACCAGCACCTCGGGGATGTACGCCACCTGCACGCCCCCGCCCCACAGGATGCGCAGCATGTTCTCGTAATCCGCCGCCAGCCGGAAGCGGGTGTCGAAGCCACCGAAGCGCGAATAAACATCGGCACGCACGTAAAAGGTGGGGTGCGGCGGCATCCAGCCTTGCATCAGCAGGTTGCGCTGGTAGTGCCCCGCGCGCCAGTAGCGCACCACGCGCGATACGTCGGCTTGCTTGACATAAACCAGGTCGCCGTACACCGCTTCGACGGCGGGGTCGCGAAAGGCCTCGACGATGCGCGCCAGCGCGTGGGGCGAAGCGAATTCGTCATCCGCGTGCATGAAACCGATGATGTCGCCCGAGGCGTGGCGGATTCCCTTGTTCAGCGCGTCGTACAGCCCGGCGTCGGGTTCGGACACCAGCTTGGCAATGCCGGACTTGTGCTGGTCGAGAAGCGCGAGCGTGCCGTCGGTGGACCCGCCGTCGATGACGATGTGCTCGACGTCAGCGCAGGTCTGGGCGTGGACCGAACGTAACGCAGCATCGAGCGTCGGGGCACGGTTCAGGACGGCAGTAATGACCGAGACGCGCAGTGACATGTGACAAGGTGTGAACTTTCACATGATACCCAGCGCGGCGAGACCTGCAAACTCTTTGATGGCTTTTGATACCGATTGAAGGGCTCCAAGTGACGGAAGCCACATTTTTGGGTCTGTCCCGTGGCCCAGGACGATTACATCTGTAGACATAGGCACTATTTGAACCGACGCATCGGGTCCCCAAACCTTCGCAAAGGTTTTAACCGCCCGCGGCATATGTTGGGCAGAGGTCACCAGCAAAACCCGGCGGACGCGCAAATTTTCAAGCACCTTTCGCACGTTGGCCGCGTTTTCCCAGGTGGTGCGGCTGGAGCCCTCTAGCCGAATGGCCGTTTTTGGAACGCCGATCAGGCCCAGCATTTCGGCAATGGCCTCGGCCTCCACCTGGACGCCCTCGTCATCAGGCTGGTTGCCGGCCGCCACGACCACCCACTTGGCTTTGCCAGCGCGATAGAGTTCGGCCGCAAACCAGACCCTGTTGGCGCTTGGGCCCAGGGTGTAAGTCGGGCGCTGCGGCGGGTAGGCGCCTGCCAAGGCGCCGCCCAGGACGACGATGGCATCGGCCGAAGGTGCCGATTGCGCGGCCATTGCCGGATAGCGGGATTGCAGGTTGCCAAGCAGCGCCTGCGCCAGCAACGGTGTCGAAGCCACCCACAAGCCCACAAAGGCGATGGAGGCCAGCCCGACAGCCAAGCTGCGTCGCCGCAACGCGTAGCAGAGTCCCGCCGCCAACCACAATCCCAGAGCCAGCGTCAGCGGCGACAGCAGGTAGCCGCCGACTTTGGCCAGTTCAAACATTTGCGAGTGCGGTCCGCCGCACGATCCGGCTCCCCATCACCAGCATGTCCATCTGCGTGCGCAAAAAGCAATCCAGCGCCTGCGCGGGGGTGCAGACCACCGGCTCGTTCTCATTGAACGACGTGTTCAGCACCATCGGCACGCCCGTGAGATCGGCAAAGGCGGAGATCAACCGGTGATAGCGCGGGTTCGTCGCCGCCGACACGGTCTGCAGCCGCCCCGAGCCATCCACATGCGTCACCGCCGGGATCAGCGAACGCTTCTCCGCGCGGATCGGGTAAACCTGCATCATGAAGGGCACGTCGCCATCCAGTTCGAACCAATCGGGCACCGCCTCCCGCAGCACCGAAGGCGCGAACGGCCGGAACGATTCGCGCCGCTTGATCTTCAGGTTGAGGATGTCCTTCATGTCGGCGCGACGCGGGTCGCCCAGGATTGAGCGGTTGCCCAGCGCGCGCGGCCCCCACTCCATGCGGCCCTGGAACCAGCCCACCACTTCGCCGCGGGCGATGGCCGCAGCGGTCTGCGCCAAAAGTTCGTCCTCGC
>JBKJHN010000130.1:0-11386 GCA_046599015.1 Ramlibacter sp.
GGAAGAGGTGGCCCAGGCGCTCGACCTCCCGCTGTTGCAGTGGCACATCAAGTCGACCACCAAGGCGCACCAGGGCCTGTACGAATACGACGCGGTGAGCCGCCTGCGCGATTCGCAACTGGGCGACGAGAAGGTCAAGGACATCCACAACTACATCGTCCAGGGCGTGCTGTGGCAGGCCTTCACAGCGGAGCAACCGGTGGCGCTGCTGATCGACGAGATCGACAAGGCCGACATCGAATTCCCCAACGACCTGCTGCGCGAACTCGACCGCATGGAATTTTATGTGTACGAGACGCGCGAACTGGTCAAGGCGCGCCACCGGCCGCTGGTCTTCATCACGTCGAACAACGAGAAGGAGCTGCCGGACGCGTTTCTGCGCCGTTGCTTCTTCCACTACATCAAGTTCCCCGACGCCGACACCATGAAGCAGATCGTCGACGTGCACTTCCCCGGCCTGAAGAAAGAGTTGCTCACAGCCGCGATGAAGACTTTCTACGACGTGCGCAACCTGCCGGGCTTGAAGAAGAAGCCTTCGACCAGCGAGTTGCTGGACTGGCTCAAGCTGCTGGTGGCCGAGGATATCCCGCTGGCCGCACTGCAGAGCAAGGATGACAAGGTGGCGGTCCCGCCGTTGGTGGGCGCGCTGCTGAAGAACGAACAGGACGTGACGCTGTTCGAAAAACTGGTTTTCATGCAGCGCCACAATCGCTGAGACCGACACTCCTGGGCCGACTCCATGCTTCCATTGCTGCTTGAAGGTTTGACTGACGCGGCTGGCTTCCTGGCCGGCGCGCTACTGGGCTACTGGCTGGGACTGGCGTTAGGGCTCGACCTCTTTGATCCGGGCTATAGCAACTCAAGCATCGGCGCCATCCTGCTGGCTGGCCTGAGCGGTGGCCTCGGCCTGCAATTGGCGCGCCGTTGGCGGGCCGCGCGCAAAAAGCAAGAGTAATGCGCCAGCCTGAGCCTTGCATACTCGAAGCTCCGCTGCTGCGCCTGGAACCGATGACAGCGGACCACAGGGCCGGCCTCGAAGCGGCGGCACGGGATGGTGAACTCTGGAACCTGCGCGTCACGTCGGTGCCCGCGCCTGAAGAAACCATCGGCTACATTGGCGCGGCACTGCAGGGCCAGGCGGATGGCCACATGCTGCCGTTCGTGGTTCGTGATGCGGCCAGCGGCAACATCATCGGCAGCACGCGCTATCACGACATCGTGCCCGCGGTCGAGCGCCTGGAGATTGGCTACACCTGGTACGGCGGGAGCTGGCAGCGCAGTCATGTGAACACCAGTTGCAAGCTGCTGCTGATGACGCACGCCTTCGAAACGCTCGGCGCCCAACTGGTGGGCTGGCGCACCGACAACTTCAACTACGCGAGCCAGCGCGCGATCGAGCGCCTGGGCGCCAGGAAGGACGGCGTACTGCGGCACCATGCCTTACGCCGCGACGGCACGGTGCGTGATACGGTGATGTACAGCCTGGCGGCCGGAGAATGGCCGGAAGTGAAAGTCCAGCTGCAGTACTTGTCGACCCGGCCGCGGGCGCAATAGCGAGGTCCTCATGCTGATCGATTTCTTCTACACCCTGCGCAGCGCCAAGCTGCCCGTTTCGGTCAAGGAATACCTTGTGCTGCTGGACGGCCTGAAGCAAGGCGTGGTCGGCCCGAGCAGCGAGGACGGCTACAAGATCGACGATTTCTACTACCTGTCGCGCACCACGCTGGTCAAGGACGAGAAGCACTACGACAAGTTCGACCGCGCCTTCGCCGCCTACTTCAAGGGCGTGGAGATGATCGCCGACTTCACCAAGGACGTGCCGCTGGAGTGGCTGCGCAAGAACCTCGAGCTCGAGCTCAGCCCGGAGGAGAAGGCCAAGATCGAGAAGATGGGTTGGGACGAATTGATGGAGACGCTCAAGAAGCGGTTCGAAGAGCAGAAGGAGCGCCACGAGGGCGGCAGCAAGTGGATCGGGACAGGCGGCACCTCGCCTTTCGGCGCCTACGGCGTCAACCCCCAGGGCATCCGCATCGGGCAGGACAAGGGCCGCAACAAGAGCGCGGTGAAGGTGTGGGACCAGCGCGCCTACAAGGATTACGACGACAGCCAGGAACTGGGCACCCGCAACATCAAGATCGCGCTGCGCCGCCTGCGCAAGTTCGCCCGGGAAGGCGCGGCCGACGAGCTGGACCTGGACGACACCATCAAGTCCACGGCGGCCAACGCCGGCTGGCTCGACATCAAGATGGTGCCCGAGCGCCACAACAACGTGAAGATCCTGCTGCTGATGGACGTCGGCGGCACGATGGACGAGCACATCCATCGAGTCGAGGAAATGTTCTCGGCGGCCAAGGCGGAGTTCAAGCACCTGGAGTTCTACTACTTTCACAACTGCGTCTACGACTTCATGTGGAAGAACAACCGGCGCCGCTTCTCCGAAAAGTTCGCGACCTGGGACATCATCCGCAAGTACAACAAGGATTACAAACTCATCTTCGTCGGCGATGCGACGATGAGCCCCTACGAAATCCTCCAGCCCGGCGGCAGCGTCGAGTACAACAACGAGGAAGCCGGCGCCGAGTGGGTGCAGCGCTTGACCAATGCCTTCCCCAAGTTCGCCTGGATCAACCCCGAGCCCCAAGGCGTCTGGCAGTACCGCCAGAGCATCAGCGTCGTCCAGCAATTGATGAACCACCGCATGTACCCGTTGACGATCAAGGGGTTGGAAGAGGCGATGCGGCTGCTGTCGAAATGAGGCCCGCAACCCCTCGCCATCCCTGCGCTTCGCGCGGTTAGTCCTCCCCTTCCCCCTTGAGGAGGGGGAAGGTCGGGATGGGGGGAGCCCACATACGGCCGGAACGGCGGCGACTGAGGCTGGCATTTACAATGCCAGCCTCAGTCGCCGCCGTAGTTCAATGGATAGAACGAGCGCCTCCTAAGCGCTAGATATGGGTTCGATTCCCGTCGGTGGTACCAAACACCGAATCAAACGGCGCCAGATCCCCTTGCGACTCCAGCCAGCTGCAAATGCAATGATCCAATGAAGATCTTCAGCAGCGAGCACACTCGCGAACTCATGCCATTCGACCGCCTGATCGAGGCTCTGCGCTCGATGTTCGTGGAAGGTTGCGTCGTGCCGAAGCGGCACGTGCATTCGATCGCGCAGTCGCACGCGCCGGAAGGCACAGTGCTGATCATGCCGGCCTGGAACGATACCTACCTGGGTGTGAAGACGGTCAATATCTTCCCCGCCAACTCACAGCGCGGCCTGCCGGGCCTGTTCTCCACCTATTTACTGTACGACGCCACGACCGGGGCACCGCTTGCACAGATCGATGGCAACGAGATCACGTCGCGCCGCACGGCTGCTGCGTCGGCCCTGGCAGCATCGCGAATCGCCCGGCCGGATGCGTCGCGCCTGCTTGTGATCGGCGCTGGACGCGTCGGCCGGCTGATTCCGCAGGCGTACCGCGCAGTGCTGCCCATTGAAGAGGTTTCCGTGTGGGACCGATCGGAGTCACAGGCACGCGCATTGGTGGGCGAGCTTCAGTCTGTGGGCGTGCGGGCGGCCGTCGCCGCTTCCCTCGACGCTGCCGCGGCGCAAGCCGACATCGTCTGCTGCGCGACGCTGGCGACCGCACCCGTGGTGCAAGGCGCATGGCTGGCCGAAGGCAGCCATCTGGATCTGATCGGCAGCTTCACACCCAGCATGCGGGAGGCCGATGACGCGTGCTTTGCCGGCGCCAGGATCTACATCGACACCGAAGAAGCGCTGGAGAAGAGCGGCGACCTGCTGGGCCCCATGTCAAGGGGCGTGTTTGCGCCAAGCGACGTGCAGGGCACGCTGGCATCGCTGTGTACCCGGCCGCCCGGGAGTCGCCCAGTGGGTGGCAAAACCGTGTTCAAGTCGGTGGGGACCGCATTGGAGGATCTCGCCGCGGCCATTCTGGTCTACGAAGCAGACCACGCTTCAGAACGTCATATCCCATGAACTCGACCCCAGCACCTGCCTCGGCTCGGTTTTTCTCACCCGCGGCCCTGGCCGCTTCCCCGATTCGTCAGGCGATCACCGCGGCTTGGCGTCTGCCTGAAAGCGAAGCGGTCAAGCTTTTCCTCCCCGGCGCCCGCCTTTCACAGAGCGTTGCCGCCAGGTCGCAAGCCCTTGCTATTCGGATAGCCAGCACGCTGCGCGCGCGCAAGGCCAGTTCCGGCCGGGCCGGCATCGTGCAGAACCTGCTTCAGGAGTACGCACTGTCCTCGCAGGAAGGCATAGCGCTGATGTGCCTGGCGGAGGCGCTGCTGCGAATTCCCGACGCGGCCACCCGCGACAGCCTGATTCGCGACAAGATAGCGCAGGGACAGTGGCAAAGCCACCTTGGTAAAAGTCAATCCCTGTTCGTGAATGCCGCGACCTGGGGCCTGCTGTTCACGGGCAAGCTCGTGTCGACGCACAGCGAGTCGGGCCTTTCCGCCGCCATCGGCCGGCTGGTCAGCGTGGGAGGCGAGCCCCTGATCCGCAAAGGCGTGGACATGGCCATGCGCATGATGGGGGAGCAATTCGTCACTGGCGAGCACATCGCGGAAGCGCTCGACAACGCGCGTGAACGCGAACAGCAAGGGTTCTGCTACTCGTTCGACATGCTCGGCGAGGCGGCGCTCACAGCCGGTCACGCCGCACACTATCTGCGTGACTATGAGACCGCGATCCATGCCATCGGCAAGGCGTCCGCCGGCCGCGGGATTTACCAGGGGCCCGGCATTTCCATCAAGCTCTCGGCGCTGCACCCGCGATACAGCCGCGCGCAGTACGCCAGGGTCATGGGCGAACTCTACCCCTTGCTCGTGCGGTTATGCGCGCTTGCCAAGCGCTACGACATCGGCCTGAACATCGATGCCGAGGAGGCCGAGCGCCTGGAGATATCTCTCGATCTCCTTGAGAAGCTCTCCTTCGAGCCCCAGCTTCAGGGCTGGAACGGTCTTGGGTTCGTGGTGCAGGCCTACCAGAAGCGCTGCCCGCTGGTCATCGACTACGTGATCGATGTTGCCCGCCGCAGCGAACGGCGCCTGATGATCCGCCTGGTCAAGGGCGCCTACTGGGATTCGGAGATCAAGCGCGCACAAGTGGACGGACAGGACGGGTACCCGGTGTACACCCGCAAGTCGTACACCGACGCCTCCTACATGGCCTGCGCCAGAAAGCTCCTGGCCGCGCCAGAAGCGGTCTATCCGCAGTTCGCGACGCACAACGCGCACACCCTCGCGGCCATTTACGAGATGGCCGACCCGGCGCAGTACACCTCCGGTCAATACGAGTTTCAGTGCCTGCATGGCATGGGAGAACCCCTGTACGAGCAGGTAGTGGGGGATGCAGCGCAAGGCAAGCTCGCCCGTCCCTGCCGCATCTACGCCCCGGTCGGAACCCACGAAACCTTGCTGGCTTACCTGGTGCGCCGCTTGCTGGAAAACGGCGCCAACACTTCCTTCGTGAACCAGATCGCCGACCCGGCGCTCTCCATCGACACTCTCGTGCGCGACCCTGTCGACATCATCGAAGACTATGGCCGCAAGGAGGGCGACATCGGTCTGCCACACCCGGCGATTCCCCTGCCTCGCAACCTTTACGGCGCCTTGCGCCACAACTCGCGCGGCCTCGATCTCACCAATGAAGCGCAGCTGCGGCAGCTGGCTGCGTCATTCGACAGCGCGGCACAAGAGTCGTGGCTGGCCGAACCCATGCTGGGCGAAGACTCGCCACCTGGCGAACCGACACCGGTCCTGAATCCGGCAGACAGCCGCGACAAGGTTGGGCGCGTCCGCGAAGCAACTGCCGGCGAAATTGAAATCGCCCTTGCGCACGCGCAGCGAGGCGCCCTGGAGTGGGCGGCTACCGCACCGTCAACGCGGGCCCGGCTGCTGGAGGCAGCGGCCGAGCGCATGGAAGACGACATGCCGCGTTTGATGAGTGTCTTGATGCGGGAAGCCGGCAAGACGGCATCCAACGCCATCGCAGAGGTGCGGGAAGCAGTCGACTTTCTGCGCTACTACGCTGTCGAGGTCAGAGAGAAATTCGACAACGACACGCACGTGCCGCTCGGGCCGGTCGTGTGCATCAGCCCCTGGAACTTTCCTCTCGCCATATTCGTGGGTCAACTTTCCGCGGCACTGGCGGCCGGCAATGTGGTGCTGGCAAAACCCGCGGAACAAACCCCGCTGATCGCCGCAGAAGCGGTTCGGGTTTTGTGGGAGGCCGGAATTCCGCGCTCCGCCATCCAGCTGCTGCCTGGGCGCGGCTCGGTGGTCGGCGCACGCCTGGTCGCCGATGCTAGAGTCAAGGGCGTTGTTTTCACCGGCTCGACCGAGGTGGCCCGCATCCTGCAAGGCACTGTAGCCGGACGTGTGAACGACTTTGGACGTGCCATTGCGCTGATTGCCGAAACCGGCGGCCAGAATGCCATGATCGTGGACTCCTCGGCTCTGGTGGAACAGGTGGTCACCGATGTACTGGTATCGGCCTTCGACAGCGCGGGTCAGCGTTGCTCCGCACTGCGGGTGCTGTGTGTGCAGGAGGAAGCCGCAGATCGGGTCCTCGACATGCTGCTGGGTGCGATGGCGCAACTGTCCGTGGGAAACCCCACGCTCCTGGCGACGGACGTCGGCCCTGTCATCGACAGCGAGGCCAAGGCCAACATCGACCGGCACATCCAGGAGTCACGTGCCAAAGGTTGTCGCGTGCATCAGGTTGCCGGTCACAACGAAGAACCTTTGCACAACGGCACTTTCGTGCTGCCCACGCTGATCGAGATCGGCAGCATCTCGCAGCTTCAGCGCGAAGTGTTCGGCCCGGTACTTCACTTCGTCCGGTTCAAGCGGGAAGAACTCGATGCGCTGGTCGGCCAGATCAACGCCACCGGCTATGGCTTGACGATGGGCCTGCATACCCGGATCGATGAAACGATTGCGCGCGTCGTGGATGCGGCGCACGCGGGCAATATCTACGTCAACCGCAACATGGTCGGCGCTGTGGTTGGGGTGCAGCCTTTCGGTGGCGAGGGGCTGTCGGGCACAGGCCCCAAGGCCGGCGGGCCGCTCTACCTCTACCGGCTGCTGTCGAGACGGCCGGAAGATGTGCTCGCACGCGCGGTCCAGGGCCCAACGGAAGCGAGCGCGGCCCTGCCGAGCACTCCGACGGGTGCGCTGCGCAGCTTGCTGGAGTGGGCTGCGGGCCAGAACGCGGACTTCGGATCGTTGCCGGACGTTTGCCTTCGATTCGCTGGCCTGGCGCGCTCCGGTGCGTCGGTGGTATTGCCCGGACCCACGGGCGAGCGAAACGTCTACAGCATCATTCCTCGTGCGCATGTGCTATGTCTTGCGGGAAACGATGCCGACCGGCTCGTGCAGCTGGCGGCTGTTCTCTCGGTGGGTAGCCGCGCCATCTGGCCGTCCGATGCGTGGGATTTACTGCAGCGCCTGCCAGCTGAAGTGCAGGGCCACATTACTCTGGCGCGCGACTGGTCGGGTCCGGGAGTTGCGTACGACTGTGTCCTGCTGCACGGCTTGCTGGAGGAACTTGCCGATGCCCAGCAACGGCTCGCGAAGCGCGATGGACCCGTCATCACCGTCGAGCGCCTGGAGCCGGGCGAACCTGATGTACCGTTGGAACGGCTTGTCACGGAGCGTTCCCTGAGCATCAACACGGCGGCTGCGGGCGGGAACGCGAGCTTGACGACGATTGGTTGAACTGAGGAACAGAGGGGGCGCAAAGTCGGCTATCGCGCTATTCCTACAGCTGGCATAGGCGCCGTCCTACAGACAAAACCGACTCGGCGGTTAACGCGTTGCAACGCACCATTGCAGTTGGTTACAGCAGTGACGACCGGCTTTCACAAGGCTCGTTGCGGTATCGAAAGCCCGGCCTACCATGGTATGTCCAGCTTCAAGCACAAGCGCAAGTAGTACAGCAAGAGAGAGACAAGCACAGGGGTTCGCCATGACATCTGCCGATTTTCGAGTCGAGAGCAACCATCTCATCACTGGCCGGCTGCTGCCGATATCGGGATCCCAACAGTATTTTTTCAGCGACCGCGCCCTGGCGGTCACGATGGCGGCTAAAAGCGTTACAAAACCGTCGGGCCAGGAGATTCGCGTCGTTCACGTACCCACCGGCGAGGTGGTGTTCACGAAACCGGCGTCCCCGCGCCCGGAGTGGGTCGAGGAGCTTTGACCCGCTGAGGTGAATCTACGCTTCAGCGCGCAGGCGAGCGCAGCGTCCGGCTCAGCAGCATCACCGGAATCAGCCCGGCCAGCACGAGAGCGAGGGACGGTAGCGCTGCCTCGCCAAGCCGCTCGTCGCGAGCCAGCTGATAGGCCACGACCGCCAGCGTGTCGGTATTGAAGGGTCGCAGCACCAGCGTCGCCGGCAGTTCCTTCATCACATCGACAAACACCAGCAAAGCCGCGGCCGCCGTGGAGCGGCGCAGCAGCGGCCAGTGGACGCGCGCCAGCAGAGCGAAACCGGCCGTCCCGAGCATGCGCGCCGAGTCGTCGAAGCTGGCGGGGATGCGCGAATAGCCGCTTTGAACCGACTGCAACGCCACCGAGACAAACCGGACCAGATACGCCCAGACCACGCCGAGCACGGTGGCGGTGACCCAGCCGCCCACACCGGAGCGCGGCGCCGCTTCCTGTAACCACCCAACCGGCAACAGCAGGCCGACAACAATCACGGCGCCGGGCACGGCATAGCCCAGCGCGGCCAGTTGCACGACGCCGCGGGTGATCACGCCGGGACTGCGCCGCAGGCTGAAGGCCATGAGCAAGGCGGCACCGACGGCCAGCGCCGCGCTGATCGTGCCCAGCCGGACGCTGTTGAATGCCCACTGGGCGAACCGGTCCCAGGGCAACACCGACCAGTCTGCCACCAGTGGACGCAACATGAAGAGCACGGGCAGCACAAACCCGGTCAGCACCGGCAGCCCGCAGATCAGCCATGCCGTCAGGGCACGGCGACCCGCCAGAGTCATGGGCTGGGCTTCGGCCGAGCCGGCGCGCGAGCCGCGCGAGGCGCTGAAGCGCAGCCGGCGCTGGGCCCGGCGCTCCAATGCTAGCAGGGCGGCAACCACCACCAGCAGCAAGGTGGCAAGCTGCGCCGCCGCTACGCGGTTGTCCATCGCCAGCCACGCCTTGTAGATGCCGGTGGTGAAGGTCTGGATGCCGAAGTAGCTCGACACGCCAAAATCGGCCAGCGTCTCCATCAGTGCCAGCGCCACACCCGCCGTCACCGCCGGGCGCGCGAGCGGAACTGCGACCCTGCGGATACGACGCCGCAGGGGTGCGCCGAGCAGGCGCGCAGCCTCCATGAGGTGGCCGGCCCGCTCGCTCAATGCCGTGCGCGCCAACAGGTAGACATAGGGGTAGAGCGAGAAGATGAAGACCCAAGCCGCGCCACCGAAGCTGCGAATCTCAGGGAAAACGCGGCCCTGCAAGCCGAAAGCGGACCGCAGGCCGGTCTGCAGGGGGCCGCTGAACTGCAGGAAATCGGTGTAGGCGTAGGCCACGACATAGGCGGGCATCGCCAGCGGCAACAGCAAGGCCCATTCGAAGAATCGGCGGCCCGGAAAGTCGAACAGGGTTACCGCTGCCGCGGTCGCTCCACCTACCACCGCTACGCCTATGCCGACGACAAGGCACAAACCCAGGCTGGTCCAGGCATAGCCCGGCAACACGGTTGCGCTCATCTCCCCGAGAACCTGCGCGCTCAGGGAATTCCACTGCAGCCACGAGGCGAGCACGGCCAGCACCGGCAGCACGAGCAGCAGTGCCAGTACGAGTAAGAACAGGTCTTGGAGCCGGCGCGCGCCCATGGGAAGGAATGCTTGGAAACCCAGTTTGATGCAAATGAGAATTGTAGTTACCTACAATGGCTCTCATGTTCGTCGAAGTCTCGAAGCTGCGGGTCCAGTACCCCGGGCGCCCTCAGCCCGCCGTCGAGGATGTTTCGTTCGGTTTGCGAGCCGGCGACATCGGCGTGTTGATCGGGCCTTCCGGCTGCGGCAAGACCACACTGCTGCGCGCGGTCGCCGGGCTGGAACGGGCCACTGCGGGTGAAATACGGATTGCCGGAGAAACGATGGGAAGCGCCTCGGTGCACGTGCCTGCGGAAGCGCGGCGGGTCGGGATGGTGTTTCAGGACTACGCCCTCTTTCCGCATATCGATGTCGGGCGCAATGTCGCGTTCGGGATCGACAGCCTGCCCAAGGGCGAACGGGCGGCACGCGTGGCCGAGGTGCTCGAACTCGTCGGACTGGGTGGCATCCAGCGCCGTTTCGCGCACGAGCTCTCAGGCGGCCAGCAGCAGCGTGTCGCCCTGGCGCGGGCGTTGGCGCCGAAGCCCCGCGTGTTGTTGCTGGATGAGCCATTCTCCAACCTTGACGTCGATCTGCGCGAGCGGTTGGCGCATGAGATCCGCGCGATCCTCAAGGCCGCCCAGGCCACGGCGCTGTTCGTGACGCACGACCAGCTGGAAGCTTTCGCCATCGGCGACGTGATCGGTGTGATGCACGAAGGCCGGCTGCACCAATGGGACGATGCGTACACGCTGTACCACCGGCCGGCGACCCGCTTTGTCGCCGACTTCATCGGACACGGCGTGTTCGCGCCGGCCACGCTGCGCGAAGTGGGCAACCAGGTGGTGGTGCAAACCCCGCTGGGCGACCTCACCGACGTGGCCGAATGCCCGCTGCCCTGCGCTTTCGCGTCCGGCCAATGCGATGTGCTGCTGCGGGCCGACGACATCGTGCACGATGATGACGCCCCGGTGAAAGCCGAGATCGTGCGCAAGGCTTTTCGCGGTTCGGAATTTCTCTACACGCTGCGTCTGGCCAGCGGCCAGGCGGTGCTGGCCCACGTCCCCAGCCACCACGACCACAAGATCGGGGAATGGATCGGCATCCGGGCCGAGGTCGACCACGTCGTCACGTTCAACCGCACCTGCCCGATCGCCGGCAACGGCCTGTGCCAGATGCCGTGCACGGTGGCCGAGAACATGCGGCCTCAGCCGGCGTCAACGCTGGCGAAGCTGATCGACCGCTGAACGCAGATCGGCCGCCCATGCGCGCCGCGCCCGGCCTTGTGCTGTTTGCGGCGCCCCGTAGCTCACGACTGCCGTCAGCGGCGGGCCGGCCAGTGTTCGCCACACCGATCCGAGCAGCGTCTCGTCGCCGACATACGAAGCAGTGAAGCTGATGGCCCGGGTGTGGCTGTCGATGAACTTCAGGGCCACCGGCTGCGCCGGCGCGCCGACGGAAATGGCGGCCTGGATCAGGTTGGCATGGAACGGCAACAGCGTCGTTCCGTCGGTCGTCGTGCCCTCCGGAAACACGGCCACCAC
>JBKJHN010000179.1:0-27159 GCA_046599015.1 Ramlibacter sp.
GGTGGACATCAAGAACCAGCTCGAGAATCCGCACCGGATGCTATTGGGGCTGTGAGCCCCCGAATCACAACCGCCAAGAACACAACACGTGCCAGGGACGAATGAAGCAATGAGCGAAGCGCAGACCATCTACGACGTCATCGTCATCGGCGGCGGCCCCGGCGGCTATATCGCAGCCATCCGCGCAGCGCAACTCGGCTTCAACACAGCTTGCATCGACGAGTGGAAGAACGCGGCCGGGGGCCCGGCACTCGGCGGCACCTGTACCAACGTGGGCTGCATCCCGTCCAAGGCGCTGCTGCAATCGTCCGAACACTTCGAGCACGCCGGCAAGCACTTCGCCGACCATGGCATCGAGGTCAAGGGACTCGGCTTGAAGCTGGACAAGATGCTGGCCCGCAAGGATCAGGTGGTCAAGCAGAACAACGATGGCATCCAGTTTCTTTTCAAGAAGAACAAGGTGTCGTTCTTTCACGGCCGTGGTTCCTTCGTGAAGGCGGGAGACGCCGGTTACGAAATCAAAGTGGCGGGCGCGGCGGAGGAAACCATCTCCGGCAAGCACATCATCATCGCCACCGGCTCCAGCGCCCGCGCATTGCCGGGTGCGCCGTTCGACGAGGAAAATATCCTGTCCAACGACGGCGCGTTGCGGATCCAGGGCGTACCGAAGAAGCTGGGCTTGATCGGCGCGGGGGTCATCGGGCTCGAGATGGGCTCGGTCTGGCGCCGCCTCGGCGCCGAGGTCACCGTGTTGGAAGCGCTGCCGGCGTTTCTGGGGCTGGTGGACGAGCAGATCGCCAAGGAGGCCAGGAAGGCTTTCGACAAGCAGGGCCTGAAGATCGAGCTGGGTGTGAAAGTGGGTGAGGTGAAGAACGGCAAGATGGGCGTCTCCATTGCCTGGACCAATGCCAAGGGTGAGCCGCAGACGCTGGAAGTGGACAAGCTGATCGTGTCGATCGGTCGTGTCCCCAACACCACGGGCCTGAATCACGAAGCTGTCGGCCTGAAGCTCGACGAGCGCGGCGCCATTCTGGTCGATGACCAGTGCAAGACGAGCCTGCCCAACGTCTGGGCCGTCGGTGACGTCGTGCGCGGGCCCATGCTGGCGCACAAGGCCGAAGAAGAAGGCGTGGCCGTGGCCGAGCGCATTGCCGGCCAGCATGGGCACGTCAACTTCAACACCATTCCCTGGGTGATCTATACCAGCCCCGAGATCGCCTGGGTCGGCCAGACCGAGCAGCAGCTGAAGGCCGCCGGGGTGAAGTACAAGGCCGGCACCTTCCCGTTCATGGCCAACGGCCGGGCGCGGGCGCTCGGTGACACCACTGGCATGGTGAAGTTTCTGGCGGATGCGGCCAGCGACGAAATCCTGGGCGTGCACATCGTCGGCCCCATGGCCAGTGAGTTGATCTCGGAAGCGGTGGTAGCCATGGAGTTCCGCGCGTCGGCAGAGGACATCGCGCGGATCTGCCATGCGCATCCGTCGCTCTCGGAAGCAACCAGGGAAGCGGCCCTGGCGGTGGACAAGCGGACGCTGAACTTCTAGCGTGGTCTCTGTCCGGCAGGTTTATGAAGCCGAACTCGCCGCGCGAGGCTACCGCAGCGACCCGGCGCAGCTGCGGGCGATCGAATCGCTCGATCGCTGCGCCCGAGAATGGAGCGAGTACAAGGAGCAGCGCTCCAACGCTTTCAAGAAGCTGATCAACCGCCCCGATATTCCGCGTGGCGTCTACATGCATGGCGGAGTGGGCCGGGGCAAAAGCTTTCTGATGGATTGCTTCTACACCGCGGTGCCGCTGGTGCGCAAGACCCGGCTGCACTTCCACGAGTTCATGCGCGAAGTCCACCGCGAATTGTCCGAACTGCAAGGCACGGTCAACCCGCTCGACGAACTCGGCGAACGTATCGCCAGGCGCTACCGGCTGATTTGCTTTGATGAGTTTCACGTCGCCGACATCACCGACGCGATGATCCTGCACCGGTTGCTGGACGCGCTGTTCGACAATGGCGTCGGATTCGTCACAACCTCCAACTTCAAGCCCGACAATTTATACCCCGATGGGCTGCATCGGGATCGCATCCTGCCGGCCATCGCGCTGCTCAATTCGCATCTGGAAGTGATCTCGGTCGACAACGGCGTGGATTACCGCGGCCTGACGCTGCAACAGGTCAAGCTCTACCATACGCCGCTGGGGCCGCGGGCGGATGCCGAGATGAACGATGCCTTCACGCGGTTGGCGGCGTCGCGCGACGAGAATCCCGTCTTGCACATCGAGGCGCGGGAGATCAAGGCGCGGCGAAAGGCCGGCGGCGTGGTGTGGTTCGACTTCAAGACGCTGTGCGGCGGCCCGCGGTCGCAGAACGACTACCTGGAGATCGCGTCGCAGTTCCACACTGTCCTGCTCAGCGATGTACCTCATATGCCGGTGCGCATGGCTTCGGAGGCGCGCCGGTTCACCTGGCTGGTCGACGTACTGTATGACCGTCGCGTCAAGCTGATCATGTCGGCGCAGGTGCCGCCGGAAGCGTTGTACACCGAAGGCCCGCTGGCCCACGAATTTCCCCGCACGGTATCGCGGCTGAACGAGATGCAGTCGGCGCAATTCGTGGCACTCGAACACCGCACGGTCGACACCCGCCTCACATGAAAAAGCTGATCTTGCTGATGGGTCTGTCCGGCCTGGTACTGGCGTGCGCAGCGCAGCAGGCGGACGATGTCGCGAATGTCAGCGCCCGTATCAAGGCCGATCGAATTGAGGTGGAGGCCGCTTTCCGGACCCAGGAGAAGGTCTGCTATGGCAAGTTCGGCGTTAACGATTGCCTGAACGACGCCCGTGCGCGCAGGCGCCAGGCGTTGGCCGATCTGCGGCGCCAGGAAGTCTCGATGAACGACGCCGATCGCAAGCGCAGGGCGGCAGAACGCTTGCGCGGCAGCCAGGAGCGTTCGTCCGCTGACAACCAGCGACAGCAGTCCGTCGAGCCAGCCCAGTCTGCGGCGCAACGCGAGCGCCGCGCAGCGCAGGCACCGCAACAGCGGGCTGATAGCGCTTCCGCCGAAGACTCTCGTGCGGCCAATGCCACCCGTCGGCAGAAACAGGTGGAGCAGAAGAAGGCGGAAAACGACGCACATCGCGCCAAGAAGGCCGCCGAGACGAAGCGTAATCTCGAACGCCATGACGACCGCTTGAAAAGGGCCGAGGAACGTAAACAGAAGCAGGAGCAGCGCCTGGCGGCGCGCAAGAAACCGGCCGCCCAGCCTTTGCCCGTGCCGGAGTGATCAGTTGCGGCACAGCACAGATCGCCTGAGACATTGATTCGGTGAATTTGCTGCCCTGGATTGTGGGCCGCAGCCGGCCTCAGCTGTCGAGCGGCTCGAGCTTGACGATCAGCAGCGACATGTTGTCGCCGCTGCCCTGGCCACGTGAGCGGGCTTTTTCGATCAGGAATTCACTGGCTTCGCGCGGCGAAAGCGACGACAGGACGGAGCCCAGCTCGCTCGGGGTGAAGTAGTGCCAGACACCGTCGCTGCACGCCATCAGCACGTCGCCCGGCCGCAACATGTCGATGTAGTGATGATCGGACGGCGGGTCTTCTTCGGCGCCCAGGCAGCCCATCAGAATGTTGGACTGCGGATGCACATTGGCTTCTTCTTCGGTCAACTCGCCGCGATCCACCAGGGTCTGCACGTAGGAGTGGTCCATCGTCCGCTTGATCAGCTTGCCGGCGTGGAAGTGGTAGATGCGCGAATCACCGGCGTGTACCCAGTGGCAGGTTCCATTCGGGTTGATCAGGAAAGCGGCCAAGGTGCTGTGCGGCTCCTGTTCGGAAGAAATCGCGGTGAGCTTGATGACGATATGGGCTTCCTGCACCATCTGCTTGAGTACCGAGCCGGCATCGTCCTTGTCGGCCGAGTAGCGCTCGAACAGCTGTTTGGCCGTCATCATGACCTGGTCGGAAGCCTTGCGGCCACCGCTGCGCCCGCCCATTCCGTCGGCCACGACGCCCAAAACACAGCCCGGTTGACGCGGGTGACTGATCAGCGCGACCTGGTCCTGCTGGTATTCCCGGTCGCCCTTGTGGATCCCGCTGGCTGCGGTGAGACGATAACCTTTTGAGGCCATGCTTGCTTGATCGGAGCGCTGCGGACACTCCAGACGCTCGATTAATAACTGCGAAACACGTATTATCGAACGAACCCGACCGCAGCCGGCCAACTCCTGCACATCATTCCTTGGATTCCAATCTTCACTCGCCCGAACGTCGTCTGATCGAATTGCGCATGGAGCATGCCGACCTGGACGCTTTGATCGATCGTGCAAGTCAGGAAATGCCGGTAGACGAACTGATGATGCGCCGTTTGAAAAAGCGCCGGCTCGGGCTGCGCGACCAGATTGCCCGCCTGGAACTGGCGCTCGACCCCAAAGAACCCGCTTGACAACTCTGGACGGACCGGTTCGCGATGCCTTCGCGGAGGGTGGCGTTTTGTCTCGCGCCGCGGAGCAATTCCGTCCGCGCGAAGGCCAGACCGAGATGGCGCTGGCCGTGGCGCAGACGATACAAAAAGGTGGCGCCCTGGTCGTGGAGGCCGGGACCGGCGTCGGAAAGACCTTCTCTTACCTCGTGCCCGCGCTGCTGAGCGGCGAACGGGTGCTGCTGTCCACCGCCACCAAAACCTTGCAGGATCAGCTGTTCGGCCGTGATCTGCCGCGCCTGGTCGAAGCACTCGGGCTGCCTTTGCGCACGGCGCTGCTCAAAGGCCGGGGCAGCTACCTGTGCCTGCACCGCATGGAACTGGCAAGACGCGAGGCCACTCTGCCGGATCGCACCTCGGTCCGGGCGCTGGCCAAGATCGAGGAGTGGGCGCAGGGGACTCGCACCGGCGACCTGGCCGAGTTGCCCGGCCTGGACGAACGCTCGCCGCTGATCCCGCTGGTGACCTCGACGCGTGAGAACTGCCTGGGCGCTCAGTGTCCGCAGTTTCGCGGCTGCCACGTCAATCAGGCCCGGCGCGAGGCCATGGGGGCCGACGTGGTGGTCATCAACCATCACTTGTTTTTCGCCGACCTGGCGGTGCGCGAATCAGGGATGGCCGAGCTGCTGCCGACCGTGCGCGTCGCGATCTTCGACGAGGCCCACCAGCTCAACGAAACCGGCGTTCAGTTCCTGGGCGCGCACCTCACCACCGGGCAACTGCTGGATTTCGGCCGTGACATGCTCGCCGCCGGGCTGCAACTCGCGCGTGGGCTGGTGGACTGGCAGCGGGTGGTCTCGGGCGTGGAGCGCGCCACCCGCGACCTTCGACTTGTCGTCGGCAAGCAGGCGTCGGGCAGCCGACTGCGCTGGGTTGGCGAAACGCCTGGCGAATTGCCGGCGCAGGAATGGCTCGAAGCGATGGCGCAATTGCAGCAGACCTGTTCGCAAGCCATGGAGGCGCTGGCAACCGTGAGCGAGATCGCGCCTGATTTTGTCCGCCTGTTCGAACGCGCCGAAGAACTCGAGTCGCGGGTGCGGCAGTTCGCCGGCCCATGCGAACCCGGTGCCGTGCGCTGGGTCGACGTGGGAGCCCAGTTACGCCTGATCGAGTCTCCCCTGGATATTGCCAAGGCCGTGCAGGACAAGCTGCTGCGAGGGGGCGGTGAAGAAGCTTCCTCACGCGCCTGGGTGTTCACTTCGGCCACGCTGGGCGACGACGATCGGCTCTCCTGGTTCACCGAGCCTTGCGGGTTGGGCGAGGCGCGTGTGCTCAAAGTCGGCAGCCCCTTCGATTACGCCACGCAGGCGGCGGTTTACGTGCCGCGCGATCTGGTCAAGCCCAGCGATCCGGCGCACAGCGGCCAGGTGGCGGCACTGGCGGCGCAGGGCGCGCGGCTTTTGCGCGGCCGCACGATGGTGCTCACCACGACCTTGCGCGCCCTGCGCTCGATCGGCGAGGCATTGCAGCGCCAGTTCGAAGGGGCCGGGGACGTCGAGGTCCTGGTGCAGGGCCAATGGCCCAAGCGACGGCTGATCGAGCGGTTCCGCGAAGGAGACTCGCAGGGGCGTCCGGGCTGCATGCTGGTGGCTTCGGCATCCTTCTGGGAGGGGGTCGACGTGCCCGGCGACGCCTTGCAGCTCGTCATCATCGACAAGCTGCCATTTCCGCCCCCGAGCGACCCGTTGGTGGAGGCGCGCGCCCAGCGGCTCGAATCCCAGGGGCGCAGCGCCTTCAACGATTATTTCGTGCCTGAAGCCGCTGTCGCTCTCAAGCAGGGAGCCGGGCGCCTGATCCGGCGCGAGTCCGACCAGGGAGTGCTGGTGGTCTGCGATTCGCGGCTGGCCACCATGGGCTATGGCCGGCGCTTGCTGGCTGCCTTGCCACCGATGCGCAGGCTGGCTTCGCGCGAGGAGCTTCTGGAAAGGCTGGATGCTCTTGGCGCGGCTACCAGAACTTCCACCACGGGTCCTGACGGGGCCTGAAGCCCCGGGTCAGGTACTCGCTGCGCGGGTAGCTCTTCTCCATCACTCGGCGGGTGTCGCCGGCCAACTGGCTCAGCCCCAGCGCGTCGTAGGAGCGCAGCATGATGAAAAGCGCCTCTTCAAGCGCCGGCACGTCCTGGTAATCGGTGACGGCATTCTGGGCGCGGTTGATGGCGGCCACGTAGGCGCCGCGCGTGTAGTAGTAGCGGGCCACGTGCACTTCGTATTGCGCGAGCGAATTCACGATGTACGTCATGCGCGCCTTGGCATCGGGCGTGTAGCGCGAATCCGGAAAGCGTGACGCCAGCTCCTTGAAGGCCTCGAACGATTCCTTGGCCGCTTTCTGGTCGCGTTCCGACAGGTCCTGACGCGAGACGAACGACAACAGGCCGAGGTTGTCGTTGAAATTCACGATGCCCTTGAGGTAGAGCGCGTAGTCGATCGCCGGGCTGGCCGGATGCAGCTTCATGAACCGGTCCAGAGTCGCCAGCGCCGACGCCTGGTCGTTGGACTTGAACTGCGCATACGCCTTGTCCAGTTGCGCCTGCTGCGCCAGAGGCGTGCCGGCGGCGCGCCCCTCGAGTTTCTCGAACAGCGGAATGGCCTTGTCGTAGGCCCCGGAGCTGAGTTCGTCCTTGGCTTCGGCGTAGATCTTGTTGGGACTCCAGCTGGAGGTCTTGTCGTCGGATGTCGACGAGCAGGCAGCCAGCAAGGCAGCGGCGAGCGCCAACGCGGGGACCGCCGATAATTTGGCTCGGTGCATTACTCGCAACTTTCTTGAAACAGGGCAATTTGATTATATCGGCCGACCCGCTGGAGGACGCCGCCGAGGCCGGCCCCGAAGTCGAGCTCAGGCCCTTCGTTATCGAGGCCCGGCAGCATGGCGAGCGGCTCGATCGGGCATTGGCGTCGCTGGCGCCGGAATTTTCGCGCAGTTATCTGCAGCAATTGATCGAAGCCGGAGCGGTTTCGCTCAATGGCATCGCGGCCACCCGCTCCTCGCAAAAAGTCAGGGCTGGTGACCAGGGTGTCATTGAACTGCGGCCCACCCCCCAGAGCCAGGCGTTCCGGCCCGAGCCGATGACGCTGGAAGTGGTGTTCGAGGATGAACACCTGCTGGTAGTCAACAAGCCCGCTGGGCTGGTGGTCCATCCCGCGCCTGGCAACTGGAGCGGGACGCTGCTCAACGGTTTGCTGGCCCGCGATACCGGCGCCGCCCTGCTGCCACGCGCGGGCATCGTGCACCGGCTCGACAAGGACACCAGCGGCCTGATGGTCGTGGCCCGCACCCGCGCCACGATGGACGGCCTGGTTCAGCGGATCGCCGCACGCGAAGTGACACGGCAATATGTAGCCTTGGCGCACCGCCCGTGGCAAGGCGCGAAGGTCAGGCAGGTGGATGCGCCGATCGGCCGCGATCCGCGCAATCGTTTGCGCATGGCGGTGGTCGAGAGCGGCAAACCCGCTTTGACGGATTTCGAACTGCTGCAGGCGGCGGCGAACGGCTGCTGGGTCCGTGCCACCTTGCAGACCGGACGCACCCACCAAATTCGTGTCCACATGGCGCATATCGGCCATCCCATCGCTGGCGATGTGCTGTATGGCGGCGCCGCTACCGCCGCTCTCTCCCGCCAAGGGCTGCACGCATACCGCCTGGCATTCGCGCATCCGGCTACCGGCGAAGCGCTCGAGTTCCACGCGCCGATTCCACAGGATTTGCAGCAGGCTCTGGCGGCGTGGAGGCTGCGTTACAATGGCCGCGAATGGCTTACGAGCCACGCCCCCTAGCCAGCGGGGCAATGCGCCGCGCGATCCCAGGTCGCCTGCGGCGCACCGAAATGCCCTCTCTGTTTTAACCATGCTCGCACTCGCAAAAGTAGTGTGAACAGGCCCAGACCATGAATACGACGGATGCGAAGCGCGTCCTCGAAACAGCCTTGATTTGCTCGCAGCAGCCTTTGCCGTTGCGCGAGTTGCGTGTCCTGTTCGACGATGAACTGGGCGCTGACACCATCAAGGGCCTGCTCGCGGATCTGCAGAACGATTGGGCCCAGCGCGGCGTGGAACTGGTGCAGGTCGCCAGCGGCTGGCGCTTCCAGAGCCGGCCGCAGATGCGCGAGTTCCTCGACCGGCTGCACCCGGAGAAGCCGCCCAGGTACACCCGCGCGGTGCTGGAGACCCTGGCCATCATTGCCTATCGCCAGCCCGTCACGCGCGGCGACATGGAGGACATCCGCGGGGTCACCATCAACGCGCTGATCCTCAAGCAGCTGGAAGACCGGGGATGGGTCGAGGTCATCGGCCACCGCGAGACGCCGGGCCGTCCGGCCCTGTTCGCCACCACCCGCCAGTTCCTGGACGACCTGGGGCTCGAATCGCTCGATCAGCTGCCGGTGCTGGACAGCCCCGGTCAGCAGGCCAACCTTTTGGCATCGCTGGGCGCTGCACCCGACGACAGCCAGCCAGCCCTGCCGATGGAGCCCGGCACTGAACCCGAAAGCACTGCGGCGCAAGCTGTCGAGACTTAAAGCATGAACCAACCTTTGCCTGGGGCGGTCTCCGTACCTGCCGACGAAGAGAACCAAGACAATGCGCCGCCGATCGAGGCTGGGGTGCCTGCATCCGCGGCGCTCGCGCAGCGCACGGAAGAAGAGCAGGACGCGGACTACGACGATGACCGCGAAGACGAAGACGACGAGGACCGGCAGCGCCGGGCCGCTGCCGCGCTGCCGCCGGCCCCACCGATCCGTTTTGCGGATGTGGTTTCAGGACAGTTCGACGCGGAAGCCGAAAGCCCGGACGTGCCTTCGCCAAAGCGGGTGCTGTTGCCGCTGGCCGAGACACCGAAACTGCACAAGGTGCTGGCCCAGGCCGGCCTTGGCTCACGTCTGGAGATGGAGCACCTCATCGTGCAGGGCCGGATTTCGGTCAACAACGAACCCGCCCACATCGGCCAGCGCATCCAGTTCGGCGACCAGATCAAGATCAACGGCAAGCCCATCCGTTTCCGGATCGCGCCGCCGCCGGCCCGGGTGATCGCCTATCACAAGCCGGCCGGCGAAGTGGTCACGAACGACGATCCGCAAAACCGTCCCACCGTGTTTCGCAAGCTGCCCAAGCTGCAACAGGGCAAGTGGCAGTCGGTCGGGCGGCTCGACCTCAACACCGAGGGCCTGCTGCTTCTCACCAGTTCCGGCGAACTGGCCAATCGCCTGATGCACCCGCGGTTCGGGCTGGAGCGCGAATACGCGGTCCGCGTTCTCGGCGCGCTCAGCAATGAGGAAAAGCAGCGGCTGCTGAACGGCGTGGAGCTGGACGACGGCCGCGGGCAGTTCGGATCGATCGAGGACGGTGGCGGCGAAGGCGCCAACACCTGGTACCGGGTCACGATTTCCGAAGGCCGCAACCGCGAGGTGCGGCGGCTGTTCGAAGCGTTGGGTCATGCCGTGAGCCGGCTGATCCGGATCCGCTACGGAGCGATGATGCTGCCGCGCGGGTTGAAGCGTGGCGCCTGGATGGAACTTGACGAGCGCGACATCCGGGCGCTGATGCAGGCATCCGGGGACAACGGCGGCGCAAGGCCCCCTCGCGAGCTGGCAGGCGACGGTGAACCAGGGCAGGGCGCAGGCCGCAACCGCAGGCGCGGCAACCGTAACAGTGCACGCGGCGGCAGCCAGGATGGCCCGCCACGCAACCCGGGTCCGCCCGGCCAGGGCGGCAACGGCGGCCAGGGCCAGCCCAGGCGCAAGGACCGGAGCGATCGTGCCGACCGTGGCGACCGCCAGGGGGCCGGCAATGCGCAGCCCGATCCGATGAAGACTTCGCTTGGATACATCGGCGCCGACAGCTTCACTCGCCAGCGCCAAGGCCAAGGCCAGGGGCAAGGCCAGCGCCGCGGCGGTGGCGGGGGTGGAGGTGGAGGTGGAGGTGGAGGTGGAGGTGGAGGTGGAAGGGGCGGCGGACAGCGTCGAGGCGGTCGCGGAGGCGGCAGCCGCTAGCCCGGGCCTGGCTACCTGACCGCCAAGGTCACGCCACCGGGTAAAATTCAAGGCTTTGCCGAACTTTCGTGCTTCGGCAAGAACCATCCATGGCCCAGGCCATCGAATCAACTCAAGCTTTCAGGAAAATAAATGGCCATCGAACGCACTCTCTCCATCATCAAGCCGGACGCCGTCGCCAAGAACGTCATCGGGCAAATCTACGCCCGCTTCGAAGCCGCCGGACTGAAGATCATCGCCGCTCGCATGGCGCATCTGTCGCGGCGCGAGGCGGAGCAGTTCTATGCCGTGCACAAGGAGCGCCCCTTCTTCAAGGACCTGGTTGAATTCATGATCTCCGGCCCGGTGATGATCCAGGCGCTCGAAGGTGAAGAGGCGATCCTGAAGAACCGCGACCTGATGGGCGCCACCGATCCCAAGAAAGCCGCTCCCGGGACGATCCGCGCCGATTTTGCCGACAGCATCGATGCCAACGCGGTGCACGGTTCGGACGCACCCGAAACTGCCAAGGTCGAAGTGAGCTTCTTCTTCCCCGGCATGAATATCCATTCCCGGTAACACGGGAATCTGCGATGCAATGACGACGGCCAACCTTCTCGACTTCGACCTGGAGGGGTTGGCCGCGTTCTGCGAAAGCCTGGGCGAGAAGCGGTTTCGCGCCACGCAGCTCTTTCGCTGGATTCACCAGCGCGGCGCCCGCGACTTCGACCAGATGAGCGACCTGGCCAAGTCCCTGCGCGCCAAACTCAAGACATCCGCCCGCATTGAAAGCCCGCCGGTGATCAGCCGGCATGAATCGGCCGATGGCACGATCAAGTGGCTGTTCGACGTCGGCAACGGCGACGCGGTGGAAGCGGTATTCATCCCCGAGGATGATCGAGGCACCCTGTGCGTTTCGTCGCAGGCCGGCTGCGCCGTCGGTTGCCGCTTCTGCTCCACCGGTCACCAGGGGTTCTCGCGCAACCTGACCACGGGTGAGATCGTGGCGCAACTCTGGTTCGCCGAACACTTCCTGCGGGCTCACCTGAAACGCGACGAGCGAGTCATCTCCAACGTGGTGATGATGGGCATGGGCGAGCCGCTGCAAAATTACTCCGCGCTGGTACCGGCGCTGCGCACGATGCTGGACGACCATGGCTATGGGTTGTCGCGACGCCGTGTCACCGTCTCGACATCGGGCATGGTCCGCATGATGGACCGGCTGGGCCGGGACTGTCCCGTCGCGCTCGCCGTGTCCTTGCACGCTCCCAACGACGAACTGCGCGACAACCTGGTCCCGCTCAACCGCAAGCACTGCCTGGCGGACTTGCTGGATGCCTGCAACCGATACCTGGAACATGCGCCGCGCGACTTCATCACCTTCGAATACTGCATGATCGATGGCGTCAACGACCAGCCGGAACATGCGCGCCAACTGGCCCACCTGCTCAAGCACCATGACGGGCGGGGCGTGTCTTGCAAGATCAACCTGATTCCGTTCAACCCCTTCCCGCAATCCGGACTGACGCGTTCGCCCCACAAGCAGGTACTCGCATTTGCGAAAATCCTGAGTGATGCTGGTATCGTCACCACTGTGCGCAAGACCAGAGGCGAGGACATCGACGCCGCGTGCGGCCAATTGGCCGGCGACGTCAAGGACCGGACCCAGGTGAGCGTGCGAATCGCCAGGCAACGCACCGTGATGCTGAAACAGGTGCCCGTTGCTGCTGGCGGGGCCAAGGAGACATGAAATCATGACAAGAACCGCTGCGGCGAATCCAGGCCCCGGCAAGTGGCTGGCTCTGGCCGGCGCCGCGGGCGTGCTGCTGCTGGCGCTGACCGGCTGCGCCTTGCGCTCTTCGTCCGACAGCGCTGGGCCGCGTGACATCATCACCGAATCCGATGAGCCCGAAGCGCGCAAGCGCGCCCGGATCCGTATGGAACTGGCGGTGGGCTATTTCGAGCAGGGCCAGACCAATGTCGCGCTCGATGAACTGAAGCAGGTGATCGCGTTCGACCCCGGCTTTCCTGACGCCTATAACCTGCGCGGTCTGATCTACATGCGGCTGAACGACCTGCGCCAGGCGGAGGACAGCTTCCGTCGTGCGGTGGCGTTGAACCCCGGCGATCCCAATGTGCAGCACAACTACGGCTGGCTGTTGTGCCAGCAGGGCCGGTTCGACGAATCCCAACGTGCCTTCGACGGGGCGATGTCCAACGCCCAGTATGGCGGCCGCGCCAAAACCCTGATGGCGCAGGGCCTGTGCCAGGCTCGAGCCGGCAACATCGCGGACGCGGAGAGCAGCCTGGCCCGTTCGTACGAGCTGGACGCGGGAAACCCGGTCACTGGATACAACCTGGCCAACCTGTTGTATCGCCGGGGCGAGTATGCGCGGTCGCAGTTTTACATCCGGCGCCTGAACAACACCGAGTTGGCCAATTCCGAAACGCTGTGGCTCGGCATCAAGGTCGAGCGCCGCCTGAACGACGAGGTGGCGATGAACCAGCTGGGAGAACAGCTGAAAAAGCGTTTTGGCCGGTCCCGCGAGGCTGCCGCATTCGAGCGGCGGGCATTCGATGAATGAAGTGCGCGCGCCCGACAGCCAGGCGCCCGGCCCCAGTGCCGGCGCCCTGCTGCGTCATGCGCGCGAGGCTGCGGGGCTGCACCTGGAAGCATTGGCCGTCTCGCTCAAGGTGCCGATTCACAAGCTCGAGGCACTCGAACAAGACCGGCACGAACTGCTGACCGACACGGTGTTCGTGCGGGCATTGGCTGCGAGCGTGTGCCGCACACTGAAGATCGATCCCCAACCGGTGCTGGAACGTTTGCCGCAGACCGCGCATCCGCGTTTGGTGCGTGACACCGACGGCATCAACAGGGTGTTCCGAACACCCAACGATGCCACTGCGCCGGCATGGCGCCAACAGTTGGGCCGGCCAGTCTATCTCGCGGTGCTTGTTCTGCTTTTGGGCGCGCTCGTCTTGATCCTGTTGCCGGGCTTCCAGGGGGACCTTGTCCAGGCGCCGGTCGCAACGGCAGATTCAGGCAAAGCGGCCGCCGGGCCAGTGCGCACCGCGGCCGAGCCGCCTAAGCTGCCACCGGCCGGCGAGTCGGTGACGACTGTTTTGGCGCCCGGGATGGCCGTTGCGGTGCCGAACGCGTCGTCGGCGTTGGTCACCCCTGGCGTGGTGGTTCCCGCCTCGACGGAACTTGCCGCTGCGCCGGTGTCGGCCGGCGCCATCGTCGTCTTCCGCACAAGCGGACCTTCATGGGTGGAGGTCACCGATGCCAGGGGAGCGGTCGCGGTCAGCAAAATGCTCACGGCGGGCGAGGCGACCGGCGTCTCCGGTGCGCTGCCGCTGCAGGTCACAGTCGGCCGCGCCGATATCACCCAGGTCCAGGTGCGCGGCAAGCCATTCGACCTGAAGCCGGTTTCGCGGGACAACGTGGCGCGGTTCGAGGTGAAATGAAATGAACCCGCAAGGCATGACACCGCCCTGCCTGCCGATCGAACCCGCGTCGCCCAAGCCGCGCCACTCGCGACAGGCCGTCGTCGACTGGGGTGCGCGCAAGGTGACGATCGGCGGTGATGCGCCGGTGCGCATCCAGTCGATGACCAACACCGATACCCAGGACGCGATCGGCACCGCCATCCAGGTCAAGGAGTTGGCGATCGCCGGTTCCGAGCTGGTGCGAATCACCGTCAACACCCCCGAAGCGGCGGCTCAGGTGCCCTACATCCGCGAGCAGTTGGACCGCATGGGCATCGACGTCCCCCTGATCGGCGACTTTCACTACAACGGCCACCGGCTGCTCACCGACTTCCCGGATTGCGCGCAAGCGCTTTCGAAGTACCGCATCAACCCCGGTAACGTGGGCAAGGGCGACAAGCACGACCGTCAGTTCGGACAGATGATCGAAGCGGCGATGCGCTGGAACAAGCCGGTGCGCATCGGCGTCAACTGGGGCAGCCTGGACCAGGAGCTGCTGGGGCACCTGATGGATGTCAACAGCGCGCGCAGCGAGCCGTGGGACGCGAAGTCCGTCATGTACGAGGCGCTGGTGACTTCCGCCATCGATTCCGCGCGGCGGGCCGAAGAAATGGGCATGGACGGCAACCAGGTCATCCTGTCGTGCAAGGTCAGCGGCGTGCAGGACTTGATCTCGGTGTACCGCGAACTCGCCAGGCGTTGCGACCACGCGCTGCACCTGGGCTTGACCGAAGCGGGGATGGGCACCAAAGGCACCGTGGCATCGAGCGTGGCGCTCGGCATCCTGCTGCAGGAAGGCATCGGCGACACCATCCGCGTCTCGCTCACGCCGCAGCCCGGCGAATCGCGCACCCAGGAGGTGGTGATCGCCTCCGAGATCATCCAGGGCCTGGGGCTGCGCAGCTTCGTGCCCAGCGTCACCGCTTGCCCCGGCTGCGGCCGCACCACCAGCACTACCTTCCAGTTCCTGGCCAAGGAGATCGACGACTACCTGCGCGCGCAGATGCCGGTGTGGCGCGCCAGGTACCCGGGCGTCGAGAAGATGAAAGTCGCGGTGATGGGCTGCATCGTCAATGGCCCGGGCGAAAGCAAGCATGCCGATATCGGAATCAGCCTGCCTGGGACCGGCGAGGTCCCGGCCGCACCGGTGTTCATTGACGGGCAAAAGGCCATGACCCTGCGCGGCGACAACATTGCCGGCGAGTTTCACCGGATCGTCGAAAATTACATAGAAAAGCGTTTCGGGCAGCAAGTCGCCGAACACGCCTGAGAAGAAGAACAATGGCTGAGAAACTGAATGCCGGAAAGGCCGGCACCCTGACCGCTGTCAAGGGCATGAACGACATATTGCCGCCCGATTCGGCGCGTTGGGAGTGGCTGGAGGACAAGGTGCGCGCCCTCATGGCGCGTTATGCCTACCGCAACATCCGCACGCCGATCGTCGAGCCGACGGCGCTGTTCGTGCGCGGCCTCGGTGAGGTGACGGACATCGTCGAGAAGGAGATGTACTCCTTCGAGGACCGCCTCAACGGTGAGCAACTGACGCTGCGGCCGGAAAACACCGCGGGCGTGGTGCGCGCTGTCGCCGAACACTCCATGCTCTACGACGGCGGCAAGCGGCTTTACTACATGGGGCCGATGTTCCGGCACGAGCGCCCGCAACGCGGACGCTACCGCCAGTTCCATCAGATTGGAGCCGAGGCGCTGGGCTTTGTCGGTCCCGACGTCGATGCCGAGATCATCCTGCTGGCCGACGCGCTCTGGAAGGAACTGGGGCTGGCCGACGTGCGCCTGGAGATCAACAGCCTGGGGCAGCCCGAGGAGCGTCTGCGTCACCGCGGCGAACTCATTTCGTACCTCGAACAAAATGCCGGCGCTCTCGACGAGGACGCGAAGCGCCGCCTGCACGGCAATCCCTTGCGCATCCTGGATACCAAGAATCCCGCCATGCAGGCCGTGGTGGAGGGCGCCCCCAAGCTCATCGATTTCCTGGGTGAAGCGTCGATGGCGCACTTCAGCGGCCTGCGCACGATGCTCGAAGCGAATGGCATTGCCTACCGGATCAACCCGCGCCTGGTGCGCGGGATCGACTACTACAACCTGTCCGTGTTCGAGTTCATCACCGACAGCCTGGGCGCGCAGGGCACCATCTGCGCGGGTGGCCGCTACGACTACCTGATCGAGCAAATCGGCGGCAAGCCGGCGCCCGCCGTCGGCTGGGCGCTGGGTGTGGAACGCGTGCTCGAGCTGGTGAAGGAGCGCGGCACGCGGGTGGACGCACCGGCTCCTGACGCGTATGCCGTCGTGCCGGACGCGGCGGCGCTGCCGCTGGTCCTGAGCAGCTTGCAGGCGTTGCGCGTGGCGGGTGTGAGCGTGCAGATGCACGCCAGTTCGGCGGAAGGCATGGGCAGCATGAAGTCGCAGTTCAAGAAGGCCGACGCGAGCGGTGCGCGTTACGCGTTGATCTTCGGTGCCGACGAATTGGCGCAGGGCGTGGTGACGGTCAAGTCCCTGCGCGACGGCTCCGGAGCGCAGGCCCCCCGCCCATTGGCCGAGACAGCGGCCTGGGCGCAGAGCCTCAAGGCGTGACGGCGCTCCTCACTACAATCGCAGGCTCCGGCAGGACAACTAGGGCAAAATGGCAAAACATCTCGATCTCGAAGAACAGGAACAGCTTGCCGAGATCAAGCACTTCTGGGATCAATACGGCAACCTCATCACCTGGGTGATGATCGCCGTGTTCGGTTCGATAGCCGCATGGAACGGCTGGCAATACTGGCAGCGCACCGAGGCCGTGCACGCGGCCGCCATGTACGACGAGGTCGAGCGGGCGGCGGTGGCAGGCGACACCTCCCGGGTGGAGCGCGCCTTCTCCGATATGAAGGACAAGTTCGGCCGCACGACTTACGCGCAGCAGGCCGCCTTGCTGACGGCGCGGGTCCTTGCCGACAAGGGCAATCCTGAAGGCGCCAAGGCGGCCCTCGTTTGGGTGGCAGGGAATGCCTCCGACGAAGGCTATCAGGCAGTGGCGCGGTTGCGCCTCGCCGGCATCCTGGTCGAGGCCAAGGCGTATGACGAGGCGCTCAAGCAACTGACCGGTGACCTTCCCAGCGAGTTTGCCGCGCTGGCGGCGGACCGCCGCGGTGACGTGTACAACCTGCAGGGCAAGAAGGCGGAGGCAAAGGCCGAATACGCCAAGGCCTACAAAGGCTTCGAGGAAAGATCCGAGTACCGCCGGCTGCTCGAGGTCAAGTTGAGCGCTCTGGGCGTCGACCCGCAAGGGCTGGCAGCGCCTGCCGCTGTCGCGGCTTCCGGAGCGGCCAAGTCATGATCAGCATTGAACTCCGGACGCTCGCCCGCACAGCCGTGGTGCTGTGCAGCCTCGCGCTCGCCGGCTGCTCGACATTGTCGTCACTGCCGTTCCTGGGGGGCCCCGAAAAGCCGAAGCCCGCCGAACTGCCGCCCAACGCCGCATTGATCTCCGTGCGCCCAGCCTGGAATGCCCGCATCGGAGAGGTCGCGATGCCCATGTCCGTCAGCGTCAATGGCACCGCCATCACCGTGGCCGCGAGCGACGGCACCGTGGCGGCGATCGATGCGGCCACGGGCCGTGATCTGTGGCGCACCAACGTCAAGGCACCGCTCGCCGCCGGGGTCGGCAGCGACGGCAATCTCGCAGCCGTAGTGACGCGCCAGAATGAGCTGGTCGCGATTTCCGCGGGAACGGAAGCATGGCGCCAGAAGCTTTCCGCCGTCGCGTACACCGCGCCTTTTGTCGCCGGCGGCCGCGTGTTCCTGCTGACGGCCGACCGCGCGGTCACTGCCTACGACGGAAAGACCGGCCGCAGGCTGTGGAGCCAGCAACGTGCCGGTGAGGCGCTGGTCTTGCGGCATTCGGGCGTGATGCTTGCCGTCGGAGACACGCTGGTCGTCGGCTTGTCCGGCCGCATGGCGGGTTTGAATCCGATGAACGGCAGCCCCCGCTGGGAAGCGCCGCTGGCGTCGCCACGGGGCATCAACGATGTGGAAAGGCTGGTGGATCTGGTCGGTCGCGTCAGCCGGGTCGGCGACGTCCTCTGCGCCCGCGCATTCCAGGCCAGCGTCGGTTGCGTCGACGCGCAACGCGGGACGCTGCTATGGACCAAGCCGGCCAGTGGCTCGGAAGGCCTGCATGGCGACGACAAGCTGGTGTTCGGCACCGAGGCCGACGGCAAGCTCGTGGCCTGGCGGCGCGAGAACGGCGAAAGGGCCTGGGTCACGGACCGGCTGCTGTACCGCGGGCTCACTGCTCCGCTCGCTCTGGGCCGTTCGGTGGTGGTGGGTGACAGTACCGGGCTGGTTCACTTCCTGTCGCGGGAGGACGGCAGCCTCCTGAACCGGCTGAACACCGACGGCTCGGCCATTGTTTCCGCGCCGGTCGTCGCCGGCAATACGTTGGTTGTAGTGACCCGCAACGGCGGCGTCTACGGCTTCGTCCCCGAATGATATGGCCCCCACGCTTGCGGCCAAGGCCGCTGCGCTGCCCCCCGAGGGGGCCCTCGCGTCTAGGGGCGGCCCGTCGCCGCTCGCGCGCCTGATGTGAAGCCGGTCATGGCCCTGGTGGGCCGCCCCAATGTCGGCAAGTCGACGCTGTTCAACCGGCTCACCAAGTCGCGCGACGCGATCGTGGCGGACTTCGCGGGGTTGACTCGCGACCGGCACTACGGCAACGCGAAGCACGGCAAGCGCGAATTCATCGTCATCGATACCGGCGGGTTCGAGCCGACGGCGGACAGTGGCATCTACATGGAGATGGCCAAACAGACGCGGCAGGCGGTCGCCGAAGCGGATGTGGTCGTGTTCGTGCTCGATGCGCGGGGCGGCCTGTCGGCGCAGGATTACGACATAGCCGATTACCTGCGCAAGCTGGGCAAGCCGACGGTGCTGGCGGCCAACAAGGCCGAGGGAATGACCGAAGGCGTCCAGCTCACCGAGTTCTACGAACTGGGCCTGGGTGAAGTGCATCCGGTGTCCGCCGCCCACGGGCAGGGCATCCGCAGCCTGGTCGAGAACGCATTCGAGCCACTGAACCTGCCGGATGAGGACGAAGAAGGCGAGGCGGCGGACAGCACGTCCATCAAACTCGCGGTGGCCGGCCGCCCCAACGTCGGCAAGTCCACGCTTATCAACACCTGGCTGGGCGAGGAGCGGCTGGTCGCGTTCGACCTGCCGGGCACTACGCGCGATGCCATCTCGGTGCCGTTCGAGCGCAACGGCCAGAAGTTCGAGCTCATCGATACGGCGGGGCTGCGGCGCAAGGGCAAGGTCTTCGAGGCCATCGAGAAGTTTTCGGTCGTCAAGACGCTGCAGGCAATCGAGTCCGCCAACGTGGTCCTGCTATTGCTGGATGCGACTCAAGGCGTCACCGACCAGGACGCCCACATCGCCGGCTATATCCTGGAAAGCGGCCGTGCCGTGGTGTTGGCGCTGAACAAGTGGGATGCGGTGGACGAGTACCAGCGCCAGCAGCTGCAGCGCCAGATCGAAACCCGCCTGGCGTTCCTCAAGTTCGCGCCGCTGCATTTCATCTCGGCGATGAAGCGACAAGGCCTAGGCCCGGTGTGGACAGCTATTGCACAGGCACACCGCTCCGCCATGATCAAGATGCCCACCCCGGTGCTGACGCGGCTGCTGCTGGAAGCCGTGCAGTTCCAGTCGCCGCAGCGCGCCGGCATGTTCCGCCCGAAGCTGCGATATGCGCATCAAGGTGGCATGAACCCGCCGGTGATCGTGGTGCACGGCAACTCGCTCGAGCACGTGACCGACTCCTATAAGCGCTTTCTGGAAGCGCGCTTTCGCAAGGAGTTCAAACTGACGGGCACGCCATTGCGCATCGAGATGAAAACCTCGAAGAACCCTTACGCCGGCAAAGATAATTCCTGAGCTCCTCCACAGGCTCAGCCCAAGCCGGATAGAGTTCCGGCTCGAAGATCGCCAGACCTCTTGCTCGGCTGCGTTGCTGTGGTAAGGTGAGGTTTCCAACAACACATTCCGGATGCGGAACACGGAGAATATCGTGAGCAACAAAGGGCAGCTTCTACAAGACCCATTTCTCAACACCTTGCGTCGCGAGCATGTGCCGGTGTCGATCTACCTCGTCAACGGGATCAAGCTGCAAGGCCAGATTGAGTCTTTCGACCAGTACGTTGTGCTGCTGCGCAACACGGTGACCCAGATGGTTTACAAACACGCCATCTCCACCATCGTCCCCGGCCGGGCCGTGAATTTCTCGACAGCCGAGAGCCCCGAAGCCGGCGCCAGCTGAATTTGCGCGCCGGGGCTTGAACGGTCGCGGCATCGCCGCCACATAGGCCGTATCCAAACCCCGTCCAACTGATTCCCCTGGTCCCGAATTTGTCAGATTCTCCCCAACGCCCAGCCGCTCCCACCATCCTCGTGGGAGTGGACTTGGGCTTGCCCCACTTCGACAGCGAGCTCGAAGAGCTCGGCCTGCTGGCGCAAACCGCGGGCCTGCAGCCAGTAGCGCGTGTCGCCTGCAAACGCAAGGCGCCCGACGCGGCGCTTTTCATCGGCAAGGGCAAGGCCGACGAGATCAAGGCGCTGGCTGACGAACTTGGCGCCACTGAAGTCCTCTTCGACCAGGCGCTGAGCCCCGCGCAACAACGCAACCTGGAACGTCATCTCGACCGCCCGGTGAACGATCGCACTTTGCTCATCCTGGAGATTTTCGGCCAGCGCGCACGCAGCCACGAAGGCAAGTTGCAGGTCGAGCTGGCGCGGCTGCAATACGTCAGCACGCGATTGGTGCGGCGCTGGTCGCACCTGGAACGTCAGACCGGCGGTGCCGGTGTGCGCGGCGGCCCCGGCGAAAAGCAGATCGAACTCGACCGCCGGATGATCGGGGATGCGATCAAGCGCACGCGCGAGCGACTCGAAAAGCTCAAGAAGCAGCGCCACACCCAGCGCCGGCAGCGCGAGCGCCGCGGCGCATTCAACATTTCATTGGTCGGCTACACCAACGCCGGCAAGTCGACCCTGTTCAACGCGCTGGTCAAGGCCCGCGCCTATGCCGCCGACCAACTGTTCGCCACGCTCGATACCACCACGAGGCAACTGTACCTGCAGGATGCGGAAGGTACCCCCGGCAGGGCGGGCCGATCGGTGTCGCTGTCGGACACGGTGGGCTTCATCCGCGACCTGCCGCACGGCCTGATCGATTCATTCCAGGCCACCTTGCAGGAGGCCGCGGATGCCGACCTGCTGCTGCATGTGGTTGACGCCGCCAATCCCAATCATCTCGAACAGATCGCCGAGGTCCAGCGTGTATTGCACGAAATCGGCGCGGCGCAAGTGCCGCAGGTGTTGGTGTTCAACAAGGTCGACGCGCTTGCACCGAGCCAGCAACCCCGCAACGGCAGCGACGTGTTCGAACTCGAAGGCACGGCAGTACCGCGCCTGTTCGTCAGCGGCCGCACCTCGGCCGGCCTGCCTGAGCTGCGGCGACAGCTGGCGCACGAGGTGAATCAGCGCAATCGTGCCGAGGCGCCGCTGCCGGATAACCCTGCAATTCATGAGACCCTCGCCTGATTGGGCACAATGCGATGGAAGTTCTACCCGCTCACCGGATTCGCGGCGTGCTGCAATCGCGGAAGTTTGCGGCCCGCACCAGGGCACTGACAACGAAGAGATCAACAACAAAATGAAGCTCCAATTACGCAGCCTGTCGTGGCCCGGGCTGAAAGGCCGGATCAGGGGTATGTTCAACCTGAACGATCCGCGCTGGGGGCGTGGCGGCGACGACAAGCAAGCCGAAAACAACAAGCCCGACCCGCCCAAGCCCGAGAACGGGCGCGGCAAAGGCCCCAACCAGGGTCCGCCGGATCTGGATGAGCTGTGGCGCGACTTCAACCGCAAGCTCGGCGGCCTGTTCGGCGGCAAGGGCCGGCGCGGCGGGGACAACGGCGGCTTCGGCGGCGGTGGCAATTTCCAGCCGAACATGAAAAGTGCCGGCATTGGTGCCGGCCTGGTGGCCGCGGTGGTGGTGCTGATCTGGCTGGGCACGGGCTTCTTCATCGTCCAGGAAGGCCAGCAGGCCGTCATCACCCAATTCGGCCGCTACAAGAGCACCGTGGGCGCCGGTTTCAACTGGCGCCTGCCGTACCCGGTCCAGCGGCACGAACTGGTCTTCGTCACCCAGATCAGGTCGGTGGACGTCGGCCGCGACAACGTGATCAAGGCCACCGGCCTGCGCGACTCGGCGATGCTGACGGAAGACGAGAACATCGTCGAGATCAAGTTCGCGGTTCAGTACCGGCTGAACGATGCCCGCGCGTACCTGTTCGAGAGCAAGAATCCCGCGGAGACCGTGGTGCAAGCCGCCGAAACCGCGGTGCGCGACGTGGTTGGCAAGATGAAGATGGACTCAGCTCTGGCCGAGGAGCGCGATCAGATCGCTCCCCGCGTCCGTACGCTGATGCAGACCATCCTGGACCGCTACAAGGTGGGGATTGAAGTGGTTGGCATCAACCTGCAGCAGGGTGGTGTCCGGCCGCCCGAGCAGGTGCAGGCCGCCTTCGACGACGTGATCAAGGCCGGCCAGGAGCGCGAGCGCGCCAAGAACGAGGCACAAGCCTATGCCAACGACGTGATCCCGCGCGCGGTCGGTTCGGCCTCGAGGCTGAAGGAAGAGGCCGACGCCTACAAGGCCCGTATCATTGCGCAGGCGCAGGGCGATGGGCAGCGCTTCAAGTCGGTGCTGGCCGAATACCAGCGAGCCCCGCAAGTCACCCGGGACCGCCTGTACCTGGAGTCCATGCAGCAGATCTACAGCAGTGTGACCAAGGTGCTGGTCGATTCGCGCCAGGGCTCCAACCTGCTGTACCTGCCGCTGGACAAGATCATGCAGCAGGTGGCGCAAAGTGGCGCCGCCGCCGCTGCCGATACGCCGCCCGCCGCACCCGCGTCGCCCGCCGCTCCCTCGGGCGCCGGCGCGGCGGATCCCCGCAACCGGGACAACTCGCGAACGCGCGAACGCGAATCGCGCTGAGCGCGGAGAAATCGAATATGAACAGAATCGGATTCATGGTATCGACGGCCCTGGTGGCCCTCGCTCTGCTCAGCTCCATGCTCTTCGTGGTGGACCAGCGCCAGTTCGGCGTGGTGTACGCCCTTGGGCAGATCAAGGAAGTGATCACCGAGCCCGGCCTGAACTTCAAGCTGCCGCCGCCGTTCCAGAATGTCTCGTACATCGACAAGCGTCTGCTGACGCTGGACAGCCCCGACACCGAGCCGATGCTCACGCTGGAGAAGCAGCGGATGGTGATCGACTGGTTCGTGCGCTGGCGTATCACCGACCCGCTGCAGTACATCCGCAACGTCGGCCTGGACGAGGCCGCGGGCGCCAACCAACTCAATCGGGTGGTGCGAAACGCGTTCCAGGAAGAGATCAACCGCCGCACGGTGCGCGAATTGCTGTCAGGCAAGCGCGAGCAGCTGATGGCCGACGTGAAACGCGAAGTGCTCGAAGTCGTGAAGGGTTCCAAGCCGTGGGGCGTGGATGTCGTCGACGTGCGTATTACCCGCGCCGACTATGTGGATGCGATCACGGAATCGGTCTATCGCCGCATGGAGGCGGAACGTAAGCGGGTAGCCAACGAACTACGATCCACCGGCGCCGCCGAGGGCGAGAAGATCCGGGCCGACGCCGACCGCCAGCGCGAGGTGGCCATCGCCAATGCCTATCGGGACGCGCAGAAGATCAAGGGTGAGGGCGATGCCCAGGCCGCGGCAATCTATGCGGAGGCGTTTGGGCGCGATGCGCAATTCGCGCAGTTCTATCGCAGCCTCGAAGCCTACAAGGCCAGCTTCAACAAGAAGGGCGACGTGCTGGTGCTGGATCCGAACAGTTCGGAGTTCTTCCGCGCCTTCCGGGGCAGTGGCAGCACAACGGCGCCGGCCCCCGCGAAGAAGTAAGCTTGGAAGGCGATACCTTCTGGGCCGCGGTGGCCCTGGTGTTGGTCCTCGAGGGCCTGTTTCCTTTTCTGTCGCCGGGCGGCTGGCGGCGAACCTTCCAGCGGCTGCTGGCAATGCATGACGGGCAATTGCGCTTCTTCGGGCTGTGCAGCATCTTGCTCGGTTTGCTGCTGCTCTGGATCGTGACTTGAAGGCGAGTTGGTCACCCCGGGCTTGACCCGGGATCCACCAAGTCATGGATTGCGGGTCAGGCCCGCGATGCCAAGGGATCTTGCGGGAGGCAGCCCGCCCAGCCCGGTAAAATACCCGTTTTAACAGCCCCCACTTTCCACATGTCCGCCTGGGTCCTGCCGGATCACATCGCCGATGTACTGCCCTCCGAGGCCCGGCACATCGAAGAACTCCGACGCGAACTGCTGGACACGGCGCGTGGCTACGGCTATGAGCTGGTGATGCCGCCACTGCTGGAGCACCTGGAGTCGCTGCTCACCGGCACCGGCGAAGCACTGGACTTGCAGACCTTCAAGCTGGTCGATCAGTTGTCCGGCCGCATGATGGGCCTGCGCGCCGACACCACGCCCCAGGTTGCCCGCATCGACGCCCACCTCCTCAATCGCCAGGGCGTGGCGCGCCTGTGCTATTGCGGGCCGGTGCTGCATACCCGCCCGGACCGCCCGCATGCCACCCGCGAGCCGCTGCAGTTCGGCGCCGAAATCTACGGCCATGCCGGACTCGAAGCCGACCTCGAAGCATTGTTGCTGGCGCTCGATTGCGTCGAGGCGACGCGCGCAGGCGAGGTCATCGTCGATATGGCCGATGCCCGCATCGTTCGCGCGCTGCTGGCAGGCGTGGAAGTGAATCCGGCCGCGCTGGGCCGCATTCATGCGGCGCTGGCCGCCAAGGACGCGAGTGGATTGGCCGCGCTGACGCGGAATTTTCCAACGGCTTCGCGCGAAGGCCTGCGCGCCCTGGTCTCGCTGTACGGCGACGAGAATGTGCTGGTCGAGGCCGGGAATTCGCTCCCACCTTCGCCCGCGTTGCACGAGGCGCTGGCCAACCTGAAGTGGCTGGCCGGCCAGTTGCGCGGCGCGAAGGTGAGCTTCGATCTGGCCGACATGCGCGGCTACGCCTACTACAGCGGCGCCCGGTTTTCCATCTACACGGCCGGCGCCAGCGATGCGCTGGTGCGAGGCGGCCGCTACGACGAAGTTGGCGCGGTGTTCGGGCGCAACCGGCCCGCCGTCGGCTTCAGTCTCGACGTGAAGGAGCTGGTTGCAGGGGTGCCCAAGCGGCCGCTGAAGGCCGTGATCCGCGCGCCCTGGCTGGACGGAACCGCCGACGCGGCCGAACTTCGCGACGCGATCACCCGACTGCGCAGCGATGGCGAGACCGTCGTCTGCGTGCTGCCAGGCCACGAAAGCGAAGTCGATGAATTCCATTGTGATCGCGAGCTGGTGCGCGATCGCAGCAAGTGGGTCGTCAAGGCTCTGTAGGGCCGGCAGGCCCTGAATCCAACTTTTCCGGAATGCATCTCGTGATGACAAAGACAAAGGGCCGCAACGTGGTCGTGGTCGGCACCCAGTGGGGTGACGAGGGCAAGGGCAAGCTCGTCGACTGGCTGACCGAAATGGCGCAGGGCGTGGTCCGCTTCCAGGGCGGCCACAACGCGGGCCACACGCTGGTGATCAACGGCGTGAAGACGGCACTGCACCTGATCCCCAGCGGCATCATGCGCCCCGGGGTGAAGTGCTACATCGGCAATGGTGTGGTGCTGTCGGGGGCCAAGCTGTTCGAGGAGATCGAAGGGCTGGAGAAGGCCGGCGTGGAGGTGCGCGGGCGCCTGCGCATCAGTGAGGCCTGCCCGCTGATCCTGCCGTTTCACGCGGCACTGGACATCGCGCGCGAAACGCTGCGCGAGCAGGGCGGCAGCGAGAAGATCGGCACCACCGGCCGCGGCATCGGCCCGGCCTACGAGGACAAGGTCGCCCGCCGCGCGCTGCGCGTGCAGGACCTGAAACATCCACAGCGGTTCGGCGAGAAGCTCAAAGTGGTGCTGGACCTGCACAACTTCATGCTCACCCAATACCTGAACGCGCCGGCGGTGGATTACCACGCCGTGTTCGACGAGGCGATGAGGCACGCCGAACTGCTCAAGCCCATGATGGCCGACGTTTCACGCGAACTGAACGAGGCGCACATCCACGGCGACAACCTGCTGTTCGAAGGCGCCCAGGGCACGCTGCTGGATGTCGACCACGGCACCTACCCCTATGTGACGTCCAGCAACTGCGTTGCCGGCAATGCGGCGGCGGGCGCCGGCATCGGGCCGGGCATGCTGCACTACATCCTGGGCATCACCAAGGCCTATTGCACCCGGGTCGGTGGGGGTCCGTTCCCGACCGAGCTTGATTGGGAAAAGCCCGGCACCGTGGGGTACCACCTGTCAACGGTGGGAGCGGAGAAGGGTGTGACCACCGGCCGCAGCCGCCGCTGCGGCTGGTTCGATGCGGCGTTGCTCAAACGCAGCGCCCAGGTCAACGGACTGTCGGGTTTATGCATCACCAAGCTCGACGTGCTGGACGGAATCACGGAGCTGCAGGTGTGCACCGGCTACAAGCTCGATGGCGAATACACCGACATCCTGCCGCTCGGGGCTGACGAGATCTCGCGCTGCGAGCCGGTGTACGAGATGATGGAGGGCTGGAGCCAGAGCACGGTGGGCGTGACGAAATACGACAAGCTTCCTGTCAATGCGCGTTTGTACCTGCAGCGAATCGAGCAGGTGACCGGCGTGCCCATCGATATGATCTCGACGAGCCCCGACCGCGATCACACGATCATGATGCGGCACCCCTATCTGGCCTGAGTATGTGGCCCCCACGCTCCCCCACTGCGTGTGGGTCGCTGCCCCCCGAGGGGGCCTTCGCGTCTTGGGGCGGCCCAGCGGCGCGAATGTGGCCCCCACGCTCCCCACTGCGTGTGGGTCGCTGCCCCCCGAGGGGGCCTTCGCGCCTTGGGGCGGCCCAGCGGCGCTCAAGTTCTAAGTTGAGGAGTGTTGCATGTTGACCGAAGACGGAAAGCACCTGTACGTCAGTTACGACGAATATCACAACCTGATCGAGAAGCTGGCGATCAAGGTGTATCAGTCGGGCTGGCAGTTCGACACCATCCTGTGCCTGGCCCGCGGCGGCATGCGGCCGGGTGACATGCTCTCGCGAATTTTCGACAAGCCGCTGGCGATCATGTCGACCAGCTCCTACCG
>JBKJHN010000203.1:0-9082 GCA_046599015.1 Ramlibacter sp.
GGCCAGGAGCGCCGCCCATTTACCGCGACCGAGACGGCTGCGCTGGCGCTCGCGGTCTCGCACGATGTCCGGATACAGGCCGAGGCTCGAATTGTTGATGAAGATACGCCCATTCACTTCGCCCAGGTCGACCGACTGCTCATGTCCGGCGGCGATGGCGGCCACCGCCGCCTGGAGATCGAGCGGCAGGCCCAAGTCCTTGGCGAAGTGGTTGAGCGTGCCCATGGGCAGCACCCCCAACGGGACGCTGGTGCCGGCTAGCCTGGACGCGACAGCGCTCACGGTGCCGTCGCCACCGGCAGCCACCACAACGCCTGCCTTCTCGCGCAAGGCATCGTCCACCGCCGCCATGATCCGCTCGCCGTTGTCGATGAGGGCGACCCGGGCCTCGATGCCATGCTGACGGAACGCGATCTTCACCTCGTCAGCCCAATCGTCGCTGCGGCCCTGGCCGGCGGTGGCGTTGGCGATCACACACATCGGACCCTTCATGAAGCTATTATGCGAGAGCGCACTAGTCGCAGTTCCCAAGGAGTCGCGATGTTTCCGACCTCGATCGCCGGCAGCTTGCCCAAGCCCGCCTGGCTGGCTGAAACCCACAAGCTGTGGCCCCAGTGGAAATCGCAGGGCGAGGAGTTGCGACAGGCCAAGGCTGATGCCACGCTGCTGTGGATCAAGGCTCAGGAAGACGCGGGCCTCGATATCGTGGGCGACGGCGAACAGTCGCGCCAGCACTTCGTGCACGGTTTTCTCGAACAGGTGGAGGGCATCGACTTCGAGCACAAGGTGAAGATGGGCATCCGCGACAACCGCTACGACGCGATGGTGCCGCAGGTGATCGCCCCATTGAAGCTCAAAGGACGGGTCCACGCCTTCGAGGCGCAACTGGCGCGGGCTCACACGCAGCGCAAGCTCAAATTCACCTTGCCGGGACCGATGACGATCGTCGATACCGTCGCGGACCGTTTTTATGGCGACCGGCAAAGGATGGCCTTCGCCTTCGCCGAATTGCTGAACGAGGAGGCGCTGGCGCTGCAAGCCGACGGGGTGGACATCATCCAGTTCGACGAACCAGCTTTCAACGTCTACATGAAGGACGCGGCCGATTGGGGCGTGAAGGCGCTGGAGCGTGCGGCGCAGGGCCTGACCTGCACGACCGCCGTCCACATCTGCTATGGCTATGGCATCAAGGCCAATGTCGACTGGAAGAATTCGCTCGGCCAGGAGTGGCGCCAGTACGAGCAGATCTTTCCGGCACTTGCGGCCAGCAGCATCGACCGGGTCAGCCTGGAGTGCTATCACTCGCATGTCCCGCCGCACCTGATGAAGCTGCTGGAAGGCAAGGACGTGATGGTCGGGGTGATCGACGTCGCAAGCGACGAAATCGAGACGCCGGAGCAGGTGGCCGACACGATCGGCACCGCCCTTCAATTCGTCGCCAAACAGCGGCTCTATCCCTGCACCAACTGCGGCCTGGCCCCGATGGACCGCGAGGTCGCGCTCAAGAAGCTGGAGGCGCTGGCGCGGGGCGCGGCTCTTGCTCGAAAGAGGTACGGCTGATGGCCAGTTTCAATCGGCGCGGATTGGCGCGGCTGCGCGGCGTACTTCAGTCTCACGTCGACCAGGGGCGCATTCCCGGTGCTGTCGCGGTGGTGGCGCTGGGCGGCCATGTCGAGCAACTCGATGTGCTGGGGCGGCAGAATCCGGCGGCGGGCTCGGCCATGAAGGAGGATTCGATCTTCCGTATCTATTCGATGACCAAGCCGCTGGTGTCCCTGGCGGCCTTGATGCTGGCGGAAGAAGGGACCCTGCAACTCGGCGACCCCGTGGCCAGGTACCTCCCGGAATTCGGGGGGCAGCAAGTCGGTGTCGAAGAGGGCGGCTCTTTCCGCCTGGAGCCGGTCCACCGGCAAGCCACGGTGCACGACCTGCTGCGCCATACCGCCGGCTTCACTTATGAGTTTCTGGGCAAGAGCCTCGCGCAGCGCCAGTACGACGCAGCCGACTTGGTCAATCGCTCGCGCACCAACCGCGAGTTTTGCAAGGTACTGGCGGGCTTGCCGTTGGCGCACCAGCCCGGAACCTGCTGGCACTACGGCCGCGCCACGGACGTACTCGGCGCATTGCTCGAAATCGTCTCCGGGCAGAGTCTGGGGGCGTTATTGCAGGACCGGATCCTGGACCCGCTCGCCATGAGGGACACGGCATTCGCGGTGCCCCGCGAGCAGTGGCACCGTATCGCCGAGCCCTTCGCCAAAGATCCGGACACGGGCGAGGCGGTGGTCATGATGGATGGCCGCGAGGTTCCGGCTTTCGAATCCGGTGGCGGAGGATTGCTTTCCACCGCAGCCGACTACGTCCGCTTCCTGCAGTTGATGCGCAACCGCGGCACGCTGGATGGCACGCGGCTGGTGTCGCGCAAGACCTTGGAGTGGATGACTTCGGACCACCTCGGAAGCATCCCGCCGGATGGCGACCTGCTGTTGCCGGGTTATGGCTTCGGCCTTGGATTCGCTGTGCGCCGCGACGCCGGAATCGCTCCGCAGCCCGGCTCGGCCGGCCAGTATTTCTGGAGCGGAATCGGTGGCACGTCATTCCTGGTCGATCCGGCCGAAGACCTGTTCGCGATGCTGCTGACCCAGGCGCCGAATCAGCGGATCTTCTTTCGAAACCTGTTCCGGCACCTGGTGTACGCGGCCCTGGACTAGGGCAGGTTTCCCGATGACAGAAAAGACGGGTAGTGCTAGCCTCCAGGAATGAACACGCACGAGCATTCGTCCCGGTGGAACGAGCACTCCAACGGCGAGCCGCACGAGCACGCCGGCGGCAGTCCTCCATGGAAGCTCGATGGCGTGCGGGTAATAACGGGCAGCCAACTCGATCCCAACACGGCCCAGACGCCCGGCATGGACCGCAAGGCGGCAATCAACTTCGCCCGCGTTGGGGCGCAAAAGCTCTGGGCCGGCACCGTGACCATCCATGCGAATGCCAAGACCGGCGCGCATCACCACGGGCATCTCGAGAGCGTCATCTACATCGTCAAGGGCCGGGCGCGCATGCGCTGGGGCGAGCACCTGGAGTTCACCGCGGAAGCCGGCCCTGGCGACTTCATTTACGTTCCGCCCTATGTGCCGCACCAGGAAATCAATGCCAGCAGCACGGAAGTACTGGAGTGCGTGCTGTGCCGCAGCGACGGCGAGGCGGTGGCTGTGAACCTCGACATCGAAGCGGTGGAGAAGCCCGAACAGGTGTTGTGGGTCGATCCGACGCATCCCGGCGGAGCGGTCTGATCCAGGCCGGCTGTTGAGCAGGCGCAGCCCCCCTGGCGGTCGAGCAGGTTGAAAGCTGTCGGCTATTGCGAATGACGGATGGCCGTTCGGCCTACAGCTCTGTGCCGTTCCCCATCGCTAACGTACGCCCAGCAACAGGAGCCTTGCCCCATGCCCGTGTCACCGTCTTCCATACAAGGCCATCCGCTGACCCAACGCGCCGAATTGCGCGAACGTTTTGCCCAGGTGCGTGGTCACAGCGTGCAGTTGGCCGCGCCGCTCTCCGCGGAGGACCAGTGCGTGCAGTCCATGCCGGATGCGAGCCCGACCAAATGGCACCTGGCCCATACCAGCTGGTTCTTCGAAGCGGTGGTGCTGGCGCCGCATGTGCCGGGTTATCTATTGTTCGACCCCCGGTTGCTCCATCTCTTCAACTCGTACTACGAGAGTCTGGGCCCGCGACATCCAAGGCCACAGCGCGGCCTGCTGACGCGACCGGGCCTGGCCGAAGTGCATGCCTATCGCGAGCATGTCGACGCCGCCATGCGCCGTCTGATCGCTGATGAGGCAGCAATTGGACGGGAGACGGACAGGGCCGCAATGACAAAGTTGATTGAACTCGGGCTGCATCACGAGCAGCAGCACCAGGAGCTGATCCTGACGGACGTCCTGCACGCGCTCTCCTGCAATCCACTGTTGCCGGCGTATCAGCCCGCTGACGCACCGGTGCTGCGCCTGGCGGCTGCGACGCCAAAGCTCGGATGGATCGACAGGCCGGGCGGGCTGGTTGAAATCGGTCATTCCGGCGAGGGTTTTTCCTTTGACAACGAAACACCGCGGCATCGTGTGCATCTCGCCCCATATCGCATCGCCGACCGGCTTGTCACTTGCGGCGAATACGCGCAATTCATGGCCGATGGCGGCTACGAACGCGCATCGCTCTGGCTCTCCGACGGGTGGGCCACCGTTCAGGCCGGCAGCTGGAAGTCGCCGCCGTACTGGATAGAGCCCGGTGATGCGCGCGCGGCCGCCGGGCACTGGCAGGTGTTCGGGCTGCATGGCGTGCGGCCGCTGGATCCTGCGGCGCCTGTCAGTCACCTGAGTTTCTACGAAGCCGCAGCCTATGCGGAGTGGGCCGGCGCAAGGTTGCCTACCGAGGCCGAGTGGGAAGCCGCCTACCACGCGCCGGGCATCACGCAAATGACAGGGCAGGTCTGGCAGTGGACCCGCTCGTCGTACGACCCCTACCCTGGTTTTCGTCCCCTGGCCGGTGCGGTGGGCGAGTACAACGGCAAATTCATGGTTGGCCAGCTGGTGCTGCGCGGCGGCAGCAGCGCCACCCCGACAGGACACACCCGGCCCACTTACCGCAACTTCTTCCCGCCGGGGGCGCGCTGGCAGTTCTCCGGCATGCGGCTTGCCATGGATGATGCATGCTGACCCAGTCCCTGATCCAAACGGAAGCCGCCGGCGAGACTGGCATTGACTCTGCTGCAGATATCGGGTTGCCGGAAAGCGAGTTCGCCCGCGACCTGCGTGCCGCTTTGGCGGAGCGGCCTCGCCGAATTTCGCCCAAGTACTTTTACGACGCGCCCGGTTCCCGGCTGTTCGACCAGATTTGCGAATTGCCGGAGTACTACCCCACCCGCACCGAGCTGGCCATCCTGGCTGCGAACGCGCGCGAGATGGCGGCGCAGATCGGCCCGCGGGCAGAGATCGTCGAGTTCGGCGCCGGTTCGCTGCGCAAGGTGCGGCTGCTGCTGGACGCGATGAAGCAGCCCGCGCGCTATTTGCCTATCGATATCTCGGGGGAGCATCTTGCAAGCTCCGCGCTGGCGCTGCAGCGCGATTACCCCGGCCTGGACGTGCAGCCGGTGATCGCGGACTACACCCAGCCCCTGGCGCTGCCGGCGCGCTTGCCAGGCTCGGGCCAGCGGGTCGGCTTCTTTCCGGGCTCGACGATTGGAAACTTCTCGCCGCCCGAGGCGCTGCACTTTCTGCAGGGGGCGGCGCAGGCGCTGCGCGGGGGCGGGCTGCTGCTGGGTGCGGACCTGATCAAGGATCCGGCCATCCTGCACGCGGCGTACAACGACTCACAGGGTGTCACCGCGGCATTCAATCTCAACCTGCTGGTGCGCGCCAATCGCGAACTGGGCGCCCGGTTCGCGCTCGATCAATTTGCGCACAGCGCCTTCTACAACGCGCCCAGGCAGCGCATCGAGATGCACCTCGTCAGCCGCGAGCGCCAGAAGATCGCGCTGGGCGGCGAGTGGCACGAGTTCGACGAGGGCGAGACCTTGCACACCGAAAATTCGTACAAGTTCAGCGTGGACGGCCTGAGACGTCTCGCGGTGCAAGCGGGCTTCCGGCCGGGGCCGTTCTGGACCGATGCCGAGCGCCTGTTCAGCATGCACTGGCTGCAGGCGCCCGATTGAAGCCCGGCTCACTTCATGCCACAGCGTTCAGCATCGCTTGGCTGCAATTAGCGCTGCCGCAACAGGTGATCTCGCCATGAGGCAATTCACTCCCTCCCCCTCCGGGGGAGGGCAGGGGTGGGGGCTGGCGCACCGTGCCCCCACCCCAACCCTCCCCCAGAGGGGGAGGGAGAGTAGTTGCTGGGTCGAAGCCGACTCGTTGCAGATGCGCCGCCAGGGCCGAATCCATGGTTCGCGCGTGTTCGGGGAACCATATCGCCAGTTCCCGCGTCATCAGGCGGAGGGGAGTTATGTCGCCCTGGTCCGCGCGGACGGCGCCCTCGCGCATCACCTTCAGGATCATGTCGTGCTGCCGGCTGTGGCAATCGCTGGATTTGAAGTGGCTGGCCTGCATCCAGGTCTCCTCCTGCGCGAAGTGAATTTCGGTGTGTTCGATCAGCAGCTGCCAGGCGTCCTGCAGCGCGTGGTCGTCGATGGTTCGCGCCCGCGCGAGCAGCTCGACGAATTCTCGATGCGTCTCATCCATTGCGGGCAGTCCGACTTCGAGTTCGTCGGACCAGGGCAGTACAGGCATAAGGTGCTTTCTCCGATGCGCCCCATCAGCCTAGCCGGTCCTCTCGCCGGCGTCTTGACACAGGTCATGCTCGGCCGCTAGCGGGCCAGCAGCCCCCGCACGTTTCGCCATAAGCGCCATCCACCCCAGAGCTTCAGGGCCCAGGCAAGGGCGCGCCGCGGCCTGAGGACGATTGGAACCGCAACCACGGCGATCAGCCACTGCGGATGAGCCGCCAGCCATTGAAGCGCGCCGCGAGCGCGGTCCGCCAGGGCCAGCGGCCGCTCCAGTGCCTGCGCCTCCTCGGCCAGTTGCTCGCGCAGGCCGCTGCTACGCGCCAACAACCGCGAGCGCCGCGACTGGATTTCCGCGTGCTCGGCGCTCCAGATGGACATACCGTTATTCACGTGGAGCCAGGGCCTGGCGATCCTGGGCGATCTCCGACAGCGTCGCTCCCAACAATCCCTCCGGGGCGCGCAGCCGCTGCCCGCCGGCCCGCATCAGCAGGACACCCCCCGCGAGAAACGCCAGTGTCAGAACGGCCAGCGCGGCCAGGCGGTAGCCTTCCGCGAACAGCATCAGGATGAAGCCGCACAACAGCAAAGTGCCCACGGTCAGCAGCATCAGGCCGACGCCCGCAAGCAGCAACGAGTCGAAGATGCGCAGCTTTTCCTGCTCGAGCTCCGTTCCGAGCAGTTCCAGGCGCACCTGCGCGATCTCCAGCACGGTGCCCACCATCTGCCGCAGGGAGGCGAAGAGGCCCCCCGACGGTTCGGACGCGTTCGTCAAAGCCGGTTAGCGGCGGCTGATCAACATGCCGAGCAGCAAGCCGACCCCGACGCCGATGCTGATGGCCGTCCATGGCTGCTCGTGCACATACCGGTCAGCGGCCATGCCGGCGTCCCTGGCTTTGCCCAGTGCGATGTCCTGCGCCGCCGCCAGGTCGGACTTGGCCTGTTCCATGCGGGCCTGCACACGCGTGCGCATCTCGGCGGCCTTCTCGCCGACTTCGCCGGCGGTCAACTTGAGCAATTCCTCGGCGTCAGCGATCACCATTTTCAGATCGCTCATCAGTTTTTCCCGGTGGGCAACGGTTATCTGGGACATTTGGCAGTTTCCTTACGGTTGAGAAAGCTCAATGGTAGCGCTTGCCGGCCCACTCAAGGCAAAAACGCCAACTTGCTTGTTGCCCGTCAAAAGCGTGTCAATCGCGCACGTCGGCCACCGGCTTGCTGCCGAAGTCGGGGCGCGCCAGGAATGCCAGTACGCTGGCCGCCGCTTCGGCCGGCGTGCTGAGCACGCCCTTTTCTTTCATGCCGACGAAATTTCCGACGTCCGGGAACCGGGTTGCATCGGCGCTCCTGAGCTGAACTTGCATGTCGGTGTCGATGACTCCGGGCGCCAGCGAGCAGACCCTGGCGCCATTGGGCCGCCCGGCTTCCTCCAGTGCCACGCAGCGGGTGAACAGGTCCATGCCCGCCTTGGCCGCGCAATAGGCCGCCTGCGACGCCATCGGCCGGCGGCCGAGGCCCGAGGAGATGTTCAGCAGCTTGCGCTGGGCGGTCCAGAGCTGCGTACCGCGCAGGAAAGCCGACGACAACAGCATGGGCGCCTCCAGATCCACCCGCAATGCAGCGGCGAGCTCACTCGCCGGAATGTCCCCCAGCGGCGCGATGTGCGGCACCATGCCGGCGTTGTTGATCAAAGTGATCGACGCAATGGCCGCGGCGTTTTGGGCGGCCAGCCAGACTTCCAGCCTGAGCGCCGCCGCCTCTGCGAGCGTGAGATCCTGGGCCCACTGCTCGCAACGCACGCCGGCCCCGCTGGCGCGCAGGCCGAGCGCGTCATTGTGCTGTCGGGAAATGCACAGCAGGTCATGGCCGGTGTCCATCAGCTGTTCGGCCATCGCCAGGCCCATGCCGCGCGAGGCGCCGGTGAGGATGATGAGATTTCGGGTCATGCCGCCATGGTAGCGGCGACAGGTCAGGTTGCCAGCACAATCGGAAAATTCGCGCGCAGCCCGTCGACCCCTTGGGCGAACGGAACGGTGACGAGTTCGCGGGCCTGCGGGCCCAGGTTGCGCCACAGGAAATCGCGTTCATTGTGCGAATCGCCTGCCACATACAGCTGGGTGGTCAGCAGATCGCGCGATCCGAGCTTGACCTTCACATGGATGTGCGGCGTGCGCCCGCTGTAGGGGGCGGGCCGGATGGTGCGAAAGCGGTATTTGCCATCGGCGCCGACGGTGACCCGGCCGAAGCCTTGAAAAGCCCGATCGGCCCTGCCGCCGTCACCCGGGTGGTGGTAATGCCCGGCTTCGTCGCATTGCCAGATCTCGACCTGCGCGCCTGCCACCGGCTTGCCCTGCAGATCGGTCACGCTGCCCTCGACCCAGGCCGGCTGCCCCTTGGTATAAGCCGCCGCGCCATTGCGCAGCAGGTCGAAGTCGGAATCACTGGGAATGCTCACCGGATAGAAAGGACCTTCCGATTGAGCCGGCGTGGGTCGCCGCGGCGCGGCCGGCTGCGCCCGCACCCCGGTCCAGATGACAGGCACGGCAAGCAGGGCGGTCGCTACTTTTCGGCGGTTGAGCAGGCGATGGTGCATGGCGATCTCCAGGGCGATGTTCGATAAGAGGCCCGCCCGCGCGCCAAGTTCCGTCAAGACGTCCGACCACACCACCCCGGCTTCCGATAATCCACGCATGAGCGTCCTTCGATCCGTGCATGGTAGGCGCTGCCTATTTCATAGTCCGCAATGCCTGAAGGCCTGCCCCAGTTACACTCGCCGCAACCCGACCTATCCAACCCAGGAGCCAGCAATGC
>JBKJHN010000046.1:0-15832 GCA_046599015.1 Ramlibacter sp.
CAGGGCCACCGGCTGCGCCGGCGCGCCGACGGAAATGGCGGCCTGGATCAGGTTGGCATGGAACGGCAACAGCGTCGTTCCGTCGGTCGTCGTGCCCTCCGGAAACACGGCCACCACTTCGCCGCCCTTCAGGCTCTCGGCCACGTGGTGCACCACGCGCATGGCGTCGCGCCGCGATTCACGCTCGATGTAGATGGTGCCCCCGCCGGTAGCGAGCGTGCCGATCACGGGCCAGCGCTTCACGTCCGCCTTGGACACGAACCGGCAATAGCAAGCCGCGTGCATCACCAGGATGTCGAGCCAGGAAATGTGGTTGGCCACCAGCAGCACGGGCCCGGCGACCGGAGGCTGGCCCTGCAGCTCCAGCCGGATGCCCAGCAGCGCCAGCATCTCGAGCGACCAGACCTGCACCCGTGCTTCGCGCTGCGCCGGTTCCCATCGCGGAAAAATAACGATGATGGTGACGAAGCCGGCGACCGCATGAACGAAAGCCCGCGCCAATCTCCACGCCACGCGCAGCGGCTTCATGCCCGGATCGGGGGTATGTTGTTCAGGCGCGGTCCCAGCCTTCGAAGGCGAGCTGGCCGGCGACAATGGTGCAGCGCACGCGGCCGGGCAGTTCGTAGCCCGAAAACGGCGTGTGCTTGCCCTGGCTGCGCAACGCCGCTGGAGCAATGGTCCATTCAGCTTGCGGATCGAACACGCAGACGTCGGCAATCCCACCTTCGACCAACTGGCCGACGCTGGCCTGCAGCGTGCCTAGCGAAGCGCCGAGCACCCGGGCCGGATCGCTGGTGAGCACGGCCAGCGATCGCATCAGGCCAAGGCCGCTTTCCTGGCCCCACTTGAGCGCCAGGCCGAGCAGCAGTTCGAGCCCGGTGGCGCCCGGCTCCGCTTCGGCGAAGGGCAAGGTCTTGGCATCCGCATCGACCGGCGTGTGATCCGAGACCAGGCTGTCGATGGTGCCGTCGACCAAAGCTTCGCGCAGCGCGTCGCGGTCTCTTTGCTGGCGCAGCGGCGGATTCAGGCGCATCCGGCTGTCGAAGTAACCGATGTCGTTGTCTGTCAGGTGCAGCGAGTTGATGCTGACGTCGCAGGTGACGCGGAGGCCTTCGTCCTTGGCGCGCCGCACCAGCTCCACCCCGGCCGCGCTGCTGAGCCGGCACAGGTGAACCCGGGCGCCGGTGACCTTCATCAGTTCGAAGATGGTGTGCAGCGCGATGGTCTCCGCCGCCACGGGCACGCCGGCCAGGCCCAGGCGGGTGGCCAGAGCGCCGCTGGCCGCGACTCCGCGGCCGAGATGCAACTCTTGCGGGCGCAGCCAGGTGGTGTAGCCGAAGGTGGCGGCATATTGCAGAGCGCGCTGCAATACCAGCGTGCTTTCCAGAGGCACTTCGGCCTGACTGAATCCGACGCAGCCGGCCTCCGTCAATTCCACCATCTCGGTCAGGATCTCGCCTTGCAAATTGCGGGTGAGCGCACCCAGCGGAAACACCCGCGCCTGGTGCAGCTTCTCGGCCCGGAACTTGAGCATCTCGACCAGCCCCGGCTCGTCCAGCACCGGATCGGTGTCCGGAGGGCAGACCAGGCTGGTGACGCCGCCTGCGACCGCGGCGGCCATTTCGCTCTCCAGCATGCCCTCATGCTCGTGTCCGGGTTCGCGCAGCCGCGCCGAGAGGTCGACCAGGCCCGGCGCAACGATGCAGCCGGTGGCGTCGATCACCCTGCTGGCCGAGAAGTTCGGCGCGACGTTCCTGACGGCCAGGATGCGACCGGCCGCGATGGCAACGTCGCAGATTTCGTCGAAGTTGGAAGCCGGGTCGATGACGCGGCCGTTCTTGATCAGGAGCCTCATGCTTCGTTTCCCGCCAGGATGCCCATCACGGCCATGCGCACCGCGATGCCGAAAGTCACCTGCGGCAGGATCACGCTCTGCTTGCCATCGACCACCGCCGAATCGATTTCCACACCACGGTTGATCGGGCCGGGGTGCATCACGATGGCATCGGGCTTGGCCAGCTGCAGCTTTTCCGGCGTCAGGCCGTAGCTCTTGAAGAACTCCTGCGGCGACGGCAACAAGGCCCCGCTCATGCGCTCGTTCTGCAGCCGCAGCATGATGATGACATCGCAGCCGCGGATTCCCTCCTCCAGTGTGTGGCAGACCCGCACGCCCATCTGCGACATGTCGCCGGGCACCAATGTCTTGGGGCCGACGACCCGCACCTCGGCGCAGCCTAGCGTGGTCAGCGCATGGATGTCGGAGCGCGCCACGCGGGAATGCAGCACGTCGCCCACGATCGCCACCGTCAGGTTGGAAAAGTCCTTCTTGTAGTGACGGATGGTGTACATGTCCAGCAGTGCCTGCGTTGGGTGCGCGTGCCGGCCGTCACCGGCGTTGATCACGTGGACATGCGGCGCGACGTGCTGGGCGATCAGGTACGGCGCGCCCGATTCGCTGTGACGCACCACGAACAGGTCGGCCGCCATTGCCGAAAGATTCGCGATCGTATCCAGCAGCGATTCGCCCTTGGCGGCGGAAGACCGGGCGATGTCCAGGTTGATCACGTCCGCGGACAGCCGGGTGGCCGCAATTTCGAAGGTGGTGCGAGTGCGGGTGGAGTTCTCGAAGAACAGGTTGAACACGCTTTTGCCGCGCAGCAGCGGAACCTTCTTGACCTCGCGGTCGCTGACGCTGACGAAACTGGCCGCGGTGTCGAGCATGTGGGCGATGATGTCGCGCGGCAGACCTTCCACCGACAGCAGGTGAACCAGCTCGCCGTGCTTGTTGAGTTGCGGGTTTTTCTTGTACAGCATCGGCTCAGGGCCCTTCGATCTGGAAGGAGAACTTGCCCGATTCATCGCGCGCCAGGGCCAGCGACTGCGAAGCCGGCAGCGTGACGCGGGCCGCCGCATAGTCCGCCTGCACCGGCAGTTCGCGCCCGCCCCGGTCCACCAGCACGGCCAGCTGGACACTCGCCGGCCGGCCATAGTCGAACAGCTCGTTGAGCACCGCGCGGATCGTCCTTCCGGTATAGAGCACGTCGTCGAGCAGGATGACATGGGCGTCGTTGACATCGAAGGCCAGCTGCGTCTGCTGGCCGGCGCCGGTCAATCCGCGCCTGGAAAAGTCGTCGCGATGCATCGCCGACGAGATCACGCCGGCCGCGCCCGTCAAACCGAGATCGCCATGCATCCGTTCGGCCAGCCATGCGCCACCCGAGGTGATGCCGACCAGCCGGCCATCGGGTGTGCGCAGTTGTTGCACGCCGCGCAGCAGTTCGCGATAAAGGGCTTCCGCGTCCAATGACAGCGCCCCCACGCTGCCGGTTGTGGCGGGCGGTCCGGCGTTGGTCGGTCGGCTCAAGGCAAGCTCCTCAGGAATTGTTCAAGAATCACGCAGGCCGCGCCCGCGTCCGCATCCGGCGCGCCCTGCGCCAGCGCTTCGGTGGTGCTGTAGCGCTCGTCCACCTCGAACACCGGCAGCTTCAAGCGGCCGCGCAGTTGGCGCGCGAACTTACGTGCCCGCAGCGTATTTTCATGGCTGGCGCCGTCCGGATGGAAGGGCACACCGACCACCAGCGCATCCGGCTGCCATTCGCGCACCCGGGCCTCCACTTGCAGCAGCCGCGCCTCGCCGTCGGCGCGGATGGTCGGCTGCGGCGTAGCTGTGCGCAGCAGCCGGTTGCCCACCGCGACGCCGGTGCGTTTGAGGCCGTAATCGAGAGCGAGAAAAGTATGAAGGCTGGAAGGGACGTCGGTGGCGGCCGCAAGGCTCATGCATGCCCCGCATCGGGAGACAGCATCCACGACTGCAGGCCCAGCAGCGACAGCGCCTTCTCATAGCGCTGTTCCACCGGGGTATCAAAGATCACGCCCAGGTCGGCCCCGACTGTCAACCAGCTGTTTTCGGCCAGCTCCGATTCGAGCTGTCCTTCGCCCCAGGCCGAATAGCCCAATGACACCAGCACCTTGCGCGGGCCGGCCCCGGTCGAAAGCGCTTCGAGCACGTCCTTCGATGTGGTCATTTCCAGCCCGCCGGGAATCGTCATCGTCGATGCGTACACCGACTCGGCAGGCATGTCGGCGGCCGCGAACACGGCTTCGTGCAGCACGAAGCCGCGCTCGGTCTGCACCGGGCCGCCCTGGAACACGGGGCTTGCGGCCAGATCGTCGCGTCCGAGCGGCAATTCCACCTTGTCGAACAGGTGACGCAAGTTGATGTCGCTGGGCTTGTTGATCACCAGGCCCAAGGCGCCGCGAGCGCTGTGCTCGCACAGGTACACCACGCTGCGGGCAAAAGACTCATCCTGAAGCCCCGGCATCGCGATCAGGAAATGATGCGTCAGGTCCATTGGAGCTACATCGGACGGCATGAGGACATTTTAGCGCTCGCACCGCCGCGTTGCCCTAATGCCCGGACGGCGCGTGGCGCCGCGGCGTCAGGCGAGTGCCGCGGCGGCCGCGCTGTAGTGCCTGACCAGGCTGAGCAACTCCTCTTCCGAGTAAGGCTTGCCCAGGTAATGGTCCACACCCAACTCCCTGGCGTGCTCGCGATGTTTCGCGGCGATGCGCGAAGTGATCATGATGATCGGCAAGTCCTTCAGCCGGGCGTCGCCGCGGATATTGCGGGCCAGGTCAAACCCGTCCATGCGTGGCATTTCGATGTCGGACAGCACCACAGTGGGCTTTTCTTCGGCCAACCGCTCCAACGCCTGCAGGCCGTCGTTCGCCGTGGTCACACGGTAGCCCTCGCGCTGCAGCAGCCGCTGGGTCACGCGCCGCACCGTGATCGAATCGTCGACCACCAGAACCAGCGGAACGGCCGGTGCGGCTGGAGCGAGGTCGGCGCCGGCGCGGCCGGCGCCTGGCCCCTGCACTTCGACCTGGGCTTGATCCACGCTGAGCTGGCGCGCCTGATCGCCGTAGACCGCGATCAACGCCACCGGGTTGTAGATCAGAACCACGGCGCCGGAAGTCAGCACCGTCATGCCGGCCAGGCCGGGCAGACGGGCAAGCTGCGGACCGAGGTTCTTGACGACGACTTCCTGATTGCCCAGCACTTCGTCGACGTGGACGGCAATACGCTGGGCCGCGCTGCGAAACACCACGACCGGCAGCGAGCGCGACGGCGGCTCGCTGCTGCGCCGCGAGGCCTGCAGCAGGGCGCCAGACCAGTAGAACGGCAGCCTGTCGGGTCCCTCTTGATAGAACCCGGTTTCGTAAGCTTGCTGCACTTCCTGAGCAGTGGCGCGGCGCACGATCTCCACGATGTTGGAGGGAACGCCCACCGAAAGAGCGCCGCTGCGGATCATCACCACCTGGGTCACGGCGGTGGTCAGCGGCAGCACCAGCTTGAAGCTGATGCCTTGCCCGGTTCGGGTCTTGGTCTCGATGCGACCGCCCAGCGCGTTGACTTCGGCGCGAACCACGTCGGTGCCGATTCCGCGGCCCGACAACTCGGTGACCTTGGCGGCCGTCGAAAAACCCGGCATGAAGATCAGCTGCGCGCCTTCCTCTTCGCTCAATTCCTTGCCGGCGGCGATGAGGCCTTGTTGCACTGCCTTGTCGCGAATGCGCCGCAGGTCCAGGCCGGCGCCATCGTCGCGAAACTCCACCGACACATCGTTGCCTTCATGACGCAGGTCGATCACGATCGTCCCGACCGGCTCCTTGCCGGCCGCCGTGCGGGCAGCCGCTTCCTCGATGCCGTGGGCCACGCAATTGCGCAGCAGGTGCTCGAACGCAGGCGTCATCCGGTCCAGCACGCCGCGGTCCATCTCGATCGAGCCACCGGTGATCTCGAGCTTGACCTGCTTGCCGGATTCGCGCGCGGCCAACCGGATCCCGCGATACAGCCTGTCGGAGATGCTCTCGAACTCCACCATGCGTGTTCGCAGCAGGTCGCGCTGCAACTCGCGGGTCTGCCGCGCCTGCGCTATCAGGTCGTCCTCGGTGGACTCCACGCTGCGCTGCAGGCTGCGCTGCACCGTGGCGATGTCGTTGACCGATTCGGCCATCAGCTTCGTCAGCTCCTGAACTCGCGTGAAGCGGTCGAACTCGAGCGGGTCGAAGCCCGCCGCGGAGTCCTTGGTCTGGGCCAGGCGCGACTGCATCTGCAACTCCGCCTGCAACTCGATGTCGCGCAACTGGGCGCGCAGCCGGTCGAGGTTGCCTGTGAGGTCCGTGAGCGAACTGCGCAGTTGCCGCAATTCGGCCTCCAGGCGCGAGCGCGTCATCATCACCTCGCCGGCCTGGTTCACCAGCCGGTCCAGCAGCTGTGAGCGAACCCGCACCACCTGGTTGGCTGACGCGCGCTGCGGGGCCACGTTGGTGGTGACCGGCTGCGCCAGAAGCGGACGGGCCGCGGCCTGCGCCGGCTGCAAGGGTGTCTCGAGGTCGGATCGCGCTGCCGCTGGTTGCGAAGCGTCGGCATCGGGCTCCACGGTCTGTGGCGGCAGGCCGCCGCGCGCGCGCAGCGCGTCGAAGTTCGCCTGCATGCCGTCGAACCGCTGGAGCAGCGGCTCGATGCTGCCGGCGGGCAGCGTTTCGGATCCGAGATACTCGATCTCCGATTCCATGCGGTGCGCCAATTCGCCCAGGCGCGAAGCGCCCGCCAGCCGGGCGCTGCCCTTGAGCGTGTGCAAGGCACGCAGCACCTCGTTGCGTGCGCTCCCATTGTCGGGGCGTGCTGTCCACTGGCGCAGGGCGCCACCGAGCTGCGGCATGAGTTCGAGCGCCTCGTCCTCGAAAATCGGGAACAGGTCCGGATCGATTGCGTCGACAAGCTGGATGTCTTCGTGATCTTCGCTGGACGTGATCGGCTCCGCGGGAAGGGCCACCGGCGCCGCAGGCGCGGGCGGCGCTGCGGCATCCGGCGCGGCGAAGTCCCTGGTGAAATCGTCATCGGGGAGCTCGTCGCGCTGCGCAATCTCCAGGTCGTTCAACGCGTGCAGCGCGTCGATCACGGCCGCGTTCGACTCCTTCAGGAATCCGGCGGCAAACTGGTGCAGCAGGCGCCGGATCTCTTCGGCGGCCTGGATGAACACCTCGCCATGCTGCGGCGTGCCGGAGGCCAGCAACTGTGTGTGCTGCAGGCTGCTCTCCAGTGCCCTGGCGATGTCTGACAAGGTCTGGAACCCGACTGTAGCGGAGCTGCCAGCCAGCGCATGCGCCAGACCGACGGTGGAATCGGGCACCGGCCGGTTCAGTTCAAGGGCCCATTCGCCCACCTCGGTGGCCAGACGACGGGACCACTCGTCCGCTTCGTTCAGGTACACGTTGTACAGAGGTATGCTTATCCGCAGCGAACCAATGACCTTGATCTGGTCGTCAGTGTCACCGGAGACTATCGTTGCGCTTTCAAGCTCGGTGCCGGCCGGCGGCTGTTCCGCCGGCTCTGGCGTGGCGAGCTCCGACAGATCGAAGAACAATTCGTCGTCGGCTGCGGCCGCAACGGCCGGCCCACCGAAATCGATGCCCTCCACATCGAAAAGTTCAGTGACGGCGGCGTCTTCCGTTGTCAATGGCCGTGCGTCAACTGGGGGAGACTCAAGATCGAAGTCAAGCTCGACGGACTCGGGCGGGAGGGCTTCCGGTGCGATCCGCTCGGCAACGGCAACGGGGGGCGACGGCAGGTCGGATGCTTCGGGCAAGTCAAAATCGATGGCCGCTTCGACGGGCGCCGCAGGAGTAACCTCGGGTTCGAGCGAAAGCGCCTCCATGACGACCGTCGCCTCCGGGCGGAACGGCTCCATGATGGTTGTCGCCTCGGGCCGGAACGGCTCGGGCGGTTCGAGCTTCGGCTCGGCGGGCGGAACACTTTCGGGAAGCGACAAGGGTATCAAACGGCCCTGGGTGCGCAAGCTGTCGGCGGCTGCGCGGAACGCTTTGGCCTTCCAGTCGCCAGCACTGTGGCTCGTGATGTCTTCCACCCAACGGCTGAAGCCGGTCATTGCATCGCTGGCCAGGGTGCGCAAGTCATTGCTGGCGGGCTTCTGGTCGGCCAGCCACGTGTTGAGCACCTGTTCCAGCGACCATGCCGCCTCGCCGAACTCCGTCAACCCGACCATGCGCGAGCTGCCCTTGAGCGTGTGAAACGCCCGCCGCAAAGTGGTGAGTTCAGACAGGTCGCCCGGATTGGCGGCAAGCGCCGCGATCGCCGTGAGGCCGTTCTGCACAACTTCGCGCGCTTCCTCCAGAAATATCTCGCGCAGTTCCGCGTCTTCTTCGATCCGCGCCGGGCTGGCGGGTGCTGTGGGTGCCACGACGATGGGCGGCGCCGCACTGGCTGCCTGCGTGACAGGCTGCACGGAGGCTGGCTGCACCGGGGACACCGCCGGCATCACCGGAGCTTCGACTGCGGCACCTGCTTTCTCACGCTCGCTAGGCTGCGCAATGACCCGAATCGGAGTCACCACATCGTCCGCAGGGTGTTGCGCCGGCGGCAGCGCCGCGTGGCTGCTGCGCCCCATCACCGGCCGCAACTCGCCCGTACGGTCGTCGTAGACGAACAGCTTCTTGGCCAGCGCGGGCTGGTAGTTGAGCATGTCGATCAGGAAGCCAAGAGCGCCGAGGTTATTGCCCAGCTTGTCGAAGGTGCCTGCGCCGCGCGCCTGCTCTTCATTGATCTCGGTCTCGATGATTTCCTCGACATGCTCGCGCATGCGAAGCACGGCCTGCGCTGCCTGGTCGAGCCCAAGCACGGACAGAACGCCACGCATCTGCGTCAGATGGCCGGGCGCGGCGTTCAGCGGCGACTTGTCGTTCAGGTTGCGGAAAAACTGGTCCAGCACCTTCTCGAGCTCGCCCAAGGTGCCCCGCAGTTCCCCCACGACGCTGCCCATCGTCTGGCGATCGCTGACGCGGCGGTAAAGCTCCTCCATCCAGATTTCCAGCGGCTCGGGCTGACCCCCCTGGCGAACCCGGTCCAGGCGTTCGGCCAGCCGGGCGGTGCGCGCGGCCAGTTGCGCGTCGGCGGGATCGAGGTCTTCGAGCGCGGCCTCCAGATACAGAATCGCGGTGGCCACTTCCATCGCCACTTCGGCGGCCGGTGGCCGTCCCGAACGGACGACGGCATCAACGACCGCAGACAGCGCCTGCGCCAACGGGCCGCTGGCCGGATGCAGCTTCAGCAGCGAATCGGTGACCGCGCGAAACTGATCGGTCAGGACCTTGATCTTGCCGGCCTCCCCGCCGGACAGCACGGACCAGGTTTCCTTGGCCGTGACGATGCGCTTGCGCGCCTGAGCCAGCAGCACCGGATCGAACCGGCCATATTGCGCGGTCTCGTAATCGACCGGCTCGAAACGCGCCAGGTTCCAGGCCAGCCGCACGCTGGCAAGCGCAGGTGCATTCTGGCCACTCGCCGGAACAGCCTGGCAGCAAAAAAAGAGCAGGTCCAGCGCCAGCCGCTCGGTGACGCCCTGCTCGCCTTTGGCCAGCAACGCGTATTGCATCAGCACGCGCGAAGCCGCCCGCTTCACATAGATGTTCGCCGGTAGCAGGCCCAGGCTCACCGCCTCGAAGTAGCCGCCGCAAAGCATCCAGAAGGTCCTGGCCTGGCGCGAGGTCTGCGTCTGGGCCAGCGCCAGGCTGATGTGGGCGAGTTCGCCTGCGGCGGCGACATCGCCCGATTTGACGACTCGCAGCACGTTCTGGTCCATCCGCGAGCGCACCGCGGCGCCATATTCCAGCGCCTCGGTTGGCGCGGCAGGCGCCGGCACATCGATCCAGCGCCATTCCATAGGCCACAAGTCAGCCGGATGCACCCGGTCGGCGCCAGCCAGCTCCTGAACGTCGCGGTATTGCGGAAAAAGACCGACAGCGGACGCCGGCTTGCCGAGCAGCACGCCTTCCAGGTATTCGGACAGGGCGAAACCCGCGCGTTCCACCTTGGCGGCAGCCGATCCATTGCACAGCTCAGGGCGCTCGACAAACTTCTGCACCGCGGCTTCCATGCCGTGAAGCATGTGAGCCGGCGCACCCAGCCCCACCATCTCGAGAGCGCCCACCGCCTGATGCAACTGCTGGCGCGCGATGCGCAGCTGGCCGGCGTCGACGGAGGCCATGTCGGTGCCGCGCGCCAATCCGGTGTCGCGCACGAAACGGCGCAAGGCGGCCGAGGCCGACTCGAGCGACTTGCGCAATTCGTCCAGCACCCACGCCAGTGGGCCCAGATCGTTGGTGGCCAGATCAAGATCAAGATCGGTTTCGTTGGCTTGCATGAACTTCAACTCTGGCTGGAACGGGCGGTGCGTGACTGGGGCGGGGCGTGCGCTATGCGATCTTGAAGCGCGACACCGACTGGCGCAGCTCTTCGGCCATGCGCGAAAGTTCACGCACCTGCTGCGCGGTGGAACGCGTGCCCTCGCCAGTCTGTTCGGTCACGGCGAAGATGTGCTGGATGTTGCCGGCCACCACGTTGGCCGATTCAGCTTCCCTGGAAGCCGAGTCGGAAATCTGCTCGATCAGCTCGGCCAGGCGGCGCGACACCTGATCGATTTCGGTCAGCGCGGTACCGGCGTTGTCGGAGAGCTTGGCTCCTTCCACCACGCCCTGGGTGGAGCGCTCCATGGCCGCCACCGCGTCCTGCGTGTCGGTTTGAATCGCCTTCACCAGTGCCGAAATCTGCCGGGTGGCGTCAGCCGAACGTTCCGCCAGACGCTGCACCTCCTCGGCCACCACCGAGAAGCCGCGCCCCGCTTCACCGGCGGACGCGGCCTGGATGGCTGCGTTGAGCGCCAGCACGTTGGTCTGCTCGGTAATGTCGGAGATCAGCTCGGTGATTTCGCCGATCTCCTGAGAGGATTCTCCGAGCCGCTTGATCCGCTTGGACGTTTCCTGGATCTGGTCACGAATCGAGTTCATGCCGCCGATGGCGTTCTGCACGGCAGCCAGGCCGGACTCGGCGGCTTGCAGCGACTGGCGCGCCACCTGGGCCGACTGCTGGGCCTGCCCGGACACCTGGTTGATCCGGCCGGCCATGTCCAGCACCGACTGGCCGGTTTCGCGAATCTCCCGCAACTGCTCGGTCGATGCGGCGAGCAGTTCGGTGGACGTGTTTTCTACCTGGGCCGTCGTCTGTGCCACCTTCGTAGCCGTGCTCTGCACGTTCCCCACCAGCTGCCGGAGTTCTTCCACGGTGTAGTTGACCGAGTCGGCGATGGCGCCCGTGATGTCTTCAGTCACCGTCGCTTCCTGGGTCAGGTCGCCTTCGGCCACTGTCTGCAGTTCGTTCATCAGGCGCAAGATGGCCGCCTGGTTGGCGTCGTTCACGCGCTTGGCTTCCTGCTGCTGGCCCTCGGCTTCGAGCCGCTGCTGTTCGGCCAGCGTCTGGCGTTTGCGGCTGTCCTGCAACTGCACATAAGCCAGCCCGATAGAACACAGGATGGCAAAGCCCGCCGCGATACCCAATGCCACCAGCGCGCCGAAACCCAGTCCGGTCTGCGCCGACAGCTTGGCCTGCAGCTCCTGCATCGAGCGCCGCAGCGGTTCGCTGTCGGTCAGGATCGCCGCCTGCGCCTCACGCGCCGACACCAGGCCCTGCAGGTTGCTCAGGATGCCGCCGGCCTGCGCGCGGGTCTCTTCATACAGCTTCAGCAAGGCTTCCAGGCGCTCGCGCGTCTGCGCATCCCGGGTCGCCCCCAGGCGCAGTTCGGCGCTGCCGTCGAGCAGGCCCTGGCCAATTTCCTTGAATGTGTTCAAGTCCTTGCCGAGCAGGAACACCGCCTCGGGCGACACACCTTCCATGGTCAGGAATTCGTTGGCCGATTTGCCGATGCGCTGAGTCAACATCACCAGCTGGCCGGCGGCGGAGAGCTCCGCCGCGGGGGCGTTCTGCTGCAGCTTCAGGGACGACACCGTTTCGGCGATCTCCAGCAAGTCCGACGACTGACGGTTGATGGTGCGCAGCGAGGCGCCGACTTGCGTCAGGATCTTTTGCTGGCCCATGACAGTGGCGGCATTCTTTTCGGCCCGCTCTACCAATGGCATCAGCTTCTGCACATCGTCCTGCAATTCGGGAAGCACCGGTTCCAGCCTGATCGCTTCGTCGCCGGCACGCAGACCGCGCACCGTGCGCGCCAGCACGTCCGCGCTTTCCTTCACGTCAGGAAAGGCCTGCGCGCTGCCCACCAGCGCCTGCGATACCGACTTGGCCAGGCGCTGCGACTGCATCAGCGATTGACCGGTGCCGGCCACTTGCTGGGCGACGGTGTCCGCCTGCCGCACCGCGAAGACGGCTACCGAGCCCAATACCACCAGTGCCAGCGCCAGCAACGTGAACAGGATGCGCTGGTGGACGGCGATGGGGCGGCGTCCCAGCAGCGGCACCGAAACCATTTCCGCCTCATTGGCAGCGTCCGGCGCCACAGGGCGGCCGTCCCGGGTCCCGTCCGTGTCCGCCGCAGCCATGGCCGCCTTGCGCCTTCCGTCACGGAACACCGACGCCCGCGGGTCCAGCGTCGCGTCGGGTGCGGCCAGACTCAGTTCACCGCTGGTCGCGACGGACGTCTGCTCGCTGTGCCTCTTCGAGAACAGGTTTTTGAATTGGTCGACAACGGACATGTGCTGGCCTTTTGGGGAAACTCACGCGCTGATGCTGAGGAACTGGGGTTGTTGCGACAGCGTCTGGAGGTTGATTTCCTGCCAATACGCGCCGGTGGCATCGGTATAGCCGCTGCCGAAATAATGGGGTGAACCTTCGGGCGGTTCGCAGGAAACCGAAAATGCGTTGAGGTTACGCAAGCCCGCGAGCCGGTCGATCAGCAGCGCGCAATTGACTTCGAGCATTGCGTTGAGCGCGACCAGGCGCGACTCGGCCCGGCTGGCATCGGAACGCATTGCCGGCGCACGGCCGGCCACGAAGCCGGACAGGTCGACCACACCGAACAAGCCGCCACGCAGGTTGGCCACACCCAGGAACCACGGCTGGGTGTAGGGCACGGGCTGCGCCTGGGCAAAGGGGAAGATTTCACCGGATTGCGTCAGCGGGAACAGGTACTTGGCGCCGGCCGCCTCCACCGCCAGCCATGAAGCTTGCACACCCTCGGTGCGGGCGGCCTGCAACCGGCTGGCGAGCCGGCTCTGGAGATCACGGAGGGCTGCGCGGTTGGCCATTTCGGCTTAGTGCAGCGCCTTGATCTTGGCCATTAACTCCGCCGCGTTGACCGGCTTGGTGATGTAGTCGCGGGCGCCCTGGCGCATGCCCCAGACCCGGTCGGTCGCCTGGTTCTTGCTGGTACACATGATGATCGGCACATCCGCGTACTGCGGATCGCGCGTGATCGAGCGCGTCAGCTGGAACCCGTTCTGGCCGGGCATCACCACATCCATCAGGATCAAGTCGGGCTTGTCCTCCGCCAGGCGGCGAAATGCGTCCTCGGCATTCTCGGCGGTCCTGACAGTGAAGCCGTTCTTTTGCAGCAGGTCCGTCATGAACATCAACTCCGTCTTGGAGTCATCCACCACGAGGACCTTTTTGATCGACATCACATCACTCCTTCTCTTGCGGCGCCGAACTGCTGCACGGTCTGCAGCAGCTGGTCTTTGGTAAATGGCTTGGTCAGGTATTCCTGCGAACCGACCATTCGCCCGCGCGCCTTGTCGAACACGCCATCCTTGGAAGACAACATCACCACCGGAACGGAAGCAAATTTGGCGTTGCGCTTGATGATGGCGCAGGTCTGGTAGCCGTCGAGGCGCGGCATCAGGATGTCGCAGAAGATCAGGTGCGGCTGGTAATCGTTGACCTTGGCCAGCGCATCGAAGCCGTCTTCGGCCAGCAGAACGTCGTGGCCGCCCTGTTTCAGGAAAATCTCGGCACTGCGGCGGATCGTGTTGCTGTCATCGATCACCAGCACCTTGAACCCACTCGTGCTCACTTGACGCTGCTCCTCACTTGTAACTGCTGGGGGCGGCATCATCCAAAGACGTAACAGGCGCTCCCCTATATCTGAACCATTTCGAAATCTTCTTTGCGCGCTCCGCACTCAGGGCAAGTCCAATTCATGGGAATCCCGGACCAGGGCGTTCCCGGGGCGATGCCATGATCAGGAGCTCCCGCTGCCTCGTCATAGATCCAGCCACAGATCAGACACATCCACGTTGTCGTTTCGGTCACAGCTTAAAGGGCCTTCGAATAGAATGCAACGATTGTATCGAGGCCCTTCGCAGCTACACCGCACAGCACGCCAACGGCTGGAAGATGAGAGGCCATGACGAACCCCGATTTTTCCATCGACACCGAAGCCGCCGACAACGCGGAAGACGACAGCGGCAACCCCGCGTGCGTGATCGTGTTCAACGCCAGCGACCCGAGCGGCGCCGGCGGATTGGCGGCGGATGTAACGGCGATCGCATCGGTCGGCGCTCATGCCCTGCCCGTCGTGACCGGCGCGTACGCACGCGACACCGCCGAGGTTTTCGACCATTTCGCCTTCGACGAGGACGTGGTCGCCGAGCAGGCCCGTGCCATTCTCGAGGATGTTCCGGTGCAGGTCTTCAAGGTCGGCTTTGTCGGCAGCCCGGAAACCATCAGCACCATCGCGGAGATAGCCGCCGACTACGCCGAAGTCCCGCTGATCGCGTACATGCCCAGCCTGTCCTGGTGGGACGAAGGCCAGATCGACGCGTACCAGGATGCCTTTCGCGAGCTCATGTTGCCGCAGACCACCGTGTTGGTAGGAAACCACAGCACCCTTTGGCGCTGGCTGCTGCCGGACTGGAGCAGCGAGCGCAGCCCCACCGCCCGGGACATTGCCATGGCGGCTTCCGAGATGGGCGTGCCGTACACGCTGGTGACCGGCATACCGTTGCCCGACCAGTTCATCGACAACGTGCTGTCGACGCCGCAGGCCGTGTTGGGCAGTGAAAAGTTTGAACGCTTCGAGGCGGTGTTCGAAGGTGCCGGCGATACGCTTTCGGCCGCTTTGGCGGCCCTGGTGGCCAGCGGCACCGACCTGGCTGCAGCCACGACCGAAGCGTTGGCCTACCTGGACCGGTGCCTCGACGCGGGCTTCCGCCCGGGCATGGGCAACGTTGTCCCCGACCGCCTGTTCTGGGCCCAGCCCGAAGGCGAAACCGAAGAACTCACTCCGGAAGAAGCGAAGACCTTGCAGGTCTTCGACATGCCAGCCCATGACACCAAGCACTAACATCGACCGCAACCAGCAACTCTTCGAGCGGGCCCAGCGACTGATCCCCGGCGGCGTGAACTCGCCCGTACGCGCCTTCAAGGCCGTGGGCGGCACGCCGCGATTCGTGCAGCGGGCCCAGGGCGCGTATTTCTGGGATGCCAACGGCACCCGCTACATCGATTACATCGGCTCGTGGGGACCGATGATCCTGGGGCATGGCCACCCCGCCGTCGTCGAGGCGGTGCAGCGGGCGGTGCTGGATGGCTTCTCCTACGGCGCCCCGACCGAGCGCGAAGTGGAACTGGCCGAGGCCATCGTCGATCTGGTCCCGTCGATCGACATGGTGCGGCTGGTAAGTTCCGGGACCGAAGCGGCCATGAGTGCGATACGCCTGGCACGGGGCGCCACCGGCCGCAGCAAGCTGATCAAGTTCGAGGGTTGCTACCACGGCCACGCCGACGCCTTGCTGGTCAAGGCGGGCTCGGGCCTGGCGACTTTCGGCAACCCGACCAGCGCCGGCGTGCCTCCGGAAGTCGTGCGGCACACGCTGGTCCTCGAATACAACAATCTCGCGCAATTGGAAGAAGCGTTCGCGCTGCACGGCGCCGATCTCGCCTGCCTGATGATCGAGCCGATTGCCGGCAACATGAACTTCGTTCGGGCCGGCGTGCCGTTCATGCGGCGTTGCCGCGAGCTGT
>JBKJHN010000085.1:0-11052 GCA_046599015.1 Ramlibacter sp.
ATTGCCGCGGCGCTCAAGCGCCCGCAACAGTTCGCGGGTTATCACTTCTTCAACCCGGTGCCTCTGATGAAAGTGGTGGAGGTGATCGCCGGCTTGAAGACCGATCCTGCGGTGTGCACCCGCCTGGCGGAGTATGCGAAGCAGATGGGCCACACACCGGTGCAGGCGCAAGACACGCCCGGCTTCATCGTCAATCACGCCGGACGCGGCTATGGCACCGAAGCGCTGCGGCTGGTGGGCGAAGGCGTCACCGACTTTGCGACCGTGGACCGGATCCTGAGAGATCAGGTCGGCTTCAGGCTCGGTCCGTTCGAACTGATGGACCTCACCGCGCTCGACGTTTCGCATCCGGTGATGGAATCGATCTACCGGCAGTATTACGACGAACCCCGCTACCGTCCCAGTGTGATCACGGCCCAGCGGCTGGCAGCCGGCATGGTGGGCAAGAAGGTGGGCGAAGGCTTTTACCGGTACGTTGACGGCAAGGCGCAAGTGCCGCCCGAACCTCCGGCGCCGTCAGTCATTGAAATGCCGCCAGTCTGGGTTTCCACCCGGGCTGCGCGGCGCTCCGAGTTGTACCAGCTGCTGAAGGATCTCGGGGCCAGGATCGAAACCGGGCAGTCGCCCTCGCCGCAGGCGCTGACGCTGGTGGCCCCGCTGGGTTTCGACGTGACCACCGTGTCCGTGGTGGAGCGGCTGGACCCCGCACGCACGCTGGGCATCGACATGCTGATCGAAGACGCGGCCACCAAGCGGCGCGTGCTGGCCACCAACCCCGCCACTCGCAACGACATGCGCGAAGCCGCGCACGCCCTGTTCGCGCGCGATGGCAAGCCGGTCAGCGTCATCCGCGACTCCGGCGGTTTTGTCACCCAGCGGGTGGTCGCGACCATCGTGAACATCGCCGCCGACATTTGCCAGCAGCGCATCTGCAGTCCGAAGGACCTGGAGACGGCGGTGACCCTGGGGCTGGGCTATCCGCTCGGTCCTTTGGCGATGGGTGACCGCTGGGGACCGACCAACGTGCTGGAGGTCCTGTTCAACATGCAGACTGTCTATGGCGACCCACGTTATCGGCCCAGTCCGTGGCTGCGCCGCCGAGGCGCGATCGGGCTTTCCCTCCTGCACGAGGAAGCCTGATGGCTGCCGAACTGAAGAGCACCAGCCTGGGCCGCACCATGGTCCTGACTCTGAGCAACCCCGAACATCGCAACGCGCTCAGCCCCGAAATGTATGCGGCGGGCGTCGAGGCGCTCAGCGTGGCCGAGGGCAGCGCCGATGTCCGCACGGTAGTCATCACGGGGGAAGGTGCGACCTTCTGCGCCGGCGGAAGTTTGCAGCGGCTGCAGGCCAATCGCCAGCAAGCGCCTGAAGTTCAGGCGCAGAGCATCGAAGGCCTGCACACCTGGATCGAGGCCATCCGCACCTTTCCCAAACCGGTCATCGCCGCGGTCGAAGGTGCCGCCGCCGGGGCGGGCTTTTCGCTGGCACTGGCTTGCGACCTGATCGTCGCCGCAGACGATGCCGTCTTTGTGATGGCCTACAGCACGGTGGCGCTGTCACCTGATGGTGGCGCCACATGGAGCCTGTCCCGCGCGCTGCCCCGACACCTGGCAGCCGAGCTGCTCATGTGTGGAGAGCGCGTCGGCGCAACCCGTCTGCATCAGCTCGGGCTGGTCAACCGCATGGCGACCCGAGGCAACGCTCTGACCGACGCCTTGAGCCTGGCCGAAACTCTGAACGCGCGCGCGCCCAATGTGCTTGCCAGCGTCAAGGAACTCATGAACGATGCCGCCCAAGTAACCCTGACCCAGCAATTGGCCAGTGAACGCGACCACTTCGTGCGAAACCTGCACCATGCCAATGGCGGCATTGGTATCGCGGCGTTCCTGGCCAAGCAGGTGCCGCGCTACGAATAGGAGCGTCTGAAGCTGTCATGGGAACAACCCCGTTGCTCTCCCCCAGTCCCGCACGCGACAATTGGCCAGCCACCAGTCGCTCAAAAGACAGATCATGGACGATCCGATTCTTACCATCGAAGAACGTGAAGCGATCAATTCCGGTCGCTGGTTTTCTTCGCTGTCGCCCTCCCTTCGCCACGACATCCTGCGATGCGCTTACGTCAAACGCTACAAGGACGGCGACCTGATCTGTGCGCGGGGCGACGCGGCCGACGAGTGGACGGCGGTCGCGAAGGGCGCAGTGCGGGTGAGCTCCACTTCGATCACGGGCAAGCTTGTCACGCTGACCTATGTGGAGCCAGGCATCTGGTTCGGCGATGTGGCTATCTTCGATGGCGATCGGCGCACGCACGACGCCTACGCCCATGGCGCGACCTCGATGCTGTCGGTTTCGCGCGGCGACCTGCGCAAGATCCTCGCGCAGCACGTCGAGTTGTACGAGGCGCTGTTGCGACTGCACGCGCGGCGCATCCGCCAGTTGTTCGGGCTGGTGGAAGACCTCAACACCTTGCCATTGCGGGCGCGGCTGGCCAAGCAGCTGACGCACCTGGTGCGCAGTTACGGAGTGCCTTCCCTTGCCGACGGACGCGAGGTGCGAATCGGCCTGCAGCTGGCGCAGGAAGAGCTGGCCCAGTTGCTCGGCGCCTCACGCCAGCGCGTCAACCAGGAGCTCAAGACCATGGAACGTGAAGACGTGATCCGCATTGAACCGGGGGGCCTGGTGGTGCGCAACCGCGACGCGCTGCTGCGCATAATTGAAAGCGACAACTGACGGCCGAAAGACGTCATCCCGGCGCAGGGCGGGATCCAGATTTCAACCTATGACCGATTTCGATCATTTCATCGGCACCCGCGCGGTTTCCGACAAGCACGTCTTCGACGTCGCGGCATTCACTGCGTGGCTCGAAAACAACCTGGAAGGTTTTGCCGGACCGCTCACCGTGGAGATGTTCAAGGGCGGCCAATCCAACCCCACCTACAAGCTTCTCACGCCGGGCCAAAGCTACGTGATGCGAGCCAAGCCTGGCCCCGTCGCCAAACTGCTGCCGTCGGCGCACGCGGTGGAGCGGGAATATGCGGTGATGCGGGGTCTGGCCGGCAGCGATGTGCCGGTTCCTCGCATGTACTGCCTGTGCGAGGACGAGTCCGTCATCGGACGCGCCTTTTATGTCATGGAATTCATGCCGGGCCGGGTGCTGTGGGACCAGGCGCTGCCGGGCCTGGATGCGGTACAGCGCGGGCAAATCTATGACGCCATGAACCGCGTCATTGCGGCGTTGCATACAGTCAGGTTCGCCGAACGCGGCCTCGCCAGTTACGGCAAGCCAGGGAACTATTTCGACCGGCAGATCGGGCGCTGGAGCAAGCAGTACGTCGCCTCTGTCACTCAGCCGATACCGGAGATGGACCGGCTGATCGAATGGCTGCCGGCGAACATACCCACTGGGGCCCGCGATGAAAGCCGGGTTTCCATCGTGCATGGCGATTACCGGATGGACAACCTGGTATTCCACCCCACCGAGCCGCGCGTTGTCGCCGTGCTCGACTGGGAACTGTCCACACTGGGTCATCCGCTCGCGGACTTCAGCTATCACTGCATGGCGTGGAACATTCCTCATGGCTCGTTCCGTGGCATTGGCGGGCTCGACCTTTCGGCACTCGGAATTCCGTCCGAGGACGAGTACATCCGCCGCTATTGCGAGCGCACCGGCCTCACCACGCCGGCCGCCCTCAAGGCCGACTGGAATTTCTACATGGCCTACAACATGTTCCGCATCGCCGCCATCCTGCAAGGCATCGCCAAGCGAGTCGAGGCCGGCACGGCATCCAGCGCGCAGGCGGCGAGTTCCGGCGCCAGCGCCAGGCCACTGGCGCAAATGGCCTGGCGCTTCGCACAGCAGGCTTGACGCAAACAGTCACCAGACGCAACCCCCAAGGAAAACCCAATGGACTTCGAGTACTCCCCCAAAACGCGCGAGCTTCAGGCCAGGCTGCTGAAGTTCATGGATGACTACATCTATCCGGCCGAGAAGGAGTACGAGGAAGAACTAGTGGCGAACACGCAGGCCGGCAAACGCTGGAGCCCGCTGCAAACGATTGAAAAACTCAAGCTGAAAGGCCGTGCGGCCGGTTTGTGGAATCTGTTTCTGCCGGTGGACAGTGCGTCCGCTTCAGGCTACGAAGGCGCGGGCCTCACCAACCAGGAATACGCGCCACTCGCGGAAATCATGGGCCGGGTGCAATGGTCCAGCGAAGTCTTCAATTGCTCGGCGCCCGACACCGGCAATATGGAGACCATCGCCCGCTACGGATCGGCTGACATCAAGGCCCGTTGGCTCAAACCGCTGCTCGAAGGGCAGATTCGCTCGGCCTTTGCCATGACCGAGCCCGAGGTTGCCTCATCGGATGCGACCAATATCTGCACTCGCATCGAGCGGCAGGGCAACGACTACGTGGTGAACGGGCACAAATGGTGGATTTCGGGCGCCGCCGATCCGCGCTGCGCGGTGTTCATCACCATGGGCAAGACCGATCCCGACGCGCCCAGACATTCGCAGCAGAGCATGATCATCGTGCCCGCCGACGCCAAGGGCATCCGCATCGTCCGGCCGCTGACGGTGTTCGGCTACGACGACGCGCCGCATGGTCACGTCGAGATGTATTTTGAAAATGTCCGCGTCCCGGCCGACAACATCCTGCTCGGCGAAGGCCGCGGATTCGAGATTGCCCAGGGCCGGCTTGGCCCGGGCCGCATCCATCACTGCATGAGGCTGATCGGCTTGGCGGAACGCGCCCTTGAACTGATGTGCAAGCGCAGCCTGTCCCGCGTGGCATTCGGCAAGACGGTGGCGCAACAAGGCGTCACCCAGGAACGCATTGCCGAGGCCCGCTGCAAGATCGACATGGCGCGGCTGCTCACGCTCAGGGCCGCCTGGCTGATGGACGTGGCCGGCAACAAGGTCGCGAAGAACGACATCGCCATGATCAAGGTGGTGGCGCCCAACATGGCATTGCAGGTGATCGACTGGGCGATGCAGGCACACGGCGGGGGCGGTGTCAGCGGCGACTTCCCGCTGGCCTCGGCCTACGCCGGCGCGCGCACGCTGCGTTTCGCGGACGGCCCCGACGAAGTCCACCGCAATGCCATTGCCAAGTGGGAACTCGGGAAGTACTCGACCAGCGGAAAATAACGAAGCAAGCAGAGCGCGGTGGCAGACGCCGGGTTCTCCCTCTCCCTCTCTGGGAGAGGGTCGGGGTGAGGGCACGCGGCGCGACAGTTCTGCCGCCAACGCTCCTAGGGTTGAGGTTCCGCGCGCAGGCGAGCCAGGGCGCCTTCGCAAGCGGTCCTGAAAATCAGCGAGACGTGCTGCAGTGTCTCCAACCCGGCCGGCGTGTATTCCATGCGCAGGTGTGCCTTGCCGCGCATCAGCAACATCATGAATGGAACTTCGTCCGAGGGGGCCGGAGTCGGCCAGTCGAGCAGCAGCCTGGCAACGGATGAATCGATCCAGGTCACGGCATCGGCCTTGCGGTCCGTGAGCACGCTGTAGCGGTCCCAGAATTCCGGTGGCAGGCTGTCCCACCCCACCTCATCAAGCATCGCCAGCCATCGCATTTCTTCTGGCAGCTTCAAGTCGGCCGAGGGCTGGAGAGGATCGGTAAAGATCTTGGACGCCTGCTTTTCCAGCGCGTCCCGCAGCGGCCGATTCATGATGAGCACCGCCGCGGTTTCCTTGACGTCCAGGTCCGCGCGCGCCCTTACCTCTTCACCGAAAATGTAGTTGCGCGTTGGGGGGCTTAACTGCAGCCACCAGGGTTTGCCCCCGACCTTGCCTTTCAACGCAAAGCCTTCGCCCGACTGGTCGACCGAAAATGCTATTCCGTGAGTGGACGCCCATTCCGACACCGGCCCATGTGCCAACAGCGAATTGGGCGCGTCCCGCGCCTGCGGCACCCTGTCGTCATCCCCGAAGAATGCCTTTTTTATCCGATCGAACATGCGTCGAACTTTTCACCCTAAAGTCGCATTATTAGCCAAGAGGTCCCGGGATGATCGACGTTTTTTCCTGGCCGACGCCGAATGGCCACACCGTCCGCATCGTGCCGCCAGATAGGGCGGGCGGAGGTGCTACCCTACGGTAGCCCGAATTGCCGACCTGCGAACCGTTTCATGTCGCCTGCGCCCAGTCTTGCGTTGCAACTCCCGACTCCGGGTGACGACGCCCATGCGGATCGTGCCAAGTCGCGCCAGGGCATCCTGCGCGCCTTGGCGCTGGCATTGTTCGCGCTGGTCGTCGGCGTCGCGGCTACGCTGATCCTGTGGCAGGCCGGCCGTGAGTCGTCACGCCAAGGCGCCGTGAGCCGGTTCGAATATCGCACCAGCCGCATACAGAACGAGCTTCGGCAACTGCTGTCCACCGAAGCCAGCATGTTGCGCTCGGTCGCCGGGCTGTTCATCGTGGGAGAGGGTGTGAACCGGACACAATGGCGTACCTACTTCAACACCGTGGACCCCGAAGCACGCTCGCCCGTCCGGCTGTGGGTGGCCTATGCCGAAAGGGTGACCGACGCACAACGGGAGGCGCACGAGCGGCAGGCCCGGGCCGAAGGAGTGGCCGGATATGCGGTACGGGCATCCGAGCGGCGCCCGCAGTACTTCCCCGTGGCCTTCTTCCGCTCTTTCGCCACCCTGGATCGCCGGCCCGTGGGGCTCGATTTGCAGGACGACCCGGTCGCGCGCATGGCGATGGCACGAGCGGCCGAGTCCGGGGGCATGGTCATGGCCGGCCCGCTCACCGCTGCGGCGGCACCCGGCCAGTCCGCGCCGGTATGGGCGCTGTTCGTGCCGCTGTACGGCGCCGGAAAAGCGCCGGCCACCGCGGCGGAGCGACAGGCCGCCCTGACCGGCTACATCGTGGAAGCACTGGACGTTGCCGAAACCCTGGGCAGCGCGCTTGGGCCCGACGCGGGGGTGATCGGCATCAAAGTACGGGATGCCGGGGTGCCGGTGTTCACCTGTCCCGAGTTGCAGAAGGAACTGGCACGCAGTTACCAGCCGCAGTTCACACGGGACGTGAACTTCGACTTCGGGCAGCACCGTTGGACGATCCACTTTGCCGGATTGCCAAGCTTTGAGGTCGCGGCAGCACCCAGTCAGGCCTGGGCCATCCTGGCCGGCGGTCTGGCCACCAGCGCATTGATGGCGGGATTGGTGGGCGTTCTGGCCAGCCTGCGGGCGCGCGCCATGACGCTCGTCGCACAGCGCACCGGCGCGCTCGAATCCGCATTGGCCCAGCATGCGGAAAGCGAGGCGCGGCTGAGGGCGGTGTTCGACCACGCGCTCGACGGCATCATCACCATCGACACGCACGGTTCGATACAAAGCTTCAACCGGTCGGCGCAGCGGATGTTTGGCTGGCATGAAGGCGAGGTGATCGGACGCAATCTCAACATGCTGATGCCCTCACCCGACCGGGAGCGGCACGACGGCTACCTGAAGTCGTACCTGGCCGGAGGCGCACCGAAGGTCATCGGCAGCGGGCGACTGGTGACGGGGCTTCGCAAGGATGGCAGCAGCATACCGATGGAGCTGGGCGTCAGCGAAATGCACGTCGGCGACAAACGGCTGTTCTGCGGCATCGTGCGCGACGTCACCGAGCGCGTGCGGGCCGAGGATGCGCTGCGCCAGAGCGAACGCAAGCTGCGGTCCTATATCGAACAGACGCTGGATGGCGTGATGGTCGTGGATGGCAAGGGCCGCTATCTCGAAGCCAACCCGGCCTCGTCGTTGATGCTGGGTTACACGTCCGATGAACTGTTGCAGCTCTCGCTGGCCGACATTCTGTGGCCGGATGAGGCGGACCGGCGGGCCGGCTTGACGCACTTCGAGCGCGTGACCACCGAAGGGCGCAGTGTGGGTGAAGTGGCATTGCGCTGCAAGGACGGGCGACGCCTGGTCGCCGACGTCAACGCGGTGGCGCTGGGTGGCGATCGATACCTCGGGATCGTGCGTGACGTCACCGAACGCCACCTCGCCGAGCAGGCGCTGGAAAACGAACGCGCGATGCTGGAGGAGCGCGTGGTCGAACGTACCGACGTGCTGATGCGTACCAACGCCGCGCTGCAGGAAGAGATCGTGGAGCGCAAACGCGCGGAGACCGAACTGGTCGCGGCGCGCGAGCAGGCCCTGCAAGCCGCCGAAGCGAAGGCCTCGTTCCTGGCCAACATGAGCCACGAGATCCGCACACCCATGAACGCCGTGATCGGAATGACCGCGCTGTTGCACGACACGGAACTCGATTCGGAGCAGCGCGGCTACGTGGAGGCCGTTCGCTCCAGCGGCGACGCCCTGCTTTCGACCATCAATGACATCCTGGACTTTTCCAAGATCGAGTCGGGAATGCTGGAACTCGAAAGCCGCCCGTTCGAGCTCGGCGTTTCCATCGAAGAAGCGTTCGACATGCTGGCCCCCCGTGCCGCCGAAAAGGGGGTCGACCTGCTTTACGAGTTGATGGACAACGTGCCGCACTGGCTGGTCGGTGACTCCACGCGACTGCGCCAGGTGCTCGTGAACCTGGTGTCCAACGCCGTGAAATTCACCGAGCACGGCGAGGTCTGCATGACGGCAAGCGTGCTCAAACGCGACGCTGACCATGTGCTGCTGCGCTTTGCGGTGCGTGACACCGGCATCGGCATAGCGCCGGGTGTGCGCGAGCACCTGTTCAAGGCTTTCTCGCAGGCGGACTCGTCCACTACGCGGAAGTACGGCGGCAGCGGGCTCGGGCTGGCGATCTGTGCAAGGCTCGTCCGACTGATGGGTGGGGATATCCGGGTCGAAAGCGAGGAGGGCAAGGGTTCGGTGTTCTCGTTCACGATGCAGGCGGGCGTCGCGCACAACGCCACCACGGCGCGCTACCGCAGCGGTCTCGCGCCCGAGCTTGCCGGACGGCGCGTGCTGCTGGTGGATGACAACCCGACCAATCTGAAGATCCTGCAGACGCAATGCACGCGTTGGGGAATGGAAGCCGCTTGTGCCACGCGGGGAACGCATGCATTGGCGCTACTCGGAGGCGAAGCGGCCTTCGACGTGGCGGTTCTGGACCTGAACATGCCCGGCATGGACGGGTTCCATCTGGCCCGGGCCATCGCCGCGCAGTGCGGCAATGCAGCGCCGCCGCTGGTGCTGCTGTCGTCGTCCGGCGCTCGCAGCAAAAACCATGCGGCGCTTGCGCTTTTTGCGGCGCGCCTGTCCAAACCGGTCAAGCACTCACAACTGTTTGCCGTCCTCGACCAGGTGATCCACAAGCAGCGGCCGGCCGCACAGCCGCCCGCCGCACAACGCTTGGACCCTACCCTCGCGCAACGGCTGCCGATGAACGTACTGGTGGTCGAGGACAGCTTGATCAATCAGAAATTGGCTGTGGGCATCCTGCGCAGGTTTGGCTATGCGAGCGACGTGGCGAACGACGGGGCGCACGCCATCGAACTGCTGCGGGTAAACCGGTACGACTTTATCTTCATGGACCTGCAGATGCCGGTGATGGACGGGTTGGAGGCAACCCGGCACATTGTCACGATGCTGCCACCGCACGCGCGGCCCCGAATTATCGCGATGACGGCCAACGCACTGCAAGGCGACCGGGAACGGTGTCTGGCCGCGGGCATGGACGACTACATCGCCAAACCGATTTTGCCGGCCGCCGTCCAGGCGCTGATCGAGCGCTGGGCGCCTGCACGCCAGAGCGGCAGGGAACCAACGGACAGGACACTGATCGACCAGGGTGTGATCACGGAGTTGGCCGGCCTGGACGAACCTGGGTCGCCCTCGATGCTGCGCGGCCTGATTTACCAGTACCTGAGCGAAACGCCGGCTACCCTGGGGGCGATCAAGAACCACTTGCAGCAAGCGGATACCGCCCAACTGGCGCGCCGCGCTCACAAGCTGGGGGGCACCAGTGCCAGTCTCGGTGCGAGCGGCGTGGCCGATGTCTGTTATCGCATGGAGCAGCGCATCGCAAGCGGCGACCTGCAATCGATGCACGCGTTGATCGACGAGCTGGAAATGTCCTTTGCGCGCACCCGCTCAGAATTCCAGAAGCTTTCCTGAGTGCTTCAGGCCCGAAGGTGAACCACCGGCCAGCCAACCTCGGAGGCATGCCGCCAGTCAGCCAGCATCGGCGCGATCGCCTCCCACCAGTGCTTTTCGATCTGGGGGTTGCAGTGCGCACTGAGGTAGATGAGGCCCGAGCGCCGCGCCAGTGCGAATAACTCCTTGTGCACCGATTCGTGGGAGGCCACACCCAGCACGACGGGCGGTGTGCCAATGCCGGCGCAGGCCTGGCTCACACGCTGAATCAGTGGAACATCGCGTTCACGATCGCCGCTGAGCAGCAGCGCGACGTGCGAATAGTCCGGCAGGAACGCGCGGGTCAGCGGCAGCGCCAGGCCATGGCGAGCCATGGCGATCACCCGCAACACCCGGCCATCTTCCGCGAAGTCGACGTAGTCGGTGCCGACATCCAGATCGCGGGCACCGGCGAAGCGCCGGTGCACCACCTCCTGGCGGTGCAGGTGGCCCAGCCACTGAACCAGGTTGAACGAGCCCATGCCTTCGGATGCGCAGACCAGCACGCGCTGGAACGCATCGGTGTCTGCCTGTTTGGCGGCGCCCGGGTGCCGCATCGGTGTCGAAAGCCGCCGCCAGGCGGTTTGCGGAGAACATTGCTTGCCGTTCTCCAGTTCGCGCTGCAACTGCTCGACTCGTTTAGCCATGTCACCGGGCGGCTCGTCGGCCGTCACCACCGCCGTCGACCAGGGCCCCGCGAGCAGCCGGGCGCCGCAGCTGCTGTGAACGATGCGCATCGAATGATGCCGCGGGTCGGCCTGGACGCGGTCCATGATGCGCAGCAACGCGTCTTTCGGACCTTCCTTCCACTGCGCGAACCAACCCGACTGATACAGCAGCGCGGTCGCGACGCCGGCCGGCTCGTTGTGGCGCACAGCACTGGCGCGGATGCGCTCGATCACCGAGTAAATGGATCCTTCGACATTGGCCTGGCTGGCGTACATGAACCTGGCCACGGGTTCCGTG
>JBKJHN010000198.1:0-16165 GCA_046599015.1 Ramlibacter sp.
GCTGCACGAAATCACCGAGACGCTGGCCGCCCACGACAAGGCGCACCCGAACCGGCCGTCCGCGCCATTTGCCATCAACCAGATCGTGCACAAGAGCAATGACCGGCTCGAACACGATCTGCAGATGGTGGTGAAGTACAAGGTTCCGATCATCATCACCTCGCTGGGCGCTCGCACCGACCTGAACCAGGCCATCCACAGCTATGGCGGCGTGGTGCTGCACGACATCATCAACAACGCGTTTGCGCACAAGGCCGTGGAGAAGGGTGCCGATGGTTTGATCGCGGTCGCCGCCGGCGCCGGTGGCCATGCCGGCGTGAAGAGCCCCATTGCATTGATCCAGGAAATCCGACAGTGGTTCGACGGACCGCTAGCGCTCAGTGGTGCGATCTCCACAGGCGGGGCCGTGTTGGCGGCGCAGGCGATGGGCGCGGACTTTGCCTACATCGGATCGGCCTTCATCGCGACGCACGAAGCGCGTGCTTCGGATGCCTACAAGCAGGCCATCGTCGATGGCGATTCGGATGAGATCGTGTATTCCAGTCTATTCACGGGCGTCCACGGCAACTACCTCAAGGCCAGCGTCCGTGCGGCTGGCATGGACCCGGACAACCTGCCCGACGGCGATGTGAAGACCATGAACTTCTCCGGCGGAGAAGGCAGCAAGTCGAAGGCGTGGAAAGACATCTGGGGCTGCGGGCAGGGCATAGGAGCGATTACCGAAGTGACCAGCGTCGCCGCACTGGTGGCGCGCCTGAAGCGGGAATACCTCGAGGCGCAGCAGCGGTTGCTGCCATGGGCGCAGCCTGTTGAGGCGGCTTAGAGCTCGTGCCCCCACCCCTGCCCTTCCCCGGAAGGGGAGGGAGTAAGAGGGACCCTCAGTAGCTCAACGTCCGCGCCCGGCCCCAGAACACGCGGTACATGAAGATCGTATAGACGATGATGGCCGGCAGCGTGATGGCGACGCCAACGAAGATGAAGATCAGCGACTTGGTGGCACTGGCGGCCTGCCACACCGTCAGCCGGTCAATCACGATGTAGGGATACAGGCTGTACGCCAGTCCCAGGAAAGCCAATACGAACACCAGCACCGTGCTGGCGAAGACCAGCCAGCCATAGCCCGCGGCAACCACTTTCGGGTTGCCCGTCACATGCAACGCGGTATAGAAGGCGACCACGCAGGCGACGGGTATCGGCAGCAAGCCCAGGAATTGCGGCATCGCGAACCACTTGTCGAACACCGTCTGGCTCACCAACGGGGTCGCCAGCGAGATGCCGACCAGGGCGGCGCCCATCGGCCACAGGACCTTGCGGGCCCAGGCAACCGCCTTGAGCTGCAATTCGTCGCCGGTCTTCATGATCAGCCATCCGGCGCCCAGCATCGCGTAGGCGGTCGGCAATGTCACCGCGATGCCGAGGCTGAACAGCGACGCCCACAAACCATGATCGAAACCGGTTAGATAGCTGCCCAGCATCCAGCCCTGCGCCGCTGCCGCGATCAGCGAGCCCAGCGAAAACAAGCGGTTCCACATCGCCTTGCGCTCGGCGCGCGCCTTCACACGAAAGTCGAAGGACACCCCCCGCAGGATCAGGCCGATCAGCATGGCGGCAACCGGCAGGTACAGCGCCTGCAGCACGATGCCATGCGCTGCCGGAAACGCGATCAGCAGCACGCCGATGCCGAGCACCAGCCAGGTTTCGTTGGCATCCCAGAAAGGGCCGATGCTGGATACCATCACGTCTTTTTCTTCATCGGTTGCAAACGGAAGCAGCATGCCGACGCCCAGGTCATAGCCGTCCAGGATCACATACGCCAGCAACGCCAGACCCATCACCGCCATGAAGAATAGCGGCAGCAGGCCGGCCCAGGTGAAGTTCATGTCGTGGTCTCGCCGTTCAGGCCGGCCCGGCGACCGGCTCGGCGGATTTGGAGCTTTGCGGCGTCTCGGCGGTCGGCTGGGCCGGATGCGCGGCCATGTACATCAGCACGCGGACATAAGCAGCCAACAGGAAGACATAGACGGCGAGGTACGCAATCAGCGTGGACAACACCATGCCCGGCGGATGTTCGGCGACGAGGTCGGCGGTGCGCAGCAAGCCATACACCAGGAAGGGCTGGCGCCCGATCTCCGTGACGAACCATCCGGCAAGCGTTGCCACCCAGCCGGAGAAGGTCATGGCCGCCAACGCGTATAGAACCGGCCGCGGGTAAACGGGGGCGGCACGGCGCATTGTCCAGGCGGCCCACCACGACACCAGCAGCATGAGCACACCCACTCCCACCATGACCCGGAAACTCCAGAACACAGGCGCGACCGGTGGATGGGCATTGGGGAACTGATCGAGGCCCTTCAGTTCGGCGTCGATGTCGTGCGCCAGGATCAGGCTCGCGAGCTTGGGCACTTGCACCGCGTAATCGGTGCGCTTTTCTTTCTCGTTGGGCCAGCCGAACAGCGTCAGCGGAGCGCTCTTTTGGGTGTGCCAGATGCCTTCGATGGCCGCGATCTTGGCCGGCTGGTGCTCCAGCGTGTTCAGGCCATGCAGGTCGCCGGCGACGATCTGCAGCGGAATGGCGACCGCGGCAGCAAGGACCGCGGCTCGCAGCGCGTTACGGGTGCCGTCGTTCGCGGTCTTGCGCAGTAGCTGCCAAGCCGAAAGGCCCGCGATCAGGAACGACGCCGTGAGCGTCGAGGCAAGCAATTTGTGGGCGAGACGATAAGGGAACGACGGATTGAAGATGACGTCCATCCAGCTCTTGGCGTGGAAGACACCATCGATGATTTCGTAACCGCTGGGCGTCTGCATCCACGAGTTCAGGCTGAGGATCCAGAACGCCGACAGTGTGGTGCCCGCGGCCACCATCAGCGTGGCGAAAAGGTGCACGCGGTCCGACACCCGCGTCCGGCCGAACAGCATGATGCCCAGGAAGGTGGCCTCAAGGAAAAACGCCGTCAGGACTTCGTATCCCAGCAGCGGCCCCGCAATGTTGCCTGCCCGCTCCATGTAGCCCGGCCAGTTGGTGCCGAACTGGAAGCTCATCGTGATGCCCGATACCACGCCCAGAGCGAATGTCAGCGCGAAGATCTTGGTCCACAGGTAATACGCTTCTTCCCAGCCCTGGGCCGCGGGCGTGCCCTTCGCCGCGCTGTGCCGCAACCTGAAATACAACAGGAACCAGCACAACGCGATATTGATGGTCGGGAACAGGATGTGGAAGCTGATGTTCGCGGCGAACTGGATGCGCGAGAGCAGGAGAGTGTCCACGGGAACGATTATCCCGCCGCATTAAAACGCGAAGGCTTCGGCGACTGTAAGTCCATGCGAAGAACGTGCAATCCCTTGCCCCGTCTCACTGTCCGGCATAGACTGTGTATTCATAAGGGGTATCCGCTTAGCCGACATCGTGCTGCCCGCCGAAGAACCCGCTGAAATGGCCTAGTGGAGCTAAGCGGATACCCCTTGTATTCATACAGTTATGGAGCTCATGTGGATGAAGTAAGTATTCCGGTGGAGGCGCTGAAGGGCCGCGGTTCAGCCACGCGCTTGGCCCACCGGTTCGAGCGCGACACCCGCAACGCATTCGACGATGGCTGGGACACGTTGGAACAAAGCCATTCCGAGGCGCACGAGCCGCCAAAAACCGAGATCATCTGGGAAGACGCGCGCAGCATCATCAGCAGCAACGAGTCACCCGACGTCTTCTTCGACCGCTCGATCAATCCTTACCGCGGCTGTGAGCACGGCTGCATCTACTGCTACGCCCGTCCGACGCACAGCTACCTGAACCTGTCACCGGGACTGGACTTCGAGACCAGGATCATCGCCAAGCGCAACATCGCCGCGCTGCTGCGCGCCGAGCTGTCGAGGAAGCACTATGAGCCGCGGCTGGTGGCAATCGGCACGGCCACCGATTGCTATCAGCCGGTAGAGCGCGAGCTGCGACTGACGCGCTCGGTGATCAAGCTGATGCACGAGACGCGGCACGCGTTTTCCCTCGTGACCAAGTCGAGCGGGGTCGAGCGCGACCTGGACCTGATAGCACCGATGGCGCAGCAGGGGCTCGTCACCATCAACGTCACGATCACCACGCTCGATGCGCAGCTCACCCGCAAGCTCGAGCCGCGAGCCGCCGCGCCTCACAGGCGGCTGCGGATACTGCGCACGATGGCCGAACATGGCGTGTCGTGCGGCGTCAGCCTGGCGCCGCAGATTCCGTTTCTCAACGACGACATGGAGCAGGTGCTCGAAGCCGCGTGGGACGCCGGCGCACGCCACGCGTTCTACCATGTGCTGCGCCTGCCCTGGGAAGTGAGCCCGCTGTTCCGGCAGTGGCTGGAACTGCACTATCCAGAGCGCGCCCACCGCATCATGGCGCGCGTTCAGGACATGCGCGGCGGCAAGGATTACGACAGCGACTTCGCCACGCGCATGAAGGGCTCCGGACCGTGGGCGGAACTGATCGAGCAGAGATTCCTTAAAGCCAGCCGCAGACTCGGCTTCAACCAGGAGCGGGTGAACCTTGACACCACGGCATTTCGAAGGCCCGGCGCTTCCGGTCAGGGGCACCTGTTCTAGGCGATCAAGCGCGACCTAAGCGCTGAAAAATCCCTTCAACTTGTCCGCCCAGGACTCCTCGGTGGGCGAATGCTTGGCTCCGCCTTTTTTAAGCGACTCGTCCAGGTCCTTGAGCAGTTTGCGCTGGTGTTCGGTGAGCTTCACCGGCGTCTCCAGCGCGACGTGGCAGTACAGGTCACCGGGATAGCTCGAACGCACTCCCTTGATCCCCTTGCCGCGCAGCCGGAACTGCTTGCCGGCCTGGGTGCCCTCGGGAATGTCGATCGCGGCCTTGCCCTGCAAGGTGGGGACCTCGATTTCACCGCCTAGGGCCGCGCGGCTGAAACTGATCGGCACCACGCAATGCAGGTCATCGCCATCACGTTCGAAGATTGGGTGCTTCTTGATGCGGATCTCGATGTAGAGGTCGCCGGGCGGGCCTCCATTGGTGCCGGGCTCGCCATTGCCCGCGCTGCGAATGCGCATGTTGTCGTCGATGCCGGCCGGAATCTTGACTTCGAGCGTCTTTTGTTTTTTGGTGCGGCCCTGGCCGTGACAGGTGGCGCAGGGCTCGGGGATGATCTTGCCGGTGCCACGGCACTGCGGGCAGGTCTGCTGCACGCTGAAGAAGCCCTGGCGCATCTGCACCACGCCGGCGCCATTGCAGGTGCTGCAGGCCTTGACCTGGGTGCCTGGCTTGGCACCGGTGCCATGGCAGGTGTCGCAGCCTTCCCACGAAGGAATGCGAATCTGCGCATCCTTGCCAAGGGCCGCCTCCTCCAGCGTGATCTCCATCGCGTAGGAAAGGTCGCTGCCGCGGTACACCTGCCGCCCGCCCCGGCCACCCGCGGCGCCACCCCGCCCCTGGCCAAAGATGTCGCCGAAGATGTCGCCGAATGCCTCGGCAAAACCGCCAAAGCCCTCCGCCCCCGGCCCACCTGGGCCGCGCATGTTGGGATCCACCCCTGCATGCCCGAACTGGTCGTAAGCGGCGCGCTTTTCCGGGTTGGACAGCATTTCGTAGGCTTCCTTGGCCTCCTTGAACTTCGCTTCCGAACCCTTGTCCTTGTCCTCTCCGTGGTTGCGGTCAGGGTGGTGCTTCATCGCCTGCTTGCGATAAGCCTTCTTGATTTCCTCGTCCGAAGCGTTCTTGGGAACGCCGAGAGTCTCGTAATAATCTCTTTTGGTGGCCATGTTTCTTTCGGGCTCAACCGTACAGCAAATCGGCGCGTTCGTGGGATGGCGGCGTCAGCAAAAACGCCGCGTTGACGATCCCTTCAGGGTATCGGTCGAACGCGGCGAGTTAATTCGGCGCTACGCGTCCGAATTAACCTTTCTTCACTTCTTTCACTTCCGCGTCGACCACATTGTCGTCTGCCGGCTTGGAAGATGCGGCTTCCCCGCCGCCGGCATGTCCGCCCGCACCGCCCGCCGCCGCCTGCGCAGACTGCTGCGCCTGCATGTCGGCGTACATCTTTTCGCCCAGCTTCTGGCTGGCGGTCATCAGGGTGTTGGTCTTTTCCTCGATGGCGGACTTGTCGTCGCCCTTCAAGGCTTCTTCCACATCCTTCAGCGCGGCCTCGATCTTTTCCTTCTCGCTGGCATCGAGCTTTTCGCCGTATTCGGTCAGGCTCTTCCTGACGCTGTGCACCAGCGCTTCGCCCTGGTTCTTGGCCTGCACGATCTCGAGTTTCTTCTTGTCCTCGGCGGCGTTCAGCTCGGCGTCCTTCACCATCTTCTGGATCTCCTCTTCGGAGATGCCGGAGTTGGCCTTGATCGTGATCTTGTTTTCCTTGCCGGTGGCCTTGTCCTTGGCGCCGACGTGCAGGATGCCGTTGGCGTCGATGTCGAAGCTCACCTCGATCTGGGGCAAGCCGCGGGCTGCCGGCGGAATGCCTTCCAGGTTGAATTCGCCCAGCAACTTGTTGCCCACGGCAATATCGCGTTCGCCCTGAAAAACCTTGATCGTCACGGCCGGCTGGTTGTCGTCCGCCGTTGAGAAGGTCTGCGCGAACTTGGTCGGGATCGTGGTGTTCTTGGTGATCATCTTGGTCATCACGCCACCCAGCGTTTCGATGCCCAGCGACAGCGGGGTCACGTCGAGCAGCAGCACGTCCTTGCGTTCGCCGCCCAGCACCTGGCCCTGGATCGCCGCGCCCACAGCCACGGCTTCATCAGGGTTCACGTCCTTGCGCGGCTCCTTGCCGAACAGCTCCTTGACCTTTTCCTGCACCTTGGGCATGCGGGTCTGGCCGCCGACCAGGATCACGTCGTGGATGTCGGCGAGCGACACGCCGGCGTCCTTGATGGCCGTGCGGCAGGGCGCCATGGTCCGTTCGATCAGTTCTTCCACCAGCGACTCCAGCTTGGCCCGGGTCAGCTTGATGTTCAGGTGGCGCGGGCCGTTGGCGTCGGCCGTGATGTAGGGCAGGTTGACGTCGGTCTGCGAGTTGCTGGACAGCTCGATCTTGGCCTTCTCGGCCGCTTCTTTCAGGCGTTGCAGGGCCAGCACGTCCTTGGACAGGTCAACGCCTTGGTCCTTCTTGAACTCCGCGATGATGTAGTCGATGATGCGCTGGTCGAAGTCTTCGCCGCCCAGGAAGGTGTCGCCGTTGGTGGAGAGCACCTCGAACTGCTTTTCGCCGTCGACGTCGGCGATCTCGATGATGGAGATGTCGAAGGTGCCGCCACCCAGGTCATACACGGCGATCTTGCGGTCGCCCTTTTCCTGCTTGTCCAGGCCGAAGGCCAGGGCAGCCGCGGTGGGCTCGTTGATGATGCGCTTGACGTCCAGGCCGGCGATCCGTCCCGCGTCTTTGGTCGCTTGCCGCTGGCTGTCGTTGAAGTAGGCCGGAACCGTGATCACGGCTTCGGTCACCGGTTCGCCCAGGTAGTCCTCGGCGGTCTTCTTCATCTTGCGCAGCACTTCGGCCGAAATCTGCGGCGGCGCCAGCTTCTTGCCGCGCACAGTCACCCAGGCGTCGCCGTTGTCGGCCTTGCTGATTTCATAAGGCATGAGGTGGATGTCCTTCTGGACTTCCTTTTCCTCGAACTTGCGGCCAATCAGGCGCTTCACGGCATACAGCGTGTTCTTGGCGTTGGTGACCGCCTGGCGCTTGGCCGAAGCGCCCACCAGGATGTCGCCGTCTTCCTGGTACGCGACGATCGAAGGCGTGGTGCGCGCGCCTTCACTGTTCTCGATGACCCTGGGGGTGTTGCCCTCCATGATCGAGACGCACGAGTTCGTGGTCCCGAGGTCGATGCCGATGATTCTTCCCATGATCTTTTCTCCTTGCTTGCGGCCCTTGGCCAATTCAGATTCGATGTGAGTTACTTGTGGATAAGCTGTGAAGTTTCAAGTGCCGTCAGGCATCCGGCGGGACCCAGGATGACTCTCTTATTTGGGTGCCGCGACAGTGACCAGCGCCGGCCGCAGGATGCGATCCGCGATCAGGTAGCCCTTTTGCAACACGCTCACGACGGTGTTGGGTTCCTGTGTGGAGTCTGGGGGCAATGCGGCAACGGAAATGGCCTGGTGCCGATGCGGGTCGAACTTGTCGCCGGCGGCCGGGTTGATCTCGATGACCTTGTTGCGCTCCAGCGCGCTCTTGAGCTGCTGCAACGTGACCTTGGTGCCTTCGCGGATCTGCTCCGCCGTGGCGTCCCTGGCCGCCAGACCCGCTTCCAGGCTGTCGACCACCGCCAGCATGCTCTCGGCAAAGCCTTCCACCGCGAACTTGCGGGCCTTGGACATTTCCTCCTCGGCCCGGCGCCGGGTGTTTTGCATGTCCGCCTGGGCGCGCATGAAATGCTCGGCCAGTTCGGCGTTTTTCGCCTGCAGGGCGGCCAGTTCGGCCTGGACCTGGTTCAGCGCCGCCCCTTCATTCGCGGCCTGGGCGGCTTCCACTTCTTCGGGGCTGGGCAGGTCGCTCAGCGTCGGTTCGATCCGGGTTGGCTCAGACATCTTCTTGTAAAGGCTGGAAATAGAGTGCGGAACAGCTTGGGGCCGTGATGCCCTTTTCAAGACAAGGCAATGCCCTTTCAGCTACGAAATTTTCAAGGGAACAGCTGAGCTACCACACCCTTCGCCACTCGCAGGTCGAGCATGGCAACTGGCGCCGTTGGGCTGCCTCAATGCGCGTCGAGGAGTTCCACGTCGAATTTCAACGTGGCATTGGGCGGTATGACGCCGCCGGCGCCCCGTGGGCCGTATCCGAGTTGCGGCGGAATGATCAGGGTGCGCTTGCCGCCAATCTTCATGCCGGCCACGCCTTCGTCCCAGCCCTTGATCACCATGCCCGCGCCCAGGGAAAAGGCGAACGGGTCCTTGCGGTCGACGCTCGAGTCGAACTTGGCGCCTTGCTGGCCGTCGTTGAAAAGCCAGCCGGTGTAGTGCACGTTCACATGCTGGCCCGGCGACGCCTCGCCGCCGGAGCCCACCGTTGTGTCTTCGTACTGCAGGCCGGAAGGTGTGGTGATCATGAAATGTCCTTCAATCGATGGGATGGCGCTATCGGCAGCCGGCGGGCCAGGTCGCGCATCAGGGCGCCAATGCCATAGGCCCAGGGGGCGGTCTTGTCGCTGGTGTTCACGCGATTGGCGAGTGTACCCAAGCGCGGCGTGGTCACGGTCACGAGGTCCCCCAACACGTGCGTGAAGCCCTGGCCGGGTCCGTGGCGGTCCTGGGTCGGCGCGAACATCGTGCCCAGGAACAGCACGAACCCGTCGGGGTACTGGTGGTTGGCCCCAATCGCCTGGCCCACCAGGTCCAGCGGATCGCGGCTGATCATCGATAGCGAACTGGTGCCGTCCATCACGAATCCGTCGGGCCCGGCGACGCGCATCGCCAACTCGCAGGTGCGCACATCGTCCACGCCGAAATGTTCGTCGAACACCCGGATGAAAGGACCGATCGCGCAACTGGCGTTGTTGTCTTTGGCCTTGCCAAGCAACAACGCGCTGCGGCCTTCGAAATCGCGCAGGTTGACGTCGTTGCCGAGCGTTGCTCCCACGGTCTCGCCGCGGCTGTTGACCGCCAGCACGATCTCGGGCTCCGGATTGTTCCAGGCGCTGGCCGGATGGAGTCCCACCTCGGCGCCGGTGCCCACGGCGCTCATCGGCTGGGACTTCGTGAAGATTTCCGCGTCCGGGCCGATGCCCACCTCGAGATACTGCGACCAGACGCCCTGCGCGATCAGCACTTCCTTCAATCGCAGCGCCTCGGGCGAACCCGGCCGGACCGCGCTCAGGTTGTCGCCGATCACGGATACCACGGCTTGCCGCACCGCCTGGGCCTTTGACGCGTCGCCGCGGGCTTGTTCCTCGATCACCCGTTCCAGCATCGAAGCCACGAAAGTGACGCCGGCCGCCTTGATCGCCTGCAGGTCGCACGGCGCCAGAAACCAGGGTTTGGACCAGTCGCGCGCGTCGAACGCACTGTTGGCCAGGATCTCGCTGGTGGAACCGAGCCGATCGCCAGGCACCCGGCGCAAGGCGGCCGCGAGATCCGGCACCTCGAGCAATTCGCTGCAGGTGGCGGCCAGCGGCGAAAGGTCGTACACCCCGTCCATCCGCACCCGGACCAATACAGGCCCCTTGCCGGCGATCTCCACGCGGCCAATGAGCAGCGCGTCGCTGGCGTCGGAGGGTAGGGCAGCGCCGATTTCAAGGTGAGCTTTCATGACTGCTTTTTCCTGGCCTGGTTGGCGACCCACTTGGCGGCGAACGCCGGCAAGTCGCCCAGGCGCTTCAGCAGATCGGACCCGGCGGGTGTGACCACGTAGCCGTCGTTGCCGTGGACGAGGAGGCCGGCTTCGCGCAGTTCCTTGATGCGGGTGTTCAAGGTGTTGGGAGTGATCCCGCCTACGCTGTCTTGCAGCAGGCGAAACGTCTGGGCGTGTCCATCGCGCAAGGCCCATAAGACCCGGATCGCGTAACGCGACTCGAGCAGTCCGAGCAGTTGGCTGATGGCGGCGTTCTCTTTGGAACTCATGCGTTCTTCTCCTCGAGTCGGATTTATTCTTGACGCGGGGAACGCAGTGTACGCCTTCCTGCTATGCAAACAATAGCAGCGTCACCAAACAGCAACGGGGGCTAAAGATATATTTTCTTCAGCAGCCGGATCAGGGTTTTCACTTCGCCGGCTGACAGACGGCTGGCCACCTGGGCCTCCAGTTCGGACGCCGTGCGTTCGGCCTCCCGCGTGAGTTTCTGGCCAGCGGCAGTGAGGTGCAGGCCAACGGCGCGGCCGTCGCGTGGATGAGGCTGCCGCTGGATGAGTTCGCGTTTTTCGAGGGCGTTGATCATGCCGACCAGGTTCGGCGGCAGGATGCCCAGTGCAGTGCACAGCTGTCGTGAAGTGATCCCGGGGTTGTGGGTGATCAGCGACAGCACCGAAAAGTCCACCGGCCGCAAGTCGTAGACCGCCATCCGGCTCAGGAACACTTCGATGACCGCCAAAGCGGCGCGGCGCGCGTTGTAGCCGATGAGGCTTTCCAGGTAGCTGGCATCGACCTCATCGACCGCAACGACCCGTGTTTTTGCGTTCATCGGCATCGGGAAGTCACTCGGAGGTGCCGGGGCGCGCGGCGCCGAGGTAAGTGTCGATCACGCGCGAGTCCAGCGCCAGCGCCGCGGCCTCTCCGTCCAGCACGAACTCGCCCATCTCCAGTACATAGCCATGGTCAGCCACATGCAGCGCGGCGCGGGCGTTCTGCTCCACCAGCAAAATCGTCACGCCGGTCTGTCGCAGGCTTTCGATGGTGCGGAAGATTTCCCCGACCACCAGCGGGGCCAATCCCAGGCTGGGTTCATCCAGCATCAGCAGGCGCGGCCGCGACATGAGAGCCCGGCCGACGGCAAGCATCTGCCGCTCGCCCCCCGAGAGGGTTCCGGCCAACTGCTTGCTCCGCTCAGCGAGCCGCGGAAAGATGGAGTAGACATCGTCCAGCCGGTCGCGCCACTGGCGGTTGCGCAGACGCACCTGGCGGTACGCACCGAGCACCAGGTTGTCTTCCACCGCCATCGAGGAGAACAATTCGCGCTTTTCCGGAACCAGGGCCATGCCTCGCATCACACGCTCTTCCAGCGGCACGGCGGCGATGTCCTCACCGTCCAGTTGCAGCGTGCCGCGGGACGGGATCACGCCCATCAGTGCGTTGAGCAAGGTCGACTTACCGGCGCCGTTCGGGCCGATGACAGTGATCACGCTGCCGGGCGCCGCATCCAGACTCACGCCGTGCAGCACTTCGGCCCGTCCATAGCCGGCGCGCAAATTGGCGAAGCGAAGCAGGGGCGTGGCGGGAGCGGTCACGGGATTGGCTGAGTCCATCGGCTGGGCCTTCAATGCTCGGTGCCGAGATAGGCGGCGCGCACCGCCGGACTTTGTTGAACTTCGCGCGGCGTCCCCTCCATCAGGTGCGTGCCGAACTCCATCACCACCAGCCGGTCGCACACGTCCATCACCAGATCCATGTCGTGCTCGACCAGCAGGATGCTCATGCCTTCGCGCTGGAGCTGGCGCAAGACCTGGATCAGCGCCTGCTTTTCCTTGTGACGCAGCCCCGCCGCCGGTTCGTCCAGCAGCAGCAGGGCCGGATCGGCGGAGAGAGCGCGCGCGATCTCCAGAAGACGTTGTGGCCCCATGGGCAGGTTGCCGGCCATTTCGTGCATTTGATCGCCCATGCCGATTCGCTCGAGCTGGCGCTGTGCTTCCTTGAACAATGTGCGTTCCTCGGCACGGTCCAGCCGCGCCATCGCGGAGAGCACGCCCTTGTCGCCGCGCGCGTGGGCGCCGAGGGCGACGTTCTCCAGAACTGTCATGTCCGGGATCATCTTCACGTGCTGGAAGGTGCGTGCCATGCCCTTGCGCGCGATGTCGCGCGCCGGCAGTCCATTGATCGGCTCGCCGCGAAAACTGACGCCTCCCCCGGTAAGCCTGAGCACTCCGGTGACCAGGTTGAACGTGGTCGATTTGCCCGCGCCATTGGGTCCGATCAGTCCGACGATCTCGCCGGCGCGAATCTGGAAACTGATGTCGTTCACGGCCACCAGGCCGCCGAATTCCTTGCGCACGGCCTGGACGTCCAGCACCAGTTCGCCGGCCGCGGGCTTGGCCTTTTCGCTGAGCGCCGGTGCGTCGCCCCAGTCGGCCAGGCGCTGCGGCCGCGGCAAGCGCCGGTCCACGAAATCCCACAGCCCGTCCGGCAGGTACTTCAGCACCAGCACCAGCGTGATGCCGAACACGATGACCTCGTAGCTTCCGCTGGTGCCGATCAGCCGCGGCAGCAGCACCTGCAACTGGTCTTCCAGAAGCCGTGTCAAAGCTGCGCCGGTGAGCGCGCCCCAGACATGGCCGACACCGCCGACCACGGTCATGAACAGGTACTCGATGCCCATCTTCAGTCCGAATGCCGATGGATTGACGGTCCGTTGGAAGTGCGCGAACAGCCAGCCGGCCACCGAAGCCAGCAGCGCCGCGATGACGAAGATCGTCACTTTGTAGCGGAAGGTGCTGATGCCCATGGATTCGGCCATCAGCGCGCCACTTTTCAGCGAGCGAATGGCGCGTCCGCTGCGCGAATCCAGCAGATGCAGCAGCGCCACGGCGAGCACCAGCACGATCGTCCAGGTCAGCACGAAGAATGCCCGGCCCTGCCCGATATCGAATCCACCCAGGGCCAAGCTCTTGACGCCCAGGATGCCGTCGTACTTGCCGAGCGCGTCGATGTTGCCCATCAGGTAGTACAACGACAGGCCCCAGGCGATGGTGGCGAGCGGCAGGTAGTGGCCGGACATGCGCAGGGTGATGAAGGCCAGCACCAGCGCGCTGACACCGGTGAGCGCCAGGCCGATGAAGAGCGTCAACCATGGCGACACGCCCATGTTCAATGTCAACCAGGCAGTGGTGTAGGCACCGATGCCCACGAATGCCGCCTGTCCGAACGAGGTCAGCCCACCGACACCGGTCAGCAGCACCAGCCCGAGGCAGGTGAGGCTGTACAGCCCGATGTAATTGAGCTGGGTGATCCAGAAATCGGGCAGCGGCAGCAGCACCATCAGCGGCACGGCGCCGGCAATCGCCGCAAGGCCGATCTTGCGCACCTGCATCAGTGGTCCTCGTCGGCGTGGCCGGACAACGAACGCAGCAGCAGCACCGGAAGGATCAGGGTGAACACGATGACCTCCTTGAATGCGCTGGCCCAGAATGAACCGAAAGCCTCGACCACCCCGACGAACAAGGCGCCGATCAGGGCGAGCGGGTAGCTCGACAGCCCGCCGATCACGGCGGCGACAAAACCCTTCAAGCCGATGATGAAGCCCGAGTCGTAGAACACAGTGGTGGTCGGCCCGATCAACAGGCCCGACAAAGCGCCGATGAAGGCCGCCATCGCGAAGGTCGTCCGGCCCGCGGAGTTCGACGAGATCCCCATGAGACGTGCGCCCAGACGATTGACTGCCGTAGCCCGCAGCGCCTTGCCGCGCAGCGTGCGCTCGAAAAAGAGCCACAACATTGCGATGAGTGTCAGCGACGCCAGCGCGATGATGATGGCCTGCCCGCTGAGGTTGACGGGGCCGAGCGGCAGCCGCAGGTCCCAGAACGAGGGATTGCGGTAGCCTTCCGCACCGAAGAACAGCAGGCCCAGGCCGGTCATGGCGAAATGCACCCCGACCGAGACGATCAGCAGCACCAGCGGGGTCGCCGACGCGAGCGACTGGTAGGCCACGCGGTACACGAGCGGGCCGTAGGCAGTGACGACGGCGACGCTCAGTAAAGCCTGCACCGCGAGGTGCGGCCGGTACGGTGCGGCAATTGCCGTGACCAGGGCGGCGGCGACGGGAAAAGCCAGCGTTCGCAACGCGGCCATCAACCCACGCACCGCGCTATGGCTTCGCTGCGTTTCGGCCACGGCGTTCATCAGGGCGGCCACGCTCGCCAGTATCAGCAGCAGCCAGACCGTGCCGGGTACCTGGCCGGTCTGCATGATGGCCAGCGTGAGCGCGCCGTACGCGACAAATTCGCCTTGGGGAATGAAGATCACCCGCGTGACGGCGAAGACCAGCACCGTGGCCAGCCCGAGCAGGGCGTAAATGGCGCCGTTGGTCAGGCCGTCGAGCAGCAGGATGCCGGCGATCGACATGTCCATGGCGCGCCTTGGAAGTGAGGGGTGAACCGGCCCACACCGGCTACGACGCCAGGGGGCGAGCGACGATGGACGAAGTTACTCGACCTTGAATTCGCCGTTGACGACCTTGAGCATCACGCCGGTCTCGTTGGTGAAGCCCCAGTGGTCGTCCTTGGTCCAGTTCATGATGCCGTGCGAGAAGATGGTGCGGCCCATGGTTTCGACGCCTTCCTTCAAGGCGGCACGAAACTCCTTGGTACCGGGCTTGGCCTTTTTCAGCGCCCCGGGCAGGATCTTCTCGAGGACGATCTGCGAGTCGTAAGCATGGCCGGCAAACTGGTTGCGCGTGCCGGGACCCACGCCCTTCTCGTACTTCTGCACGAAGTCGATGGCGAGCTTCTTCGAGGGATGGTTGTCAGACAACTGCTCGGCAATCACGGCGGGGCCAGACACCACGAAGGTGCCTTCGACGGCCTTGCCGCCCACGCGCATCAGGTCCTTGGTGGCAGCCGCGTGCGTCTGGTAGATCTTGCCCTTGTAGCCGCGGTCGACGATGGCCATCTGCGGCATGGCGGCGCCGCTGCCGGAGGCAACGACCAGCATCGCGTCGGGGTTGGCGCTGACCAGCTTGAGAGCCTGCGGCGTCACGCTGGTGTCCGATCGGGCGAAGCGTTCCGACGCGATCACCTTGATGCCGGCCTTTTCAGCCAATGGCGTGAACTCCTTGAGCCATTGCTCGCCATAGGCATCGGTGTAGCCGAGGAAGCCTACCGTCTTGACGCCCTGCTTTGTCATGTGGCCGATCATGGCGTGGGCCATCACGGTGTTGGACTGCGGCAGCCGGAACGTCCAGCTGTCCTTGCCAGGGGGCAGGCCAACGGGAGAAGCGGCCAGTTGCACGGTGCCCGATTCGGCAGCGATTTCCGCGATCGCCGCGGCCACCGGCGTGATGCACGAGCCGATGATGAGGTCGACCTTGTCGTCGGTGACGAAGCGGCGGGCGTTCTGCGCGCCTTTGCCCGGATCGCTGGCGTCGTCCAGGATGATGAGGTTGACCTTCTCGCCGGCGATGGTCTGCGGGAACATCTTGTAGTAGTTGTTCATCGGGATGCCCAGGCCCGAGCCCGGCCCGGTGAGCGCAAGGCTGATGCCGATGTTGACATCCGCGAGCGCGGCCGCCGAAGCGACCAGTGCCGCGACGGCGACGAGAGTTTTTTTGAATTTCATGCCAGGTCTCCTAAGAATCGATGCAGGTGAGTGGGAAGTAAATTGATCAGCGCGGGGCCCGTCATTCGCCGCCCCGCTGGGGTAGAAGAGTAAAGGGCAGGGAGCCACCGTGCAACGCGTGGACCAGGTCCTGGCGATGCTTGAGCACCGCGCCTTGGTTGATCGAACCCTTGTCGGTCACTTCGCCCTTGTCGATTGACGACGGCTCGTGCATCAGATGCATCCGGGCGACGCGGTTGGCGCTGCCCGTGCCAGTCGCC
>JBKJHN010000233.1:0-4779 GCA_046599015.1 Ramlibacter sp.
GCGTCACTCTCCTCCGGCGTTGGATAGAACGATCAGAGAACTCTGATTTCGGGGGCGCCTCGCCGCCGTCAAAACGGCGCTTGTTTCAGGTCAAGGAACTGCGCTTCAACCGCGCGCAATATGCATTAACAAAAAAGCATTCCAGTCGTCCGATTGCGGGCCACCCATTTCCCAGGAGCAAACATGAGGCTAACCAGACGAACCTTCATCATGGCGTCGGGCGCCGCAGCGGGCTGGACGCTCTCCGGCTGCGCGGCGCTGACACCCAGAACACCGCTGCATAGCGCGCTGGTGCCCTACAGCGCCGAAAAGAGCAGCCCAGCCCAGGGTGATTGGGTCGCCACCGCCTGCCAGGGCTGCACGCAATGGTGCGCCGTCGAGATCTTCGTGCAGGACGGCCGCGCCGTGCGGGTGCGCGGCAATCAGAGCAGCAAGACCAACCACGGCTACGTCTGCCCGCGCGGGCACCTGATCCCGCAGATGCTCTATGACCCGGACCGAATCAAAGGGCCGATGAAGCGAACCAACCCTGTGAAGGGCCGCGGCATCGATCCCAGGTTCGTCCCCATCAGCTGGGACGAGGCGATGAACACCGTCGCCGACAGGATGATCGAGTTGCGCAAAGCCGGCGAGGCGCACAAGCTCGTGTACATGCGGGGCCGCTACTCGTCGACCTCCAACGACCTGCTGTACGGGACCGTGCCGAAGGTGTTCGGCACCCCCAACTACTTCTCGCACAGCGCGATCTGCGCCGAGGCCGAGAAGATGGGTCCAGGACTCACCCAGGGTTTCTTCGGCTATCGCGATTACGACCTCGAGAAGACCAACTGCCTGGTGTTGTGGGGGACCGACCCGCTCGCGTCCAACCGCATGGTGCCTAACACCATCAACCGCTTCGCCGATATTGTGAAGCGCGGCACCGTCATCACGATTGACCCGCGCCTGTCCAACGTGGCGGCCAAGGGCCATGAATGGCTTCCGATCAAGCCCGGAACGGACGGCGCCCTGGCCGGTGCGATGGCCCACGTCCTGTTGACCGAAGGCTTGTGGAACCGCGAATTCGTCGGCGACTTCAAGGACGGCAAGAACCTGTTCGTGGCCGGCAAGACGGTGGACGAGGCCGCCTTCGTCGAGAAGGAAACCAATGGGCTGGTGAAGTGGTGGAACCTCGAGCTGAAGGACCGCACGCCGGCCTGGGCCGAGAAGGAAACGCTGATTCCCGCCGTGCAGACCGTGCGCGTGGCTCGCGCCATGGGCAAGGCAGCGCCGAAGACCTGCGTCTGGATGGGCCCCGGCGTGGCGATGAACCCGCGCGGCACCTATGCGGCCATGGCGGTGCATGCGCTCAACGGGCTGCTGGGTTCGATCGATGTCGAGGGCGGCGTCTGGCAAAGCAGCAGCAGCGTGCCGGTGGCCAAGTTCCCGAGCGCGGACAAGTACGTCGACGAGGTGGCCAAGACCGGCAGCAAGTACAAGAAGCTCGACGGACGCGGCGACAAGGACATGCCCGCCATGATGGGCGCCAAACCGGGGAGCGGGGTCGTCACCAACAACGTGGCAAACGGCATGTTGAAGGACCCGTCGGCCGCGAAGATGATGATCGCGTCATGGATCAACCTGCCCTTTTCCTGCACCGGCGCCGACCGCTGGGAAAAGGCGATGTCCAAGCTTCCGTTCTTCGTGCACATGGTCACCAATCCATCGGAGATGACTCAGTTCGCGGACATCGTGCTGCCCTCCACCTTCAACACGGCCGAGGGCTGGTCCGTCGTCACCAACAACGGCAGTGGCCACGGCTACGCGACGATCCAGCAGCCGGTGGTCAAGCGCTTGTGGGATGTCAAGCAGGAAGAAACCGAAGTGGTGTGGTTGCTGGCGGAAAAGCTCAAGGCCAAGGGCTTCCCGAACCTGTTCGACTATTACTCGCAGGAGTTCAAGGATCCCGAAACCGGCAAGTCGCCGACAACCGCGCTCGAGTTCTCCGAGATCGCCACCAAAATGACGAGCGCGCCGGTCTGGGCCGCCAAGGAGCCCCTCAAGGGCGACGCGCCGATCAACGGCTGGGCGGAGTTCAAAAAGAAGGGCATGTTCAGCGGCCCGAAGTACGCGCTCAAGAAGGGCTGGGGCGGCAAGTTCGCGACAGCCACGAAAAAGTTCGAGTTCTACAGCGAGACGCTCAAGAAGGGGCTGCTGGAACACGCCCAGAAGTACCAGACCACGCCCGACGAGATTCTCGCCCTCACCGGCTATCTCGCCCGCGGGGACCTGGCCTACGTGCCTCACTATGAGTCGCCGAAACGCCACGGCTCGCAACAGGACTACCCGTTCGAGTTCATCGATTACAAGTCGCGCCTGAACCGCGAAGGCACGTCGCAGAACCTGACGTGGTATCAGGAATTCAAGAAGGTCGATCCGGGCGACGTCTCCTGGAGCGATGTGCTGAAGATGAATCCCGAAGACGGCGCCAAGCTGGGCCTGAAAACAGGCGACACCGTGAAGATCACGTCGCTTGCTGGCTCGATCGTCACCGAACTCAAGCTCTGGGAAGGCGTGCGTCCGGGAACCGTCACGAAGTGCTACGGGCAGGGCCACTGGGCCTTCGGCCGGGTGGCCGCCAAAGACTACGCCAAGGCCATGCCCAGAGGCGGCAACAACAACGAGATCCTCGTCGATGACTACGACCGGTTGAGCGGCTCGACGGCGCGCAATGGCGGTTTCACCGGCGTACGGATCGCAAAGGTCTGACCTACACAGGACATTGGAGCAAACCATGACAAGACTCGGAATGGTCATCGACCTGTCGAAATGCGTCGGCTGTGGGGCCTGTGCTTTCGCCTGCAAAGCCGAAAACAACACCCGCACCCGGGGCGAGGACCAGAGCTACAACTGGGCTGACTTCCTCATCAAAACGGAAGGCAAGTTCCCGAACGTGCAGCACTCGGTGATTCCGGTGCTCTGCAATCACTGCAGCGATGCACCCTGCGTCAAGGAATGTCCGGGTAATCCAAAGAAGGCGGGCGCAGGGAATCGTTTCAAGGCGATGTACAAGACACCGGAAGGGATTACCTTGCACGATCCGGAAATGTGCGTCGGCTGCCAGAAATGCCAGGAGGTGTGCCCTTACAGCAGCGAGAAACTGGGCATGTCCAGCCTGGACGGCACCAGCTACAGCGTCATCAGCTTCAACTACGACGATGAAGTGACGCAGCCCTATTGGAGCGACAAGGCAGCCGCGATTCCCGGCTGCACGGCTTCAGGCGCTGAGACGGCTGCGAAGGCCGGGGCTCCCGTTCCGGCCATGAGCCGCTGGCAAGGCGGCGACCTTCAACCGATTCGCAAGGACGGAGTTGTAGAGAAATGCACCTTCTGCTACCACCGCACGCTCAACGGCCTGCAGCCCGCGTGCGTCGAAGTTTGCCCCGCCAAGGCCCGCATCTTCGGCGACCAGGAAGATCCGGCAAGCCAGATCTCGCAACTGCTGAAGTCGCAGAAGTCCTTCCGCCTGCAGGAGGACAAGGGCACCAAGCCCAACGTGCATTACATCGGCAAGTACAGCGCGCGGGCCTGATAAGCTCGCCAGGTGCCACCCTCCGGGGCCGGGTTATCGGCCCTTTTTTTGTTTGAGGAGTGACGATGCCGGACCACGATCCCGAAAAGGCGACTGCGCGCGAAGACTTGTGCCGGTTCCTGGCAGCCTGTTATTACGAACCGAGCCCGGAATTCGCCGAGGAGCGCCTCTTTGATTCGATGCTGGCCGCTGCCCGCCGTCTCGATCCCGAGCTCGCTCTGATCGCAGGCAGACTCGGGCAGGAGTTCTCGGCACAAACTCTGGAGACCTTGCTGGTCGACTACGCGAAGCTTTTTCTCGGCCCGCCTCAGCCGCTGGCCAGGCCGCACGGTTCGTTCTGGCTGACCGGGGAGACGACACTGTGGCAGGAGGCGACCGTCGCAGTGCTTCAGTTGTACGAGGAGGCAGGTTTCGACCTCGACGAAGAGTTCCGGGACGCGCCGGACCACGTCGCCGTGGAACTTGAGTTCTTGTACCTGCTGACGTTCAGGCAAAACGAGGCCCAACGCGCCGGTCTTGCTGACGTATTGCATGACTGGGAACAACTGGAGAGAATCTTCCTCGCGCAGCACCTGGGGGCCTGGATCAGGCCTTTCGCGACCGCGGTAAGGGCCAATGCTGAGACCGCGTTCTATCGCGACCTGGCGCAACTGACAGAGCGATTCGTGCTTTGGGAAAAGGCGAAGATCAGCGCGGTCGACTGACATAGGTACAGTCGGGCAGTCCCGTACATCAGCTCGACACAGCGGCCTCCACGCCCAGCACCTCGACGTCGAATTCCAGGTGCTTGCCCGCAAAGCGATGATTTCCATCCAGCATCGCGCCACGTCCGGTGAGCGCGAGCACCTTCAGGCCAAATTTGCCGCCGCTGCCGCCGGGCGACAGCACCATCCCGGGTTGGATGTCCATGCCGGCGGGGAGATTTTCGCGGACGGCTTCAAAGACCAGCTCCGGCCGATAGCACCCGTAGGCCTGCTCGGGTGACAGGTTGATCCGTGCCCGGAAGCCGGCCTGCTTTGACTTGAGTTCCTCCTCCAGGCCGGTGATCAGCTGTTGCCTGCCACAAACGAACACCACCGGGCTGTCCCCGTCATCGAGCACTTCCCCATCCGAGTCCGTGACCCGACAGCGAAGCGTCACCCGGCTTCCATCCGCGATTCGCGTATTCATCAAGGCCCTTACTTTCGCCGGGGGTCGGGAGGCACCTTGGC
>JBKJHN010000131.1:0-5588 GCA_046599015.1 Ramlibacter sp.
TGCCGCATGTTGAGCGTGCCGCTCGCGCGGCCGGTGAAGACGTGCTCCACTACTTCGGCTTCGGTTGCCAGCAGGTGCTCGATTGCGAAATGCTTGGCCGTGAGCTCTGTGATGAAGCGGTTGGTGGCGGTCGTCATCACCACGAGGTCGCCGCTCGCGAGATGTTGCTTGACCAGTTGCATGGCTGCGTCCGGGACCCGCGGGATGATCTGTGTGGCCAGGAACTCGCGGCGCAGCGGCTCCCATTGCGCCGGCGACTTCCCCGCCAGGGTACTGAGGTAGAAGTCCGCAAATTCCCGTGTGCCGACCGTGCCGGCTTTGTAGCGCAGCTCCATGCCGGAATTGGCCGCGGCGAACACTTCGCGCTCCAGGAACCCTTTGTCCATCAGGAATTCGCACCACAGCACATCGCTGTCGCCCGACAGCAGCGTGTGGTCCAGGTCGAACAGCGCCAGCCTTGGCTTCACGCGCTGCGAAGGTGCCATGCGCGTGGCCGGGTGAAGGCCTGGATGCCGTAGCGCGATAGGGTGAGCCCCACGCCGGAGTCGCCAAAGCCGCTCCACGGCAGGCGCGGGCTGACGCGATCGCAGCAATTCCAGTACACGCTGCCGGCGTTGACGCGCGCCAGCAACGAGTGGGCGCGCTCGCCATCGGGCGTGTACACCCCGGCGGTCAGGCCATAGCGGGTGTCGTTCATGAGGCGCACCGCCTCCTCGTCGCTCGCGACCTTTTGAATGCCAATCACCGGGCCGAAGCTCTCCTCTTTCATCAGCTCCATGCCGTGGTTCACGTTGCTCATCACCGTGGGCGCATACCAGTTGCCAGGGCCGGGCAGGCGCTTGCCGCCGGTATGCAGGATCGCGCCCTTGGCTATTGCATCGGCGACCTGTGCATCGAGCACGTCGAGTTGCGCCGCGCGCGTGATAGCGCCGATATAGGTGTCTTCACGCATCGGATCGCCTGTCTTGAAACCTTTCACCGTTTCGACGAAGGCAGCAACGAAGGCATCGTGGATCTGTTCGTGGACGTAGATGCGTTCGACCGAGCAGCAGCTCTGGCCGGTGTTGTACATCGCGCCGTCCGCCAGCGATTCGGCAGCCGCCTTGGGATCCGCATCGTCACAGACATAGGTCGGGTCCTTGCCGCCCAGCTCCAGCTGCAGCTTCATGAAGCGCGAACCCGCCGCGGCAGCGATGCGCACGCCGGTGGCGTACGAGCCCGTGAAGAACAGGCCGTCCAGCTTCTGTTCCAGCAGCGCGGCACCGACGGCGCCGCCGCCGATCAGCGGCACGAACACGTCCTGCGGCACCCCGGCCTGATGCAACAGTCGCGCAATCTCGAGGCCGGTGAGCGTCGCGTATTCGGATGGTTTGTAGAGCACCGCATTGCCGGTCAACAGCGCCGGCACGATCACGTTGCAGCCGACGAACCATGGATAGTTCCAGGCCGAGATGTTTCCGACGATACCCAGCGGCAGATGTTCGATCCGCTCCTTCATGCCGCCTTCGTCGAACACGGTTTCTGTCGCCACGGTCATATCGACTTCTTTCAGGAAGAAGTCGATGCGCCCGAGCAGGCCGTTCAATTCATTGCGCGACATCTTGATCGGCTTGCCGGTTTCGCGGGTCATGGTCGCGGCCAGCGACTCGAGATCGCGCACCACGCCCTCACGAAAGTGGGCGATGCAGGCCTTGCGCTCGGTCAGCGAGCGGGCTGCCCAATCCGATTGCGCCGCGCGGGCGCGTCTCGACTTGTCGGCGACCGAAGCTGCATCGTCGGCTGGAACCTCGGCGATCTTTTCACCGGTGGCGGGGTTGTGGATAGCCAGTTGACTCATGTTCTCTGCTGTTGTTTGATGGCAGCCGCGGCAGCAAGGAAGTCGTCCAGCAGGGCTGCGTCGTCGATCGTATCCGAGCCTTGCTGATGAAACTCCGGGTGCCATTGAACGGCCGCCACGTACGGCTTGTCTGCATCGGGCCGGCGTATCGCCTCGATCAAACCGTCCTCGTTGCTGACCGCCTCCACCTCGAAGCCGGCCGCGAGATCCTTGATCGCCTGATGATGAATGCTGTTGACTTTGACACGCAAGTTGTCGGGGTACAGCCCGGCCAACCGGGAGCCCGGGCGGATATCGACGGTGTGAAAGTTGCGGTCGTAAACCGTGGCGTCACGATGCTGCAGCGCCTGCGGCAGCTGGGTCTGGATGTCCTGATAGAGCGTGCCACCGTAGGCGACGTTGAGCAGTTGCAGCCCGCGGCATACACCGAACACGGGTTTGCCGTGCCGTTCGAATGCCGCCACCAGGTCCATCTCGTATTCGTCGCGGATCCTGTCGCCGGCCCATTTGTCCTGCAGCGGCTCTTCGCCATAACTCAGCGGTGAAACATCGGCGCCGCCGTGCAGCACCAGGCCATCCAGCCACTGCGCATAGTGATCGAGCGTGACATCGCCGCGCTGCGTCGCCCCGGTGGGGCTGGGAATCATCACCGCCAGCGCGCCGGTGGACATGACCCAGTGCGCGATCGACTGCTCCACGTACTGCAAGGTCTTGCCCGTGAACAACGGGCGCGCCGGATCGGCGTGCATGAAGCACGCCGAGATGCCGATTTTCAAGCGGGCGGCGCTGTTCATGGCGTGTTTACATCGCCTCTTCGAACAACCGCTCGAAGTCCGCCGCCGTGCAAGGGCGGGGATTCGTCTGATGGCAGATATCGGCCACAGCGATCTCCACGAGCCGGGGGATCTGCTCACGTTTGACACCGTGCGCTTCCAGCTTGCCGGTGATGCCGGCGCGGTACTTGAGCGCCCGCAGCCACGGCACGAACTCCTCGCCGCCGCCCGAGACCTTGCACACGTGCGCCAGTTCCTCGAACTTCTCGGGCGCGGCTTCGTAGTTCCAGGCCATCACGGTGTCGATCATCAGCGCATTGGCCAGGCCGTGGTGCAGGTCGCAGACGGCGCCCAGCGCATGGGAGCAGGAATGCACCGCGCCCAGGTCTTTCTGGAACGCGATGGCGCCCATCATCGAGGCCATCATCATGTCGCTGCGCGCTTGCAGATTGGAGGGCTCGTTGACGGCGATGAGCAGAGCGCGCGCCGCGATGCGGGTACCTTCCAGCGCAATTCCGTCGCACAGCGGGTGATACGCGGGAGACAGGTAGCTCTCAATGTTGTGAGTCAACGCGTCCATCCCCGTGGCCGCCGTCACATTCGCGGGCAGCCCCAGCGTCAGCTCCGGATCGGCAAACACGATTTTCGCCAGCACCTTGGGGCTGAACACGATGCGCTTCAGGTGGGTCTGGTCCTCGCTGATCACGGCGGAACGGCCGACTTCCGACCCGGTGCCGGAGGTGGTCGGTAGGGCCACGAAATACGGCAGTGCCTTGTCGATGGGACGCACTTGAGGATGGTCCCACACGTATTCAAGGATGTGTCCCTCGTGGGTCGCCGGGATGCCGACCACTTTGGCGACATCGAGCGCAGCCCCACCGCCGAAGCCGATAACGCAGTCGGCGCGATGCGCTTTGAACGCGGCGGCGCCTGCCATCGCCTGGCTAGCGGTCGGGTTGCCGAAAACCCCGGCGAAGACGGCGACCTCGAGTCCGGCCAGATGGGTCTTGAATTCCGCCAGCACTGGCAGTGCCCCGAGCGCCTTGTCGGTGACGATCAGGGGCCGCTTGAGCCCGCGCTCGCGCAAGTGCTGCGCAACTTCCTTCCGGGAGCCGGCGCCGAAACGGATCGCAGTGGGAAAAGAAAATCCGGAGATGCTCATGATGGCGCCAGTTCGAGGTACATGTGATTCTTGGCATACGCGCGGCCGTCGACCTTGATGGCGCGCGGTTCAATTCCGAATGAGCGAAAGCCAGCGCGCTCATACAGCTTGGCGGCGCTGCCGTTGCCATCCGTTACGGTAAGCACCAGCAGTTCGATATCGCTCTCGCGCGCGTCCTGCACCAACGCGTCGAGCAATGCCAGGCCGATTCCGTGGCGCGTGCGCTCGGGCGGCACGTACATGGACACGACGGTGCCTTTGTGCTGACTCTTCAAACGGGCTTCACGCTCCAGGCCGATCATGCCGCACAACTGGCCGCCATCGAAGGCGCCCCAGAACTTGTGGTGCTCCGCGGCCAGGCGCATTTCCGAGGCGGCCAACGGCAGCCGATTGGCTTCCTCGAAACTGGATGTGAACGCTTCCGGATGGTCACGGAAAGCGCGCAGCCGCAACGTCCGGTACGCGGAGGCGTCGGTGGGATTCAGGCGGCGGAGTTCCATGGGCTCAGATGATCTCGAAATAGCGCTTCAGTTCCCAATCGGTCACACCGTCGAGCCACTGTCGCCATTCCCAATCACGGGTGGCCGCGAAATGTTCGACAAAGGTATCGCCCAGGAAATCCCGCGCTATCGCGGAGTTGCTGAAGTTGCGGGTGGTTTCGATCAAGGTTCGCGGTGCACGCGGGATGTTCTCCGCGCCCTGGTTGGTGCCGGTGATCGGAGGTGCGGTGAGCTTCAGGCCCTTTTCGACACCGTGCAGGCCGGCAGCGATCACAGCCGCCATTGCCAGGTAGGGATTGACGTCGGCGCCGGGGCAGCGCGTCTCCAGCCGGGTCGCCTTCGGGCTGCCGGCGATCACCCGGAAGCTGGCGGTGCGGTTGTCGACGCCCCAGGTCGGCTTGACAGGCGCCCAGAAGCCGTCCACCAGGCGCTTGTAGCTGTTGATGGTGGGCCAGAACATCGGCGCGAATTCCATCAGGCAGGCCACCTGGCCGGCCAGGTAGCTCTCGAACAGCTTGCTCATTTTCCGCGGCGACTTGGCGTCAAAGAACTGGTTTGCCTTGCCGTCCGAGAGGCTCTGGTGGATATGGCCGCTGCAGCCCGGGTACTGCGCGCTCCACTTGGCCATGAAGCTGGGCATGATGCCGAAGCGGGCGCCGATCTCCTTGGCGCCGCTCTTGAACAGGATAGCGCGATCGGCTTGCTCCAGCGCCTCGCTGAAGCCCAGGGCCGCTTCGTAGACACCTGGGCCAGTCTCGGTGTGCAGCCCTTCGATCGGCACCTTGAACGCCAGCATTTCGTCCATGAGGGCATTGAAGAACTCGCGGTTCTCGTTGACCCGCAAGAGCGAATAACCGAACATCCCCGGCGTCAGGTTCTGCGGCCCGACCCCTTTTTTTGCGGCCCAGCTGTGCGGAGTCTCGAGAAAATTGAACCACTCGTACTCCATCCCGGTCATCACCTGGAAACCGAGCTTTTCGGCGCGCTTCAACACGCGCTTGAGCGTCTGGCGCGGACACACAGCGTACGGACTGCCGTCGGTGTTGATGAATTCGCCGAGGAAGAAATCGATGCCGCCATCCCACGGCACCTGCCGGTGGGTGTTCAGGTCCAGCCGCGCCAGCGCGTCAGGGAAGCCGTGCTGCCAGCCCGTGACGGTGGCGTTGTCGTAGGGGCTGTCGGTCATATCCCAGCCGAACACCACGTCGCAGAAGCCGAAGCCGTCGTCGGCCGCGCCCTCGAACTTGTCCTTGTGCAGGTACTTGCCGCGCAGCACGCCGTCGATGTCGCTGCAGGCGACCTTGACCTTGGTTGCG
>JBKJHN010000017.1:0-4299 GCA_046599015.1 Ramlibacter sp.
TAGGTGCCGAAGCCGGCTCGAGCGCCGCTTCTACGACGAACAGCCGGCCATGGAAGCGGTGCGCGCCAAGTCCGGGCAGCCGCTCGATGCGGACGCCGCGTTCGCACTCGGCTTGGCCACGAGCAATCCCGACGACATCGACTGGGCCGACGAAACCCGGATCGCGATCGAAGAACGCGTGTCGATGAGCCCCGACGCTCTGACCGGCATGGAAGCCAACCTGCGCTTCAACGGTCAGGAGAACATGTTCACTCGCATCTTCGGACGGCTCACGGCCTGGCAAAACTGGATTTTCCAGCGCCCGAACGCGGTTGGAGAACACGGCGCCCTCAAGGTCTACGGCAAGGGCGACAAGGCGGCATTCGATTGGAACCGGGTCTGATATACACGACACACAGGAGCACTAAATGAGCAGCATCGATTACAGCGAAAAGATTCCCAACAACGTCAACCTGAGTGAAGACCGCACCTTGCAACGCGCGCTCGAGCAGTGGCAACCCAACTACCTCAACTGGTGGAAAGACATGGGGCCTGACGGCTCGCAAAATTTCGACGTCTATCTGCGCACGGCGATCAGTGTCGACCCGCAAGGCTGGGCCCAGTTCGACCACGTGAAGATGCCGGACTATCGCTGGGGCATCTTCCTCAACCCCGCTGAAAAGGACCGCAAGATCCACTTCGGTGATCACAAGGGCCAGGACGCCTGGCAAGACGTTCCCGGCGAATACCGCGCCAACCTGCGCCGCATCATCGTGACGCAGGGCGATACCGAGCCGGCTTCAGTCGAACAGCAACGGCACCTAGGCCTCACGGCGCCGAGCCAGTACGACCTGCGCAACCTGTTCCAGGTGAACGTGGAAGAAGGCCGCCATCTGTGGGCGATGGTCTACCTGCTGCACAAGTACTTCGGTCGCGACGGCCGCGAGGAAGGCGAAGCGCTGCTGCAGCGCCGCAGCGGCCAGGAGGACAACCCGCGTATCCTGCAGGCCTTCAATGAGGAGACGCCCGACTGGCTGGCGTTCTTCATGTTCACCTACTTCACCGACCGCGACGGAAAGTTCCAGCTGTGCGCGTTGGCCGAAAGCAGTTTCGATCCGCTGGCCCGCACCACCAAGTTCATGCTGACCGAGGAAGCGCACCACATGTTCGTGGGCGAGTCGGGCATCTCGCGCGTGATTCAGCGCACTTGCGCCGCGATGAACGAACTCAAGACCGACGACCCGGCGAAGCTGCGCGCTGCAGGCGTGATCGACCTCCCCACGATCCAGCGCTACCTGAATTTCCACTTCAGCGTGACCATCGACCTGTTCGGCGCCGACGAGTCGAGCAATGCCGCCACCTTCTACAGCACGGGCCTGAAGGGCCGCTTCGAAGAAGGCAAGCGCGCCGACGATCACATCCTCAAGGGCGGCACCTACAAGGTGCTGGCCGTGCAGGGCAACCAGATCGTGGAGCGTGAGGTGCCGATGCTCAACGCGCTGAACGAAGTGCTGCGTGACGACTACATCAAGGACTCCATCGCCGGCGTGGAGCGCTGGAACAAGGTGATCGAGAAGGCCGGGATCCCGTTCCGGCTCAAGACCCCGCACAAAGCGTTTCACCGCAACATCGGCGCCCTGGCCGGGGTCAAGGTGTCGCCCGACGGCCGCGTGGTGACGCAAGCCGAGTGGAATGCCAAGGTCAATGAATGGCTCCCTTCGGCCGCGGACCGGGCCTATGTGGCCGGACTGATGGGCCGGGTGGTAGAGCCTGGCAAGTTCGCCAACTGGATCGCTCCGCCGATGATCGGCATCAACCGCCAGCCGGTGGATTTCGAATACGTGCGTTTCAACTGAGAGGTCGACCGGAAAATGGACATGGCCGATGCGGTGATCATCAAGCAGCATCTGATCGATCCCGAGGTCTGCATTCGCTGCAACACCTGCGAGTCCGTTTGCCCGGTCGGTGCGATCACGCACGACTCCCGCAATTACGTGGTGGATCCGGACAAGTGCAAGCTGTGCATGGCCTGCGTCCCGCCCTGCCCCACGGGCAGCATCGACAACTGGCGCACGATGCCACGCGCGCTGGCCTACAGCCCCAGCGTGCAGTTGTTGTGGGACGAACTGCCTGGGGAGTTGACCCCTGATCAACTCGCGCAGGAAGGGGTGCCGATCGAGGTGGCGCTCGCCGGTCCGCCCGGTTCGGCCCCGGTGACGGCGGCAGACGAGGCCCTTGCCCCATTCAACAGCGCGCAGTACAACGCCACGGTGCCGCCTTGGTCGGCGGCCCATGCCTACACCAATCTGTACGGTCCCAAGTCGGCTCAAAAGCTGACTGTCGCCACTGTGGTGGGCAACTTCCGGGTGACGGAGGTCGGCACAGAGTACGACACGCATCACGTGATGCTCGACTTCGGGGCGATTCCCTTCCCGGTGCTGGAGGGTCAGAGCATCGGCATCCTGCCGCCCGGTGTGGATGAAAACGGCCGGCCCCACCACGCGCGCCAGTACAGCATCGCCAGTCCGCGCAACGGCGAGCGCCCCGGCTACAACAACCTGTCACTCACGATCAAGCGGGTGCTGGAGGATCACCAGGGCCGCCCGGTACGCGGCGTGGCCAGCAACTACATGTGCGACTTACGGGTGGGTGACAAGGTGCAGGTGATCGGCCCCTTCGGCAGCACCTTCCTGATGCCCAATCATCCCAAGAGCCACATCGTCATGATCTGCACCGGCACCGGCAGCGCGCCGATGCGTGCCATGACGGAGTGGCGCCGGCGCTTGCGGCACTCCGGAAAATTCGAAGGCGGCAAATTGATGTTGTTCTTCGGCGCACGCACCAAGGAGGAGTTGCCCTACTTCGGCCCGCTACAGAGCCTGCCCAAGGACTTCATCGACATCAACTTCGCTTTCTCACGTACCGCCGGCCAGCCGAAGCGGTATGTGCAGGACGCGATGCGAGAGCGCGCCGCCGACCTGGCGCTGCTGCTGAAGGATCCCAATACCTTCTTCTATGTGTGCGGGCTGAAGGCCATGGAGGAAGGCGTGGTGCTGGCGATGCGCGACATTGCGATGGAGGCGGGGCTGGACTGGGACGCTATCGGTGGCGGACTCCAGCGCGAGGGCCGACTGCACCTGGAGACTTATTGAGATCTGGAGTGCACCCATCAACTGTACGTTTGTTTCATCTTCCGTCTTTTAATTTACGGTCGAGCTTGAGAACATGCAGTATGTCCAAGACGGTCGGGGAAGACGGTGACAAGGGGACGAGAAAGCTGGCCCACCCGGGGCGCAGAACTGGGGAAGGCGTGGAAAGCATAGTCCCTTACCTGCACGGATGAACTTGCAACCAAGCCGCAAGACCTCGCACCGGACCCGCCCAAGCCACGCCAATCGCTGGCGAGCCGGATGCGCGCGGCGTTGTTGAAGTTGAAAGTGCGCGCGGTCACCGATGCCCAGGCCAGGGGCCGGCCACCGGAGGATTCATGACACGCGCAGCAGCATGTCCCACTCGGAAAAAGAAAACGGCACCGAAAGGTGCCGCAAGTGGTTGATTTCACTGGTGGGTGATACATGGATCGAACATGTGACCCCTGCCGTGTGAATGCCTTTCGGAGTCCTGCTAACCCCGCGCCATCATTGGTAAGTGCTTGATTTACAACGGTTTGCTTGTACCGGGTTGTATCGGCAAGCATCCTCATACGCTACCATTTGCACTTACCCTGCACTTACGGAAGCAAAGAGGACTGAATGGCACCCAATGTTATCCCCCTGCGTTCAACGCCCCGCAAGGAGCGCCCACGGCTGACGGCCGCAACGTTCAAGACGGCAATGGTTGAAGCCGAACCCTACGAACTGCGCTCCGACCGTTGCCCTGGCTTACTGCTGCGCGTGCAGCCGAGCGGCGTCCGTACCTACTGGGCGCAGGTGGGGAGAGGCAAGCGCACAAAGCTAGGCGACGCAAAGGTGCTGACCTTGGACCAAGCTGTGGATCGCGCCCGCCGTGTGCTGGTGGACCCGGATGCCTACGCCAAGCAGAAGCACAAATCAGCCAGCCTGGAGAGCTTCATTGACGACCATTACAAGCCATGGGCAACCGCGCACCGCAAGACGGCTGCCGCTACCCTGTCCCGGCTAAAGGCCAGCTTCGGGAAGAAGTTTTACCCCATGCGCCTGGATGAGCTCAAGCTGCAGGACTTGGAACGCTGGCGCACCGACCGCATAAACCTGGGCCGTGCCAAGGCTACGGTCAATCGAGACCTTGTGGCGCTGGGTGCCGTGCTGTCCAAGGCGATTGAGTGGCAGGCGCTGGACGTGC
>JBKJHN010000200.1:0-3487 GCA_046599015.1 Ramlibacter sp.
GCAGGCAAGGCCGGTGGCTCGATGGCGCAGGCGGTGGAAGCGTTGTGGCCCGCCGATGCGCCGCTGGAGGGACTGGTGGTTACGCGCTACCACCACATTCCCCCGCGCCCCGAGGGATTGAAGCAACGGATCGAGCTGGTTGAAGCCTCGCATCCGGTGCCTGACGAGGCCGGCCTCGCGGCGGCGCAGCGCATCCTTTCGATGGTGCATGGGCTGACCAAAGATGATCTGGTGCTTTGCCTGATTTCTGGCGGCGGGTCGGCGCTGCTGACATTGCCGGCCGAGGGCCTGACGCTCCAGGATAAGCAGCGAGTCAACCATGAGTTGCTAAATTCGGGTGCCAGCATTTCGGAAATGAACTGCGTGCGCAAGCACCTTTCGCGCATCAAGGGCGGGCGTCTGGCCGCAGCCTGCTCGCCGGCCAAGGTGGTGACTCTGACCATCAGCGACGTGCCCGGCGACGACCCGTCCATCATTGCCAGCGGCCCGACGGTGCCCGATGCCACCAGCTGCGCGCAAGCGGTGGCCATCCTGCAGCGCTACGCAATCGAGGTGCCGGGCGCCGTGATGAGTTTGCTGGAACAAGGCGCGCTGGAAACGCCGAAGCCGGGCGACCCGGCGTTCGCCGGGCATGAGGTCCACATGATCGCCACACCCTGGCAATCGCTCGAAGCAGCGGCTGAGACGGCGCGCGCGGCCGGGCTGAACGCCCACATCCTGAGCGACGAAATTGAAGGCGAGTCCAGGGAGGTCGGCAAGGTACACGCGGCGATGGCACGCGCGGTGGCGCAGCGCGGGCACCCGTTTCCCAGGCCGTGCGTGATCCTGTCGGGCGGCGAGACGACGGTGACGATCAGGAAGCAACCGCCGGGCGCCCCGCGCGGCCGCGGCGGCCGCGCCGGTGAATTCTGCATGGGCCTGGCGCAAGCGCTGCAAGGCCAGCCGGGTGTGTGGGCACTGGCAGCCGACACCGACGGTATCGAAGGCGTGGAAGACAACGCCGGCGCGTTCGTCGCACCCGACACATTGGCCAGGGCGCTGGCGCAGGGGATGAAGGTGGATGCCTTCCTGGATCGCAACGATGCCTACGGTTACTTCAGCGGGCTGGGCGATCTGGTCGTGACCGGGCCGACGCACACCAACGTCAACGACTTCCGGGCGATGCTGGTGTTGTGAACTCGCACGCTTCGCAGACAACGGCAACTGCCTGCCCCCACCCCTGCCCTCCCCCAGAGGGGGAGGGAGTAAGGGAAGTGGGCCCTCACCCGACCCTCGTGAGTAAGAGGCCGCCTCACCCAATTCGTGAGTAAGAGGCCTGCCTAACCCCAGCCCGCGCCGGGGGGCGGGAGCAAGAAAGTTCAGCCGTGCAGCGACACGTACTTGGCCATCAATTCGTCCTTGTCCTCGACAAAGTCCGGATTGGGCACGATGCAGTCGGCCGGGCAGACTAGCATGCACTGTGGCTCGTCTTCGGCGCCGACGCACTCGGTGCAGCGCAGGGCGTCGATCACATAGATGATCTCGCCGACGCTGATCGCTTCGTTTGGGCAGGCGGGCTTGCATGCGTCGCAAGCGGTGCAGTCGTCGTTGATCAATAAAGCCATGATGTGTCTCCTGTACTACTAGGCGGTGGCGAGTTGCTGCAAGCTCTGCAGTTTCTCATGGCGATATGCGCCCCACAATGCCGCGCCAATGGCGCCGGCGTAAATCGAGTCGGGGTGGGCAAGCGCCTGCACGCCCACCTTCTCGTTGGCCATTTCTTCCTGGATCGCGGCCAGCAGGCCGACGTCGAGCGCCAGCCCTCCCGTCAGCAGCGCGGTGCCCTGCTTGATGCCGGTCACCTTGAGCAGCTTGACAATGCGAGAAGCCATCGACAGGTGAATTCCCTTCAGGATGTCGGGCGTGGCAATGCCGCGGCTGACCATGTTGATCACGTCGGTCTCGGCCAGCACGGCGCAGATCGAGCTGCACTTTTCGGGATCCACGGAGCTCTTCGACAGTTCGCCGATTTCTTCGACGGCAACGCCCAGGTAACGGGCGATGTTCTCGAGGAACTGACCCGAGCCCGACGCGCACTGGCTGGTCATCTTGTACGCCAGCACCTTGCCGCGCTCGTCGACGTAGATGGCGCGGCCGTTGAGCGCGCCCACGTCCACCACGGCGCTGATGCCCGGGTGCAGGAAGACGCCGCCGCGGGCATGCGTGGTCATCGAATAGAAGTGGCCGGTGGCGAACTTCACGTTCTCGCCTTCGCCGGTGGTCGCGATGTAGTCGATGTCACCGACGTCCAGCTCCGCATCGGCGAGCACGCCGTCGCGGCCCTCCTGCGCCAGCGTCATGGGGTCGCGCCGGCGGATCCGCTCGCAGCGCTTGGCCAGCCAGACGGGCTTGCCGTCTTCCACGCGAAACAGGGTGCTCTTGACGGCTCCTGAGCCGATGTCGATTCCGATGGTGGTGATGGAATTCATGTCAGCCTCCGACGAGCCGCCTCTAGGAGGCTGAAGCCCCCTCGGGGGGCAGTGAATGAAAATGAACGCGGGGGCATCATTTCGTGCCCCTTGCTTCAGCGACTGCTTCCTTGCCATCCTCCACCACGGCGCGCCACGCGAACGTGGCGCCGCCGAGTGCCCCGGTGTAGATCGAGTCCGGGTCGATGTTCAATTGCAGCTCGCCGTAATTTTCCTTGACCAGATCTTTCAGCGCCTTGACCGCGGCTTCGTTCTTGGCAACGCCGCCGGTGAAGGTGAACTGGTCGCGGATGCCGCCGGAGCGGGCCAGGATCGACATCGCGCGCAGGATGATGGCGCGGTGCAGGCCGGCCATGATGTCCTCGCGCTTGTCGCCCAGGCTCAGGCGGTCGCGCAGCTCGGCGCCGGCGAACACCGTGCAAGTGGAGTTGATGCGGATGCTCTTGGTCGACTGCATTGCCATGGGGCCGAGCTCATGCAGCCCCATGTTCATTTCGTCCGCGATGTAGCCGAGGTAGCGGCCGCAACCGGCGGCGCAGCGGTCGTTCATCTGGAAACTCTCCACGATGCCAGCCGGATCCACCTGGATCGCCTTGGTGTCCTGGCCGCCGATGTCCAGCACCGTCGCGGTGCCGGGGTACATCACGTGGGCGCCCAGGCCGTGGCACAGGATCTCCGAGCGCACATGTTCCTTCGAGAAGGGCAGGCGAGCGCGGCCGTAGCCGGTGCCCACCACGTACGTCTCTTCCATTTCGGTGTCCAGAACACCCTTGATCGGCGCCTCCACCTGCGTCCGGCGCGTGGCCGTTTCGGGCAGGGCGACGAAGGTGCGCTCCAGTGCGGCAAGCAGGTGGCGGCGGATCGAGTCGGCATAGACGCGGTTCTCGACGTCGATGATCGAGCGGTCGAACACGTTCAGCAGGAAGTCGTAGCGGGTGCCGGCCTCTTTCGACACCGTCTCGCCGATCGCCAGGTACTGGCTGCCGGCGATGTCGCGGAAGAAGTCGCTCTTGCGCTTG
>JBKJHN010000206.1:0-8941 GCA_046599015.1 Ramlibacter sp.
CCGAGGGACCGAGGAGACAACTTCCCAGAACACCACAATATCCGCAGGCGTCCGACGAGACGCCTCTTATCGCGCCGCTTATGCGGCGTTTTTTTTGGTCGAACGCAACAGTTACTGCGCTGCGCGCGCGTCGCGCAAGATCCAGTCGGCCGCCTTTTCGGCCATCATCAGCGTCGGCGAATTGGTGTTCCCGCTGGTGATCGTGGGCATCGCGCCGGCATCGACCACCCGCAGCCTCGCGACTCCCCGCAGGCGCAACTGCGAATCGAGTACGGCCATCGGGTCGTCGTCGCGTCCCATTTTGGTCGTGCCGACCGGATGGAAGATCGTGGTGGCGATGTCGCCGGCGAGCCGGGCCAACTCGTCATCACTCTGGTATTGCACGCCGGGCCGCCACTCCTGCGGTTGGTACTTGGCCAGCGCCGGCTGCGCGACGATGCGGCGCGTGATGCGCAGAGAATCGGCCGCCACCTTCCGGTCTTCCGGGGTGCTCAGGTACATCGGCGCAATCAGCGGCGCGTCTTCGAATTTGCTGCTGCGGATGCGCACGCTGCCCCGGCTGGTGGGGTTCAGGTTGCAAACGCTCGCAGTGAAGGCGTTGAAGTCGTGCAGCGGCTCGCCGAACGCGTCCAGGCTGAGCGGTTGCACGTGATACTCGATGTTGGGGTACGGCAGGTGTGGCTCGCTGCGGGTGAAAGCCCCTAACTGGGACGGCGCCATGCTCATCGGGCCACTCTGCTTGAACGCAAATTCCAGCCCGATCCGGGCCTTGCCCCACCAGCTCTTGGCCAAGGTGTTCAAGGTGTCGACGCCCTGGACCTTGAACACGGCGCGAATCTGCAGATGGTCCTGCAGGTTCTCACCGACGCCCGGAAGGTCCAGCACCAAAGGAATGCCGTGCTGTTGCAGCAGTGCCGCCGGGCCGATACCCGACAGCTGCAGAATTTGCGGCGAGCCGATGCTGCCGGCGCAGAGAAGTACCTCGCGGGTGGCATTCACCGTCACCAGTTCGTTCTCGGCCCACACTTGCACGCCGGTGCAGCACTTGCTGCCGTCGGGCAACTCCTCGATCTCCAGCCGGGCCGCCTGCGCCATGGTCCACATCTCGAAGTTCGGACGGCCATAGCAGACCGGCCGTAGGAAGGCCTTGGCCGTGTTCCAGCGCCAGCCCTTCTTCTGGTTCACCTGGAAGTAGCCCACCCCCTCGTTATCGCCCCGGTTGAAATCCTCGCTGTGCGGTATGCCCGCCTGCTGCGCCGCCTGGGCAAAGCTGTCCAGGATGTCCCAACGCACGCGCTGGCGCTCGACCCGCCATTCACCACCTTCGCCGTGTACCGCGTCCGCTCCCTGGTAGTAGTCCTCGTGCTTCTTGAAGGAAGGCAGGCAGTGCTCCCAGGTCCAGTTCGCGTCGCCTGTGGCCTGGGCCCAGTTGTCGTAGTCACGGGCCTGCCCGCGCATGTAGATCATGCCGTTGATGCTGGAGCAGCCACCGAGCGTTTTGCCCCGGGGGTAGCGAAGCTGACGCCCATTGAGGCCGGCGTCGGCCTCCGTGCTGTAGAGCCAGTCGGTGCGGGGATTGCCAATGCAGTAGAGATAGCCCACCGGAATGTGGATCCAGTGATAGTCGTCCCTGCGGCCGGCTTCGAGCAGCAACACACGCCGGCTCGGGTTCTTGGAAAGGCGGTTGGCCAGCAGGCAGCCCGCCGTGCCGGCGCCAATGATGATGTAGTCGAAGGTCGTGTCGCTCATGCCCCTGCGGTCTCCTCGATTGGCGTCTATGCGCCCCCACCCCAGCCCTCCCCCGGAGGGGGAGGGAGTGAATTGTCTTAGCCCTCCCCCTCTGGGGAGGGAGTGAATTGCCTTAGCCCTCCCCCGCAGGGGAGAGCCTATTTTGCGGTCGGCATCACGAACTCGGCGCCTTTGGCGATGCTCTGCGGCCAGCGCTGCATGACCGACTTCTGCTTGGTATAGAAGCGCACGCCTTCTTCGCCATAGGCGTGCATGTCGCCGAACAGGCTCTTCTTCCAGCCGCCGAAGCCGTGCCAGGCCATCGGGACGGGGATCGGCACGTTGATGCCCACCATGCCCACCTGCACCCGCCGGCTGAATTCGCGCGCCACATTGCCGTCGCTGGTGAAACAGGCGACGCCGTTGCCGTATTCATGCGAGTTGATCAGATCCACCGCGGCGGCCAGATCTTTCACCCGCACGCACCCGAGCACCGGCCCGAAAATCTCTTCCTTGTAAATCTTCATCTCCGGCGTGACGTTATCGAACAGAGTGCCGCCCATCCAGAAACCGTTGTCGCAACCGGCACCGGCCTTTGCCGCCTGGAACTTGCGCCCGTCCACGACCAGTTTGGCGCCTTCGGTTTCGCCGTGTCCGATGTAGCCGCTGATACGGCTGGCCGCCGCGGCGCTGACGATCGGGCCCATCTCCGCGTCCAGTTCGATCCCGTTCTTGATTTTCAGGGACTGCGTGCGCTCGGCCAGCATGGGCATGATGCGGTCGGCTGCATCGCCCACCAGAACACCCAGCGAAATGGCCATGCAACGCTCGCCGGCCGAGCCGAAGGCCGAGCCGATCAACGCATCGACCGCCTGGTTCATGTCGGCGTCGGGCATGACCACCATGTGGTTCTTGGCGCCGCCCAACGCCTGCACCCGTTTGCCGTGGCGCGCGCCGGTCTCGTAGATTTTCTGGGCGATGGCGGTGGAGCCGACGAACGACAGCGCCTTGACGTCCGGATGTTCGAGCAGGGCGTCCACCGCGTCCTTGTCGCCTTGCACGACGTTGAACACACCATCGGGCAGGCCCGCTTGCTGCAACAACTCGGCCATCAAGAGCGAGGCCGACGGGTCCAGCGGGCTGGGCTTGAGAATGAAGCTGTTGCCGGCGGCGATCGCCACCGGGTACATCCACATCGGCACCATCACCGGAAAGTTGAAGGGCGTGATTCCGGCCACGACGCCCAACGGCTGGCGCATCGTCCAGTTGTCGATGCCAGTGGAGACCTGGTCGGTGTACTGGCCCTTGAGCAGTTGCGGAATGCCACAGGCGAATTCGACAATGTCGATGCCGCGCGTGACTTCGCCCTGGGCGTCCGTGAACACTTTGCCATGCTCGGCGGTAATTGCATGCGCCAGCTCGTCGCGATGCCGGTTGAGGAGTTCCAGGAACTTGAACATGACGCGGGCGCGCCGGATCGGCGGTGTATCGGCCCAGGAGGGGAAGGCCGCCTGCGCGGCCGCCACGGCTGCTGCGACCTCGGCGCTGTTGGCCAGGGCGACCTGGCCCGTGACCACGCCGCTCGCCGGGTTGAACACGTCCGAGCGGCGGCCGCTCTGGCCGGGAACGATGCGTCCGCCAATCCAGTGTTCGATGGAGGCGACGGCGGCACGGGGGGCGGATTTGTCGGGCGCGTTCATTGGATCTTCCTGGTGCAATCAAACAAAGACAGAAGCGTCCAAGTCTATGCCTGACGCCAACCCTTGAGAATAGCGGCTTCCGGCAGGAGCGTTCAGCTCCGCGGGCCGGTCGCCTGCACCAGCCAGGCCGCCGGCACCCGCACCGGCATGGTCAGCAGGATCTGCGCCATCCCCTTGCCCAGCGGGTCGTTGCGCAGCGACGCCATGCCGCCGCCATCGAGCGCCCGCGTGCACAGGAAATTGAGCGCGTGAATACCGGGAAGCTCGAAGCGGGTCACCGTTCCTTGCACCAGATGGGCCAGCCAGCCGGCGACCCGGGCCTCGGTCAGCTGATCACGCAACAACGGCAGCCATTCCGGGCGCCGCGCCACGACCCCGATGTTGGAGCTGTCGCCCTTGTCGCCGCTGCGGCCCCAAGCCAGGCGGATCAGCGGGACCTCGATCACGTCGGCTGAATCCTGGTGAGTGGATGCTTGCTGCGCTTCGACAGGCGCGGTTTCGCCGGGGTCCGGTACCGCGGACTGCCCTGTCGCAATCGGTACGGCCACTACGCTGTCGCCCATCGCCACCTCCGGCTTGAGCAGGCTCTTGTCCAGCATGAACGCGAACTGCTTGATGGCCGGCGCGGGCCTTGGCCGCCCGTCGGCGCCGGTCGTGCCCGGCGACCATGAAGTTCCCGCCGGCGCGATCTCGCGCGCGAACAACGCCAGCGCGGCCTTTTGCGGATGCATCACCGCCACCCGCAGAACCACCTCGCGAATGCCATCACCGTGGGCTTGCGGCCCGTAGTTGCCCTGCTCCGAACCGAGCACCTCGATCAAAGTGCGGCTGTAGTCACCCAGCCCATGCGCGGCCAACAGCTCGCGTGTGCGTTCCAGGATGGCCTGTCCAGTACGGCGCGCCTTGCGAACGGCGTCGATGCCGACGATGGTCAGCTGCGCGCTGCAGCGAAATCCATCCATGTAGGTGGCCGACACCTTGTAGGCGGGGCCGGGCGCCAGTCCGCGCGCGCCCTGGACGCGCACCCGGTGCTCGCCCTCCTGCTGCAACCTGACCTGGCTGAAGTCGCAGGTGACGTCGGGCAGCAGGTAGCGGCGCGGATCGCCGATCTCGTAGAGCATCTGCTCGCTGATCACCGCTGTATTGACGAGGCCGCCTGTACCCGGCGGCTTGGTGACGACGAAACTGCCATCAGCGCTGCATTCGATGACCGGGTAGCCGATGTGAGCCCAGTCGGGCACCGCTTCCCAATCGGTGTGCAGCCCGCCGGTGGCCTGGCAGCCGCACTCGATGATGTGCCCGGCCAGGCTGCCTTGCGCGAGCCGGTCATGGTCCTGCGCGCTCCAGCCAAACTCGTGCATGAGCGCGCCAAGGGTCACGGCGCTGTCGACGCAGCGGCCGGTGATGACAATCTGTGCGCCGGCGTCGAGCGCCTGCTTCACCGGCAGCGCGCCCAGGTAAGCGTTGGCGGTGAGCAGCCTGGGCGGCAAGGGCGCACCGCTTTGCAGTTCAGTGACGCCCGCCGTTCGCAGCTGCGACACGAGCGGCATCACGTCATCGCCCTGCACCACCGCCACCTTCAGCTCGACGCCTTGCTGCGCCGCCAGCGCCTGCAGCGCCGCGGCGCAAGCCCTGGGGTTCACGCCGCCCGCGTTGCCGATCACGCGGATGCCTTTCGCCGCGACGTCCTTCAGGATCGCTTTCATGGTCACGTGGACGAAATCCGTGGCGTAGCCCAGATCGGGGTCCTTGCTGCGAGCGGCGGCCAAAATCGACATCGTGAGTTCGGCCAGGTAATCGAACACCAGATAGTCCACCTGGCCGAGCATCACCAGTTGCGGTGCGCCAACGCTGCTGTCGCCCCAGAAACCCGAAGCGCCGCCGATCCGCACGCAACGAGCCCCCACGCTTGAGGCTGAAGCCCCGGCGCTGCCCCCCGAGGGGGCCTTCTCGCCTTGGGGCGGCCCGGCGGCGGTCAAGCAAGCCCCCACGCTTGTCACTTCGTGTACTGCGCTGCCCCCCGAGGGGGCCTTCTCGCCTTGGGGCGGCCCGGCGGCGCTCAGGCTCATCGCCCGGTCCATTGCGGTTTGCGGTTTTGCTGGAACGCCTGCTGGCCCTCCTTGGCGTCAGCGGTGAGCGTGAACAGGGCGATCTGGCTTTCGGTGAAGGCGACCGACTCTTCGAAACCCATCGATTCAATTTTCTTCATCGTGTACAAGCCGCGCCGGATGGCCGCGGGCGACTTGTCCAGCATGCGCTGCAGCAGCCAGTCCAGCCTGCCATCCAGGTCGTCGTCCACATGGTTCACCAGCCCGTACTCCAGCGCCTGCGCCGACGTGAGCGGCTCGCCCGTCAGGCACATCTCGGCCAGTTTGCGCCGGGGCACCAAATGCTGCAGCACCGACATGACCTGCGCCGGAAAGACGCCGACTTTCACCTCGGGCAAACCGAACACGGCATGGCTGGCCGCCACCGCCATGTCGCACATGGCAACGAGGCCCATACCCCCGGCCATGCAGGCGCCGTTGACGCGTGCCACCAGCGGCACGTTGCTGGCTTTGGCCCGGCGCAGCAGCAAGGCCAGAGGCGCGTAAGGCTCCGAGTAGTCGGTGGTGAAGGCCTGCGCCGCCTGCAGGTCGGCGCCCGCACAGAACGCCTTGCTGCCGGCGCCGGTCACTACGATGGCGCGCAAAGCCCGATCGGCCTGGGCGCCGTCGATGGCCTGCGCCATGCCGGCCAGCACGCCATGGCTCATCGCATTGCGGCGCTCCTCGCGCTGAATGGTCAGCCACAGAACAGCGCCACGCTGCTCGACCAGCAGCTCGGGGATGGTGTTTTCGCTCACGGCGGTCTCCTGGTTCAAGCCGAGTTATACCCGCCACTGTGCTTCCGCTGTGTCCCTGGGGCACCACGGCCGGGCACGCAGGCAGTTTCCTACAGCACGGGCGCGACTCTGCCGTTACGATGGTCACTCAACTTCAGGACCTGCCGCCTTCATGCCGGACCCCACGCCACGCGTCGAGAGCAAACCCGCGACCGAAAGCTCCCGCCTTTATCTGCTGGGGCAATGGACAGCGCCGCAGCTCGCGCAGCCGCGTCTGCTGAAGCAACTTCGAGCGGCACTGGGCGGCAGCGGCGCGGACCGGGGGTGGGACCTGAGCCAGGCCGAGCAACTGGACCATGTGGGCGCGCAGCTCCTTTGGGATCAATGGGGCCGGCAGTGGCCCGAGCAGCTCGAGGTGCTCCCACCGCAGCGTGCCGTGCTGGAAAGAGTCGCGCGGTTTACGGTGGCCGCGCGCCCCCGCAGGCGGACCAGCTGGCAGCGCAGCTACCTGAACTTCGGGGCTGCGGTGCTGCGAGCGGCGGTCCAGCTGCAATCGTTTATCGTGCTGATCGGCCAGCTGGCGCTGAATCTCGGGCGGCTGGCCCGGGCCCCGCACGAAGCACCCTGGCGCGATTTTTCAGGGCACCTGTATCGAATCGGCGGCACCGCGCTGCCGATCACCGCCCTGGTGGGCTTCCTGATCGGGGTGGTGCTGGCCTACCTTACCGCGCAGCAGCTCAAGCAGTTCGGCGCCGACGCCTTCATCGTCAACATCCTGGGCATCGCCCTGATTCGCGAGCTCGGGCCGATGCTGGCGGCGATCCTGATCGCCGGCCGCTCCGGCTCCGCGATCACCGCGCAGATCGGGGTCATGCGGGTCACGGAAGAGCTGGACGCGATGCGGGTGATGGGGATTTCGCACAGCTTCCGGCTGGTGATGCCTCGGGCGATGGCGCTGGCAGTGGCGATGCCGTTGATCAGCGTCTGGACCACGTTGTGCGCGTTGGCCGGCGGCATGCTCGCAGCCGACCTGGCGCTAGGCATCAGCCCCACGTTTTTCCTGAACGCGCTGCCTCAGGCCGTCCACGTCGACAACCTGGTCCTGGCCAGCGTCAAGTCCGTGGTGTTCGGCGTGCTCATTGCCCTGGTCGGCTGCCACTTCGGACTGCGAGTGGAACCCAACACCCAGAGCCTCGGTGAAGGTACAACGGCGTCGGTCGTCACTTCGATCACCGTCGTGATCCTGGTGGATGCGCTCTTTGCCGTGCTGTTCAAGGATGTGGGGGTCTGAATGATGGATGCGGCCGTCCCCAACCTGCCCGCTGGCGACGCGCCGATGGTGGACATCCGCAAGTTGTGGACCGTATTCACCACGGCGGGAAAGCGCTTCGTAGTCCACCAGGACCTGGACTTGACGGTTCAGCGCGGCGAGGTGCTCTCGATCGTCGGCGGCTCCGGCAGCGGCAAGACCGTGCTGCTGCGGCAGATCCTCGCGCTGGAGGAGCCGTCGCAAGGCGAGATCCTGGTCCTGGGTCAGCGGGCGGGCGAGCTCGGAGAAAAGGGCGCCGCCAGCCGCATTGGCATGCTGTTCCAGCACGGGGCGCTGTTTTCGGCCTTCAGCGTGCTGGAGAACATCGCCTTCCCGCTGCGCGAACTCAAGTCGCTGCCGCAGGCATTGGTGCGCGAGGCCGCCATGGTCAAGCTGCAGCTGGTCGGCCTCAAACCGGACGACGCCGACAAGATGCCCAGCGACCTGTCGGGCGGCATGATCAAGCGCGTGGCCCTGGCCCGGGCCTTGATCATGGACCCGCCGCTGCTGCTGCTGGACGAGCCTACCGCCGGCCTGGATCCGGACAGCTCGGACGGCTTCGTCACGCTGCTGCGCTCGCTGCATCGCGATATGGCGCTGACAGTGATCATGGTGACACACGACCTGGACACGCTGTTCGAGCTGTCCACGCGCATCGCGGTGCTGGCCGACAAGCGGGTCATCATCGCGGCGCCGCCCAAGGAGGTGATCGCTTTCCAGCATCCCTTCATCCACGATTTCTTCCTCGGCGAGCGGGGCCAACGCGCAATGGAATTGTTGCGCGAGTACCCGTTTGCCGTATAAATAGGACCCTTCCTCATGGAAAACAAAGCCCACGCACTGGCCGCCGGCATTTTCGTCGTGGTCGTCATGGCGCTCCTGGTCGTCCTGGCCGCCTGGCTCACCCGTGACACCGGCCAGCGGGACATCTACGAGATATCGACCCGCGAGACCATCACCGGCTTGCAGTCCCAGGCCGACGTGCGCTACCGCGGAGTGGACGTGGGCAAGGTGGCCTCGATCGGCTTCGACCCCAAGACCCAGGGCAACGTGCTGCTGCGGCTGGAGATAGACCGCGAGGCCCCCGTCACCGGCGATACCTTCGCCACGCTGGGTTTTCAGGGCGTCACCGGGCTGGCATTCGTGCAGCTGGACGACAACGGCCGGCCGGCGCCACGGCTGGTATCGGATGACCCGGCCCATCCACCGCGCATACCGCTCAAGCCAAGCCTGTTGTCGAAGCTGACCACGCGAGGCGAGGCGATTCTCGACCAGGTGGAAAATGTGACCAAGCGGGTCGAACAGATGGTGGGCGAGGACAACCAGCGCCGGGTCGTCACCGCGCTGGACAACATCGGCACCGCCGCTGCCGATGCCAGC
>JBKJHN010000222.1:0-21558 GCA_046599015.1 Ramlibacter sp.
CACAAGGTGACGGGGCAGGCCAACGGCGCCGTCGGCGTGATCCCACGCTCCTTGAGAATGGCGGCCAGCTTCTCGCCGACAGTCCCGGCCTGGCTGATACCCGTCAGGTCGCCTTTGACGTCCGCCATGAACACCGGCACGCCGATCTTCGAAAAGTTCTCCGCCATCGTCTGCAACGTGACGGTCTTGCCGGTGCCGGTAGCCCCGGTGATGAGGCCATGCCGGTTCGCCAGTCCCGGCAGCATATGGCACTCCGTTTGGGAGTTCCTGGCGATCAAGAGAGGTTCAGCCATGGTTGAAAAGTAAAATAAACGAATATGTTTGCGGGACAGACCAAGAATGGCTTGCCATTTTGCTCTGTCCCCAACTGATTAGAGATTTGCGGGACAGACCAAGAATGGCTTGCCCATTTTGCTCTGTCCCCAACTGACTGAGAGTTTGCGGGACAGTCCAAAATGGCAACTGCCATTTTGCTCTGTCCCCAACCGATTAGAGATTTTGCGGGACAGACCAAGAATGGCTCTGCCATTTTGCTCTGTCCCCAACTGACTAGACAGCGCCAATATAGCGCCGACGCGCAACGACATAAGGATTTTCAGTGGCCGGACACAGTAAATGGGCGAATATCCAGCACCGCAAGGGCCGCCAGGACGAAAAACGGGGGAAGGTCTGGACCCGGGTCATTCGCGAAATCATGGTCGCGGCCCGGCAGGGTGGCGGCGATCTGTCCATCAACCCGCGGTTGCGGCTGGCTGTGGAGAAGGCGAAGGCCGCCAACATGCCGGCGGACACCATCAAGCGCAACATCGACAAGGCGACTGGCAACCTCGAAGGCGTGCAGTACGAGGAAATCCGGTACGAGGGCTATGGCATTGGCGGCGCGGCGATCATCGTCGACACCATGACTGACAACAAGGTGCGCACGGTAGCCGAGGTGCGGCATGCCTTCAGCAAGTATGGCGGCAGCATGGGGACTGCAGGATCGGTGTCGTTCCAGTTCAAGAACGTCGGACAACTCATCCTGGCGCCGGGCACCAGCGAAGACGAGGTGATGGAGGTGGGGCTCGAAGCGGGCGCGCAAGACGTGGTTGTCGATGCCGACGGCGCGATCGAGGTCATCACTGCGCCGGCCGACTTCGAGGGGGTGAAGAACGCGCTGGAAGCCGCCGGCTTGAAGCCTGCGATGGCCGAGGTCACCATGCGCCCCGAAAATACCGTCGAGCTCACGGGTGACGACGCGGCCAGGATGCAACGCCTGCTGGACGTACTCGAAGACCTGGACGACGTGCAGGACGTGTTCCACAACGCACAAATCAGCGAATGAAAGTGCTGGTCATCGGTGGTGGCGGCCGCGAGCACGCGCTGGCTTGGAAGCTGGCGCAATCGCCCAAGGTGCAGGCCGTGTATGTGGCCCCGGGCAACGCCGGCACCGCGCTCGATAGCCGGCTGCAGAATGTCGCCATCACCGACATTGCACAGCTCAGGCAATGGGCGCTGGAGCAGAACATCGCCCTCACCGTGGTCGGCCCCGAAGGGCCGCTTGCCGCTGGCGTCGTTGACGAGTTCCGCGCCCACGGCCTGCGCGTGTTCGGCCCGACACAGGCGGCCGCGCAGTTGGAGAGCTCCAAGGCGTTCTCCAAGGCTTTCATGAAGCGGCACGGCATCCCTACTGCCGAATACGAGACTTTTTCAGATCCCGCCGAGGCCCATGCCTATGTCGACCGGCAAGGCGCGCCCCTCGTCGTCAAGGCGGATGGTCTGGCAGCGGGCAAGGGCGTCGTGGTGGCCATGAGCGCCGCCGAAGCGCACGAAGCCATCGACTTCATGCTGCTGGACAACCAACTCGGCGTTGCCCATAACGAAGGCGGCGCCCGGGTGGTGATCGAGGAGTTCCTGCAAGGCGAGGAAGCCAGCTTCATCGTGCTGTGCGACGGCAAGAATGTGACGGCACTGGCCACGTCACAGGACCACAAGCGCCTGCTCGACGGCGACCAGGGGCCGAACACCGGCGGCATGGGCGCGTATTCGCCCGCCCCGGTGGTGACGCCCGAGGTGCATGCACGCGCCATGCGCGAAATCATCCTGCCCACGATCCGGGGCATGGAGGACGACGGCATTCCCTACACCGGTTTTCTCTACGCGGGCCTGATGATCGACGGCCGCGGCGGCGTCAAGACGCTTGAATTCAATTGCCGCATGGGCGACCCCGAGACGCAGCCGATCATGATGCGGCTGAAATCCGACCTCTTCGACGTGATGATGGCCGCCACCTCGGGTTCGCTGGACCAGATCGAACTGCAATGGGACCCGCGCCCCGCGTTGGGAATCGTCATGGCGGCAGCAGGGTATCCGCTGAGCCCACGCAAGGGCGACCCGATCAGCGGCCTGCCGCCAGAGTCCGACGATGCTGTGGTGTTCCATGCGGGAACCGTGCAGAAGAACGGGGTTGCCGTGACCGCCGGCGGCCGCGTGCTGTGCGTCACGGCGCTGGGCGCATCCGTCAAGGCGGCGCAACAGCGCGCCCATCAGATCGCGCAGGGCATCCATTTCGAGGGCGCGCAGTATCGGCGCGACATCGGATATCTCGCCATACGGAGCTGAAGCAGGCATGACCAATACCGAAATGGTTCGAGACTACCTGTTGGACTTGCAGGACCGCATCGTCAGCGAGTGCGAGCAGGTCGACGGGAGTCCATTCCGCAGGGATCCGTGGAAAAAAGTCAAGGACGAGCCGTTGCAGGGCAGTGGCATCACGATGATCCTGGAGGGTGGCAAGGTGTTCGAGCGGGCGGGTTGCGGCTTCTCGCACGTGACCGGCCCCCGCCTGCCGCCTTCAGCCACCCAGAACCGGCCGGAACTCACCGGTGCGTCCTTTGAAGCGCTGGGCGTTTCACTGGTGTTTCATCCGCGCAACCCGTATGTGCCGACCGTGCACATGAACGTGCGCATGCTGGCCGCGCATCCGGCCAAGGCCGAACCCGTGTTCTGGTTCGGCGGCGGGATGGACCTGACGCCGTATTACGGCTTCGAGGAGGATGCGGTGTATTTCCACAGCGTGTGCAAAAATGCGCTCGATCCGTTCGGCGCCGACAAGTACCCTCGCTTCAAAGCCTGGTGCGACGACTACTTCTGCCTCAAGCATCGCAACGAGCAGCGCGGCATCGGCGGAATCTTCTTCGACGACTTTTCCGAAGGCGGGTTCATCGACAGCTTCGCGATGGTGCGCTCGGTGGGGGACGCGTTCACGCAGGCCTACATGCCGATCCTGAAAATCCGCAAGGACCTCGCCCACGGCGAACGGGAACGCGACTTCCAGTTGTACCGGCGCGGCCGGTACGTCGAATTCAATCTGGTGTGGGACCGGGGCACGCACTTCGGGCTGCAGTCCGGCGGCCGCACGGAATCGATCCTGTTGTCGATGCCGCCGCTGGTCAGCTGGGCCTATCAGCGTCAGCCGGGTCCTGGCTCGCCCGAGCACGACCTTTACACGAAGTTTCTGGTGCCAAAGGATTGGGTTTGATTCGCCGACTGGGCGTCTTCGGTGGGGCTTTCGATCCGCCGCACGTCGCCCATGTCGCGTTGGCCCAGGCTGCGCTGGAGCAGTTGCAACTGGACGAATTGCGGATTTTTCCAACGGGCCTGGCCTGGCACAGGAGCCAGCAGCTCACTGCGCCCGAGCATCGGCTGGCCCTGGCGCAAATCGCTTTCGGCGACCTGCCGCGTGCCGTGATCGACGATCGCGAGATGCGCCGGGCCGGCCCCACCTACACCGTGGACACCTTGCGTGAGCTCAAGGCCGAGCAGCCGCAGGCCGAGCTGCTTCTCGTCATCGGCGAGGACCAGGCGGTGTCGCTGACACGTTGGCGCGAGTGGGAGGAGATCGTGCGCATCGCCGTCATCTGCGTGGCAGGGCGGGCTTTGGACGGCAGCCGCGATGCGCCGCCCGGGCTACCGGCCCAGGCGCAAGTGCGGTTGCTGCGGCTGCCGAGCATGCCCGAAAGTGCAACCGAGGTGCGCGACCGCGTGGCCCGGGGCGAGGGGATTGCCCATCTGGTTCCGCCGGGCGTTGCAAGTTATATTGAACAACATCACCTTTACCAACCGATTTGATGACCCAAGAAGCCGCCGCGAAAAAAGACACGCAACGCCTGCAGAGAGCCATCGTCGATGGCCTGGAAGATGTCAAAGGGCATGACATCACGGTTTTCAACACCGAGCACTTGTCACCCTTGTTCGAGCGGGTGATCGTGGCGTCAGGCACCTCTAACCGGCAGACCAAGGCGCTCGCTGCCAGTGTGCGCGACGCGGTGCGCGAAGCAGGCTTTCCCAAGCCGCGCATCGAGGGCGAGGAAAATGGCGAGTGGATCATCGTCGACTGCGGGGCAGCGGTCGCGCACATCATGCAGCCGGCGATCCGGCAGTACTACCATCTCGAAGAAATCTGGGGCGACAAGCCAGTGCGCCTGAAGTTCGGCGCTCCCAAACCGGCGACGGCCCGACCCCCTGAAAAGCCCGCCGCCAGGAAGACGGCTGCAAAAAAGATCACCACGACGGCCGGCCGATCAGCGAAAATTGCAGACAAGGCAACTGCGAAGAAAGCCGGCACGGGCGCCAAGGCCCGAAGCCCGGCAAAACCCCTGGCCAAGGCGCCTGCTAAAAAAGCGCCAGCCAAAAAGTCCAGCCCGGCGCGCAAGCCGGCGGCCAAGCGCCCTCGCCGTTAGGTTGCGTGAGCCTGTCCTGAATGAAACTCGTCGTGGTGGCAGTCGGCCAGCGCTTCCCCGACTGGGCGCAGACTGCCTGGGACGAGTACGCAAAACGATTCCCACCCGAACTGCGCGTTGAACTGAGAGCCGTGAAGACCGAAGCACGCTCGTCCAAGACGCTGGAGGCTTTGTATGCGGCGGAGCGCCAGCGCATTGAGTCGGCCATTCCCAAGGGCGCCCATGTGGTGGCACTGGACGAGCGAGGCACGGCAGTCACCACCATGGCGTTGGCCGAGCGGCTGAAGGCATGGCAGTTGCAGGGCGGCGACGTCGCTCTGGTGATCGGCGGGCCGGACGGCCTCGATCCCGCCTTCAAGCGCGCCGCTCACGAACGCCTTCGCCTGTCGGACCTCACGCTGCCACATGCCATGGTGCGAGTGCTGCTGGTCGAACAGCTATATCGTGCTTGGTCCATCAACGCCAATCACCCGTATCACCGTGAGTGAGGATGCAGGATTCCTAGATTGCGGGTCGAGCCCGCAATGACATGCACTGCATGAAGCTCATCTACCTCGCCTCCCAAAGCCCGCGACGGCGGCAACTGCTGGAACAGCTGGGTGTGCCCTATGAACTGCTGCTGCCTGACGCGGGCGAAGACACCGAGTCGCTGGAAGCGATGCTGCCTGGGGAAGCGCCCGCCCGTTACGTGAAGCGCGTCACCGGCCTCAAGCTCGACGCCGCGCTGAAGCGCTTGCGCAGCCGCGGCCTCGCCCCCGCGCCGGTGCTGTGCTCGGACACCACCGTGGCCCTCGGCCGCACGATCTATGGCAAGCCGGAAAACGCGGGCGACGCCGCGCGGATGCTGCGTGAACTCTCCGGCACAACCCATCGTGTGCTCACCGCAATCGCGATCCAGAACGGACGCAAGCGGCTGCATGCATCAAGCGATTCGCGGGTGACTTTCGCCGAACTCACGACAGCGCAGATCAGGCGTTACGTGGCCACCGGCGAACCTTTGGGAAAGGCCGGTGCTTACGCGGTGCAGGGCAGGGCGGCCGCTTATATTTCGCACATCAGCGGCAGCTACTCTGGCATCATGGGCTTGCCGATGCACGAGACAGCGCAGTTGCTGCGAGCGTTCGGCTTTCGTATTTAGTCAGTTGAGGACAGAGCTGAAGATCTGTCCCGCAAATATTTAGTCAGTTGAGGACAGAGCTAAAGATCTGTCCCGCAATTATCAGAATATGCAGCAGGACATCCTGATCAACTGGTCGCCCCAGGAGACGCGTGTGGCCGTCGTGGAAAGCGGCGCGGTGCAGGAACTGCACGTGGAGCGCACGTTGGAGCGAGGCCTGGTCAGCAACGTCTATCTCGGCAAGGTGGCGCGGGTGTTGCCCGGCATGCAGTCGGCGTTTGTCGACATCGGGCTGGAACGGGCCGCGTTCCTGCACGTCGCCGATGTGTGGCATCGCCAGCCTGAAGGGGAGCCGCCAGGGTTCGTCCGCAACACCCAGCCGCAAGTACCCATCGAAAAGCAGGTGTTCGAGGGCCAGTCCCTGATGGTGCAGGTGATCAAGGACCCGATCGGCACCAAGGGAGCTCGGCTCTCGACACAGATCAGCATCGCCGGCCGGTTGCTCGTTTTTCTGCCGCAGGACGATCACGTGGGCGTGTCGCAAAAGATTCCGGCAGAGCAGCGCGATGCTTTGCGCGCCCGCTTGCAGACGTTGGTCGGCAGCGATGGCGGAGGATTCATCCTGCGCACCAATGGCGAGGATGCGAGCGATGCCGAGTTGGCCGAGGACATCGCCTACCTGCGCAAGACCTGGGCCCGCACCCGCGAGGCGGCCGCGCGCCTGCCGGTGACGTCGCTATTGCACCAGGACCTGAGCCTGCTCCAGCGAGTGCTGCGGGATCTTGTCAGCGAGCAGACTCAGACGATCCGCATCGATTCGCACGAACAGTTCACGTCGTTGCAGGCCTTCGGCCGGGAATTCATGCCGCAGGTGGCCGAGCGCCTTCAGTTGTACAAGGGTGAGCGGCCGATCTTCGACTTGTATTCGATCGACGAGGAAATCGCCAAGGCGCTGGGCCGCCGGGTGGAGCTCAAGTCGGGCGGCTACCTGATCGTCGACCAGACCGAGGCCCTCACCACGATCGACGTCAATACCGGCGGATTCGTCGGTGCCCGCAACTTCGACGAGACGATCTTCAAGACCAATCTGGAAGCGTCGCAGGCGATTGCCCGGCAGCTGCGGCTGCGCAACCTCGGCGGCATCATCATCGTCGACTTCATCGACATGGCGCGCGAGGACCATCGCGAGGCGGTGCTGGCGGAGTTTCGCAAGCAGCTGGCGCGCGACCGCGTCAAGACCATGGCCGGGGGGTTCTCGCAATTGGGCCTGGTGGAGATGACGCGCAAGCGCACTCGTGAATCGCTGGCCCATATGCTGTGCGAGCCCTGCGCCGCTTGCCAGGGCAAGGGCACCGTGAAGACGGCGCGCAGCGTGGCCTACGACATCCTGCGCGAGATCCTGCGTGAAGCCCGGCAGTTCAACCCCCGCGAGTACCGGGTGGTGGCCTCGCCCAAAGTGATCGAGCTGTTTCTTGATGAAGAGAGCCAGCATCTGGCCGGCCTCTCGGATTTCATCGGCAAGGCGATTTCGCTGCAGTCCGAAAGCGCGATGGGGCAGGAGCAGTACGACATCGTGCTGCTTTGAATTACTCCTTCCCCCTTTGGGGGAAGGCAGGGATGGGGGCTTCGACCAGGCGAGTGCCCCCACCCCAACCCTCTCCCAAAGAGGGAGGGGGAAGAGCCGCATGCCCGTTCAACACCTTCAGCGCCTGCTCGAGCACCCGCTCCGGCGTGATATCCACCAGGCAGTCGCTGCGGCTTTGCCGGTGGTCCTCGCAGCCGGCACGCCCGCAGGGTACGCAGGGCAGGAGGCCGCTCTGGAGTACGGTCACGTTGCCGGCCTGCTGCACGCCCATGGATCGCTTGAACAGTTCCCGCGCCTCGGCGCGCGCAGGCCACGGCGCCCACCGCATCGGGTTGGTGGGACCAAAGATCGCGATGACCGGCACGCCAGTGGCTGCTGCAAGATGCGAAACCGAGGTGTCCGGGCCGATGTACAAGGCTGCGCTTTTGAACAACACGACCAGCTGATTGAAATCCAGTTGTCCCGACAAATCCAGCAGCCGCGGGGGCTCCCCCAAGGCACGCAACGGTGCGACGCACTCCTGGTCGCGCGCGCTGCCGCTGCCGGTGAGCACGACCTGCCGCCCCGTCTCGAGCAGCGCCTTGACCAGGCGCTCGAAGTGGGCGATGGGCCACTGCTTGTACGGCCACAAGGAGGGCGCATGCAGCACGATCGCGCCGGGGAGCAGTTGGCGTTGCACGTCGGCCGGCAATGGCGCACCCTGCGGCAGCGTCACCTGCGGCACCCTGCTGGCGGCTGCTTCAGCCCACGGCGCCAGCAGGGACTGCTTTTCGGTGGTGACATGAACTTCGCCCCGATCGCCCGCCGCCACCACGGTGTGATCGAGCAGCAGCTTCTTCCACCAGTTGCTGCCTCCGCCCTGGGGCACGATGCCGCTTCGAGAGCGCGCAGCCATCCAGCCCAGCAGGTGGGCGCGGTCGCCCGGGTCGGTCACCAGCGCCAGATCGTACTGGCGCCAAAGGCGCCGCACCATCGCACGCCACCCGCTCCAGCCCGGACGCGCCGGCGTCTCGATGACTTCGTCGACATCCGGGTTGCCGCGCAGCATGCCGAGCGTGCCTTGGAAGCCCAGCACTTCGATCCGCGATCGCGGCCAACGCTCTCGGGCCGCGCGGATCAGCGGTGTGGTGAGCAGCACGTCCCCGATCTGCCGGGTGGAGATGACCAGGATGCGTTGCGTATCATCCTGTTCCCGGGGTGCACGGATTTCGGCCAGCAGCCACGCCAGCAGCGCCATGTAGAGGTGACCCTCCGTGAAGTCGAGCAACGACGAATTGAACAGGCAGCTCACGGCAAAAGCCAGCGTGATCGCGATCAACATGGCCCCGGCGGTCGTCCTGGCCCGGGCCCCGGTGCGCAAAGCGACGCCCAGCCATGCCAGGAACAATGACAACGACGCCACCCCCCCGCCGATCAGCTGCATCAGGTATTCGTTGTGCGGATTGCTGACGCGCAGCCAGTGGGCCCGCAGGTTGGCCGTGTCCCCGGGCTCGGACGCGGAACGCGCGCGCGCCGCTTGTTCGTGCACGACAGCGTAGTTGGCAAACCCCGCGCCGGTGGCGCCATACTGGCGCGCAAGGTCCGTGGCGATCCGCAGCAGCTCGACGCGGACGACCGTGGAGCTCAGGACACCCGGTTGCATGCTGGCCAGTGTCTCCTTGAACCGGTCGCGCACGCCAACCGAGGTGATTGCCACCATCAGGATCAGCAGCGGAGCGGCCAGTGCCGCCAGCCAGCGCCGGCGCGGCGGACTGTGCGTCCAGGCTGCGAACGACGCGAACAGCAGCAGCATCAGGTATCCCGTGCGCCCGTCGATGGCGAAGAGTATGGTCACCGCCAGAAAGGCCGCGAGCGCGCGTGCCGGCCAGACCCGAGGCTGGCCACGCGCGCGCATGAGGACAATAAAGCCGCATGTGGCCAGCGCGAAGCCCGCCGAAATGCGCCGGGTGATCAGCAGGGGCTGGGGGCTGGTCACTACCACAAGGGACACCCAGTACCCCAGGGCCAGCAACACACTTCCTGCGATCAAGCCGCCAATGAACACGCGCCGGTGCCGGGCGTCCTGCAGCAGGGCCAGCAGCAACGGCGCCAGCACCAGCTCGTGGTAATGATTCACCGCGGTCAAGGCGCGCCAGGTGAAGCCGCTGGTCCACAGCGTGTGCGCGGCAATAAAGGCAAACAACGCCAGCCCCGCCACAATCGCCGGCTCTCGCCAGGGCCTGGACAGGCGAATCACGCGAAAACGTGCCAACGCGAGCGCCAGCAGACCGCCCAGCGTGATTGCCACGCCAGCCGAAGAAAAAGGAAGGAAGAAGCCCAGGCTCGCGAGCGCCACTGACAACAGTGCGTGCCACCGCCCGGGCCCATCGGCGGGTCCTGGGAGATCCGTTGCCGGAATGGGCCGCACAGTCATGCCGCTCCGAACTGCAGCGCGTGCAAACGGGCGTACAGCCCGCCGCGCTCCAACAACTCGGCGGGCGAGCCGCTCTCGACCACCTTCCCGTGATCCAGCACCACCACCTTGTCGGCGTGTTCGATCGTGGAAAGCCGGTGGGCGATGATCAAAGTGGTGCGTCCCGCCATCAGGCGCTGCAACGCTTCCTGCACCAGCCGTTCCGAAGCGGAATCCAGTGCCGAGGTAGCCTCGTCGAGGATCAGGATAGGGGCATCCTTGTAGAGGGCCCGGGCGATGGCCAATCGCTGCCGCTGTCCGCCCGAAAGTGTGACGGCGTTGTGACCCACCACCGTTTGCAATCCCTCGGGAAAAGTTGCGACGACGGCGTCGAGATTGGCGGCGGCCACGCACCGGCCAATGCGCACTGGATCCCATTGGCTGCCCAGCGCGATGTTGGCTCCGAGCGTGTCGTTGAACATCACCACGTCCTGGCTGACAAGCGCGAACTGGCGGCGCAACGCGTCCAGGCGCCAGTCGGCAATCTCGTGGTCGTCCAGCAGCACGCGGCCGCCCGTGGGCGGCACGAAGCGCGGAAGGAGGTTGGCGAGGGTCGACTTGCCCGAACCGGATGGCCCCACCAGCGCCACCACCTGACCCGGTTCGATCACCAGCGAAACCGCGTCGAGCGCCGCGGGCGTGTCATCCCGGTAACGGACGCTGACGGATTCAAGTTCGATCCGGCCCCGCGCGCGCTCCGGCGCGAATGTGCCGCCGGCTTCGGCCGGCGTCTTCTCGATCAGGTCGATGGCGCGCTGCACGGCGGCCAGGCCTCTGGAAATCGGATTGGCGACCTCTGAAAGCCGTTTGATCGGCGCGATCAGCATCAACATGGCCGTGATGAAAGATGCGAAAGTTCCCACGGTGATGCCGTCACGGCTTTGCCATAGCGCAATGCAGATCACCAGCGACAGTGCGGCGGCCGCCAACATGTGCGTCAGTGGCGTGATGGACGCGGAGGCCACTGCGGTTTTCATGGCCAGCCGGCGCAGCGCGGTGCTGAGGCCCGCGAATCGACTGGCCTGTGCGCTCTGCGCGCCGTGCAACCTGACTACACGTGCGGCCAGCACGTTTTCCTCGACGACGTACGCCAGGTCATTGGTCGCGGTTTGGGTGCTGCGGGCAATGCGGTAAAGCCGGCGCGACACCGTACGGATCAGCAACGCCACTGCGGGCACGATCAGGAACACGACCAAAGTCAGCTGCCAATTGACATACACCAGGTAGGCGAGCAGCGCGACCAGGGCGACGCTGTCCTTCAGCACACCGATCACCGCGTTGACCAGCATCACGGCGCCGTTCTGCACTTCGAAGACGACCGTATTGGAAAGTGTCGACGCGTTCTGCTGTCGAAACAGATCGAGCCGCGCATCCAGGATGCGGGAGAAGACGTCTTGCCGCAACGCCATCAGCCCATCCTGCGTGATCTTGGCCAGCGCAACGTCGGCGAGAAAGCCGGCCAGGCCGCGAACGGCAAACAGCAGCAGCAGCGCGGCCGGTACCATCCAGAGCGGGATGCCGCCGGGCTGAAAGCCGCGGTCAAGCAGCGGCTTCATCAGCGCGGGAAGCAGGGGCTCCGTAGCGGATGCGGCGATCGTCGCGAGCACCGCCGCAGCCCACGCGCCGCGCGCCCGGCCGAAGTAGGGCGCGAGCCATCGAAGCGCGGAGGTGTCAATGCGGATCATGCAGGCCGTGCGGTGACGGCTGACGCGCGACCTTTTTCCATAGATGAGGATGCAATAATCAGCCGATCCATTCGAATCCACTGATTATGACGTGGGCGGCGGCTCTGAGCCGCTGCGGCGCCCCATGCAAAAACTGAGCATCATCATCGTCGCCAAGAACGAAGCCATCAACATTGCGGAGTGCGTCCGCTCGGCACGTTTTGCGGACGAGGTGATCGTGCTGGACTCGGGCAGCACCGATGGCACGCCGGCGTTGGCCGGCGCCGAAGGTGCGCAAGTGGTCCAGACCGACTGGCCGGGCTACGGCCCGCAGAACAACCGCGGCATAGATACGGCCAGCGGCGACTGGTTCTTCTCGCTGGACGCCGACGAGCGCATCAGCCCGGAATTGGCAGCCGAGATCCGCACGGCTATCGAGCTTACCGACGTCAATGGCTTTCGGGTGCCGCGAACTTCGATGTACTGCGGCCGCTTCATGAAGCATGGCGGCTGGACGCCCGACTACACGCGGCGCCTCGCGCGGCGCGGCAAGGGCCGCTTCACCGAACACTTCCTGCACGCCAACCTGCAGGTCGAGGGGCCGATTGGCACCTTGCGGAACCCGATGATCCACTACAGCTACCGTTCAATGGAGTCCGTACTGGAGAAGCTGAATCGGTACTCTTCGGCGAGTGCGCGCGACATGACCAGCGCCGGCCGCAAGGGATCATTCGGGCGGGCCATTGGGCATGGGCTCTGGGCCTTCTTTCGCACCTATGTCCTGCAGCTTGGCTTTCTCGACGGACGCTGGGGCTTCATGCTGGCCTTTTTCAATGCCGAAGTCACCTACTATCGCTACCTCAAACTATGGCTGTTGCAGCGGCAAGCAAGCGGCGAGCACTCCGGTCACTGAACTGAATTGATGAATGAGAGACTAATGAGCATGAATACTCCTGCGCTGTGGCGGCGACGCCAGTTGGTCGGCCTGTTGGGCGCGGCCGCTTTGCCGGCCTTCGCGCAATTCCGCGTCGAGGTGACCGGCGTTGGCCTGACGCAGTTGCCGATCGCCATTGCGCCGTTTCGCGGCGAAGCGCAATCGCCACAGATAATTGCCGCCATCATTCAGGCCGACCTCGAACGCAGCGGACAGTTTCGCGCGGTGGACGCGGCCGGCGCGGCGCTGGACGAGAGCAGCCGGCCGGATGTGACGCCATGGCGGCAAAAGGGCGCGGACTCGCTGGCGGTGGGCAGCGTCGCCCGGTTGGCGGATGGCCGTTGGGACGTGCGTTTTCGCCTCTGGGACATCGTCAAGGGGCAGGACCTGGGCGGCCAGAGCTACGCTGTCGCCGTCGCAGACCTGAGGCTGGCGGCGCACCGCATCGCCGACTTCATCTACGAAAAGCTCACCGGCGACAAGGGCGTGTTCTCCACGCGCATCGCCTATGTCACCAAAGCGGCGAACCGTTACAACCTGTGGGTGGCCGACTCCGACGGCGAGAACGCGCAGTCGGCTCTGGCCAGCGCCGAACCGATCATCTCTCCAGCCTGGTCGGCCAGTGGAGCACAACTGGCCTACGTCTCTTTCGAGTCACGCAAGCCGGTGGTTTATGTGCACGAGGTGGCCAGCGGCAAGCGGCGCCTGATCGCCAACTTCCGCGGATCGAACAGCGCGCCGGCATGGGCGCCTGATGGGCGGATGCTCGCCGTCACCTTGAGTCGCGACGGCGGCTCCCAGCTCTACACGATCAGTTCCAACGGCGGGGAGCCGCGCCGGCTCACCCAATCCAGCGGCATCGATACCGAACCGGTCTTTTCGCCCGACGGCCGCAACATCTATTTCGTAAGCGATCGGGGCGGCGCGCCTCAGATCTATCGCATGTCCGCCAGCGGCGGGAATCCGGAACGCGTGACGTTTACCGGAACTTACAACATATCTCCTGCGTTGAGCCCGGACGGCCGCTGGCTTGCCTTCGTCTCCCGAATCAGCGGTGCATTCAAGCTGCAAGTGATGGAGCTCGGCAGTGGAAATGTCAGCTCGCTGACGGACACGACGGCCGATGAAAGTCCCAGCTTTGCGCCGAATGGGCGCCTGATCGTGTACGCAACGCGGCAAAATGGGCGTGAAGCACTGATGACCACCACACTCGACGGCAAAATCAAGGCTAGGCTGTCCGGCCAGAGCGGCGATATCCGCGAGCCAGACTGGGGACCTTTCCAGAAATGAAATCAACAGGAGTTAATTGGATGTTCAAGCGCATATTCGCCGCGTTGGCGGTCGCGGTAGCTGTAGCCGGTTGCTCGAGCGTGAAGCTCGACGACGTGCCCGTCGAAGACAAGAATCCGAGCGCGGTCACCAGCCAACCCGGCGGGGGTGCGCCCCCTGGTGGGGGCGCGCAGAGCAGCGTCGCGCCGGTGGTGACCGACGAGGCGCCGGGGAGCATTGCGGGCCCGGCGAACGTGGCGCGCATCATCTACTTCGACTACGACAGCTATGTCATCAAGCCGGAGTTCCAGTCCCTCGTCGACGCCCACGCGCGTTTCCTCAAGGCCAATGCCAGGCGACGCGTCTCCATCGAAGGCCACACCGACGAGCGCGGCGGGCGCGAATACAACCTGGCGCTCGGCCAACGGCGCTCCGAAGCCGTGCGTCGCTCATTGGGTTTGCTGGGTGTTCCCGACAGCCAGGTCGAAGCGGTGAGCTTCGGCAAGGAGAAGCCAACCGCGCCCGGCAGCGACGAAGCTTCGTGGGCCCAGAACCGGCGCGCCGAAATCGTTTACCGATGATGAGCAGCAACACCTTCCTCCAGCATTTCTCCTGGCGCCGCGTCGCCGTTGCCGGTTGCGCGGCGTTGTGCCTTGGCGGCAGCTCCGTGGCTTCGGCCGCGCTGTTCGATGACGACGAAGCACGCCGCGCGATCCTGGAGCTGCGCCAGCGGGTCGAGAACCAGCGCCTGGCTGTCGAACGCGATAGCGAGATCCAGCGCCAGGATGCAACGCAGATGCGCCGCAGCCTGCTGGAACTGCAGAACCAGATCGAAGCGCTGCGCGGCGAGATAGCCCGGTTGAATGGCCAGAACGAGCAGGTGCTGCGTGAACTGGCCGAAACGCAGCGGCGTCAAAAGGACATCGCCCAAGGCGCCCAGAGCGTCGAAGAGCGTCTGCGCAAGGTCGAGCCCTCCAAGGTATCCGTGGACGGCCGCGAGTTCATCGCGGACCCCAATGAAGCGCGCGACTTCGAGGCTGCGCTGACGATCTTCCGCAAAGGTGATTTTCCGGCCGCGCAAAACGCCTTTACCGAATTCATCCGGCGTTATCCGCAGAGCGGCTTCCGGGCCACCGCGCTGTTCTGGTTGGGCAACTCGCAATACGCCATCCGCGATTACAGGGGCGCGATTGGCAACTTCCGCGGCCTGTTGGCGGCATCACCGGATCATCCGCGCGCCGCTGAGGCCGTGTTGTCCATCGCCAATTGCCTGATCGAACTGAAGGACATGCCAGGTGCGCGGCGCACGCTGGATGAACTGGTGAAGGCCTATCCGCAATCCGAAGCCGCCGTTGCGGCCAAGGAGAGGCTGGCGCGCCTGCGTTAGGAGGCTGTGCATGCCGTGCACCTAGAATCGGGCGCATGTCCAGCCCCGATCGTTCGTGACCCATCTCGATGAGACCGCGGATCTCCAGCGCCGCTTCGGCGGGTTGGAGCGCTTGTACGGCCTGACGGGCGCGGCGGCGATCCGTGCCGCGCATGTGGCGGTGGTGGGCGTTGGCGGCGTCGGGTCATGGGCCGCCGAGGCGTTGGCCCGCAGCGGCGTCGGTGCAATCACGCTGATCGATCTCGACCACATCGCCGAATCCAACATCAACCGGCAGATTCACGCCATCGAGAGCACCCTGGGGCAGGCCAAGGTGCAGGCCATGCACGAGCGCATTCTTCAGATCAACCGGCGCTGTGTCGTGCACCGTGTCGAAGAGTTCGTCCAGCCGGAGAACTGGCCGCAGCTGCTTCCGCCAGGAGTCGATGCGGTGATCGACGCCTGCGATCAGGTGACAGCGAAGACCGCCATGGCGGACTGGGCACTGCACACGCGGAGTTTGTTCGTGACAGTCGGCGCAGCGGGCGGCAAGAGACTGGCGCACAAAGTGGATATCGACGACCTGGCCAACGCGACGCACGATCCGTTGCTGGCCCAGTTGCGTAATCGTTTGCGCAAGTTCCACGGCGCGCCGCGCGAAGGCAAAAAAATCGGTGTGGCCTGCGTGTTCAGCCGCGAAGCAGTAGCACCGCCAGACCCGTCGTGTGCCATTGAAGGCGACGGCTCGCTCAACTGCCACGGCTACGGGTCGGTTGTCAGCGTCACGGCGACATTCGGGCAATGCGCAGCCGGGTGGGTGCTGGACCGGCTGGCCGCGCCGAAGGAAAGGGAATCCAGGCCGATATAATGGCAGGCTTTGCGGGACGTTAGCTCAGTTGGTAGAGCAGCGGACTTTTAATCCGTTGGTCACAAGTTCGAATCTTGTACGTCCTACCAATCCACATAAGGGTTTGCTGCTATTAAGTTAGGAGCAAACCCTTTTCTATTTGTCGTCATGTAGCCACCATGTAGCCACCAGTGCATGGTTTGTACCGTGTGGCCGGGGGCACACACGACATGACTGGCCGCAGACCACTGACCAATCACACCGCGCGCACCCAGCCGGTCACATAAGGGATGGCACGAATCGGCAACGCATCTCTGCCAGCGATTCGGATAATCAAATTTAGGTTGCTCATCATCGCACCCCTTCACAGCGCAGCCCTCAATTCAGGATGCACCAGCAGGCGGGTGAAGGTTCCCGCTTTTCAGCCGCTAAACCTAGCTGGGGCAAAACGATTACGCGGTCATCGGCGCAGGCTTCACATGCATCAGCGCTGCCTTGAATCGTTGTGCGGCTTGCCACACGTCATAGGCGCTTTGTTCTGCCAGCCACAGGCGGGCTTCGCCTCCACGTTCCACACCTAGCCATGCCTCCACGCGAAGAGCCATTTCAGGCGATATGGCAGCCCGGCCATTTAGCACGCGGGATAAGGCCACGCGCGACACGTCAAGCTGTTGCGCGGCTTGGGTCACGGTCAGCCCCAGCGCGGGCAAGACGTCATCGCGCAGCGTCAGGCCGGGATGCGGGGGGTTAAACATGCGTGCCATAGTTGCTCTCCAGTTGCTCAGTGATAGTCCTGATAGTCCACCAACACAGCGTCGGTGCCATCGAACATGAATGTCATTCGCCAGTTGCCGTTCACCCAAACCGAAAAGTGCCCTTTAAGGTCGCGCCCTTTGAGAGGGTGCAACTTCCAGCCCGGCAGGTTCATCCCTTGGGCGTTGGTCGTTTCGTTCAAGCGGCGCAGCATGGCGGCCAGTCGTGGGGCATGGGCAGCTTGAATGCCTGCCATGCTTCCACTATCAAAAAAGGCTTTCAGGCCCTTGTGCCGGAATGTCTTAATCATGCGTGATTGTATCGCGTAACGTTACGGGATGCAATGTGCTCGTTATCCGGCCACCACGCGCAAGCCACCGGCCCCGGCCTTGGGGTAAAACTTCACCCCGGCCTGCTCCAGAACCCACGCCTCGATGCGCTCATGGTGCAGGCGCAGCAGGTCTAGCGGTCGCACGGTGTAGTGCTTCTCGGCTGTCGCGCTGGGCTTGTGGCCCATGACTTGCGCCACCACGCCGGCCGGAATCTCCAGCCACTCCGTCAGGGACTTGAAGGAACGGCGCAGGCCGTGCAGCGTCAGCCCTTCTAGGCCTGCCACCTTGCACGCAACTTCCTGGGCCTTGTGGGGTTTGCTCATCATCTTTTCGGCGCTCTGGCTGGCGCACAGCGGCGAACCATGCGGGCAACTGCCCCTTCTGCAATACGTCCTGCTTGACTTTCGCCTTGCCCAGCTTCCGTGATCCGGTGTCCGGCGGCCTTCATCGCCTCGCCGATGTCATCTGCGGCGGCGGGCCGCCCGACTGCGCGCAAAGCCCCGACGAGCCGGCCGGCGATGGATGAGTGGTCGCCACCGAGGAGGGTGCGCGCGAGCTCCGTTGCGTCCACCGCTCGAAGGGCGATCTGCGCAGCCGTGCTCTGGACAACGAAGAATTGCGGGCTGACCTTGGCCAGCGCTTCTTCCAGCGGCAGCGACCTCAGGCCGACGTCACTTGCAACAACTTTGTCGCTGAGCGTGCTCTCTTTGACCTTGTACATGAGCAGCGAGCAGGCGTGTGGCAGTTGGAGAACCTGGTTGCTCGCTTCAGGGGAATGGACCACCAACTGCTTGATGGCCCCCGTCTCGCCACTGTGGCGAAGCAAGGACAGTTCAGCCGATGTCTGCCAGCGAGCGCCGAAACGCGAAGTGGCATAGGCCGATACAAAGTTGTCCAGGTTGGCGTACCAGAACGTCGAGGACCCACGAATTTCATCCGGACGGTTCGCTATGTACCAGCCGGGGATTACTTGTGAGATGAATCCCTGCTCCTGAAGCCTTTCGCGGTGTACACGAGTCAGGGCCGGTCCCATGCGGTTCAACTCAAACCCCATCCTGAGAACGGCCCCGCGGCCAACATGGTCGCCGTGCAACTGATCGGCATTGGGCCGGACGTTGTACAGATCAGCGGGCTGGAGAGGGTTGCGGATGCGTGGGTGCGCCAGCAGTGGATATGCCGCTTGAAGGAGCGGCCCGGGCGCAGTTTGATGCTGCTGGCGCCGCCGACGTGGGCGGCTTGATTGACAGCCCGTTAATTCGTAGCTATATTTAGCTCTGATTTCGGAGTCAATATGGAAGTTATTCTCGCAGACGTCGCGGTAAGCATGTCCGAGTTCAAGAAGAACCCGGCGGCTGTGTTGCGGGCAGCAAACAATCGCCCGGTGGCCGTGCTGAATCACAACCGAGCTGCCTTCTACATGGTCGAACCGCCCCTGTTCGAGGCGATCATGGAAGAACTGGCAGACCAGGAACTGTACCGAAAAGTCCTTCGACGCATGGCTGACAAGTCAAAGGCGGGTCATGGTGCAGTTTCAGTCTAGGTGTGTAACCGCGCGCGGTTAGAACCTTTAACTGCTGCGCGGATTTGCAATCGATTGCGCGTGAAGTTACTTTCGGACTCGCGTGATGCGAAACCACAATTTCCCCCGCCTGGCGGGGATGTAGGAGCCGTCCTCTAGCGCCGCTGTACCGGCTGCGGTACATTTGTCTGATGGCAAATTTGCCATTGGCCCACCCGGAGAATGCAATGTTGACGCTTGATAAAGTGGAGGCGCACGCCCGTACGCACCCGCGCGTCCATATCGCCCCCAAGGTGAAGGTGGAGGCCAAAACTGCAGCCCAAAAGCGCGAGGTTGTTGAGGTAACGCGCCGCGTCATTAGCAAACATTACGCTGTCTTGCTGGCACTGAAAGACAGATAAGTGCTGGACGTAGATTTCGTCGTGGCTGTCCACGATGAAATCATCGTGACCTTCGGCGGATTGGTGGGATTCGCGGGCGGCGGCATCGGCGGAGTTGAATCAGCCCTAGCGCGTATTGAAAACCACGCGCTATACGCTGGCCTAGATGACGTGTTCGGAATTGCGGCGCTCTATGCAGAGGCGATTGCGCGAGGCCATGTTTGCCATCACCACGATATCTTCCATTGACCACAGGAAGTCGGTAACGCCCGCTTCCAGCGCCGGTGTGGTCTTAATGCTGGAGTGGATCTTCACGAAGTTGTAGACCATGAAGCAGAAAGACATGGCGTGCATGTGGTTCGCCATCTTCTTGCTGAATGCGTTCGTGAGGCGGGTGAGACGGCGGTTGCCCATGCGCATCGACAGGTTGGCACGCTCGACAAGGCTGGTGCTGATTAGGTCTTTCTCCGGGTTGCCGCTGACGATCTGCTTTGTCGCCTTCACGAAAGCAGGCGGGCTGTAGCGGCGCTTGGCTTCGTTCATGAACTCTTCGGTGCTCGGGCCAGTGCGCTGACCTACCAGCCAGCATGGCATCAGCTTGGTTTCGGGGTCAATCGACGCGATCGACAGGAGACTCATATGAATTCGATCCCATGGACAATCAGACGCTCGGCATCCTGGCCGTCATCGTGGTCTTGATCGTCGTTGCGGCATGGATGCTCTCGACGGCAGACACCTCTCGGTTCACGCAGGCATGGCGAGCCTTGCAAGGACGCTTTGTCGACAACCCCAAGGGCGTGGCGCAGGAAGCCGAGGTGCTGGTGCAGGAGTTGATGCGAAAGCGCGGCTACCCGATGGCGGATTTTGAGGGCAGGGCGGCCGACATCTCGGTGGACCACCCCGCCGTGGTGGAGCACTACCGCGCGGCCCAGGCCATTGCGATACGCGACCAGCGCGGCGAAGCCGACACCGAAGAAATGCGCAGGGCCGTGGAGCATCGAGAGCGGGCTGGACCAGTCCACCAGCCAGTCGACGGAGAACATGCGGTTGGCGCTGCGCCGCTACCGCTCGTTCTTCCAGCGCTTGCTGTCGCTGTAATTCGCGCCACCAGCGCGGTTCGAGCACCTACGCCGGTCGGGGTTTCACCGCTCGGGTAAGGCGCTTGCTGGCCGGGGCGGGCAGCTGCAGCTGTGCAGCCTTGGCGACTTGCACGCAATCCTTGATGTGCTCTTCGCCCAGGTAGCGCAGGGCGGCGTAACCCATCACGGCCGAGAGTGCCTGGCCGGCGAGTGGCACGTACTTGGCTGCTTGCCGCACTGTCAGGCGCCTGCCCATGCTCTGCGCCATGCGGATCACCAGGTCGCGGGTGATGAACTTGCCCACCAACACCGACCCCACCATCGCAAGCGCCTTTTGCACCTGCTCGCGTTTGTGAGCGGGCAGCAGATCCAGCTGCGCGGGCGTGAGGCCAAACTCGGCGTTGATCGCAGGAATCAAACGGGAGAGCAGGGCGGCGTCCACCGCCCAATCCAGGCCGGGCACGGGCATGGCACTCGCCGCCGCACCCACCAGGGCGCGCCGGTTCAACATCTGGCGGCTACGCCGCACAGCGTCAAGCAGGATTGGGTCGCCTTCAGCGAGTTGCAGTGGGGTGGGCATCTACGGATATTAGCAACGTGTCTACGTGTCGGGCACGCGTGCTGGTACAACTCATCCGCGTGCGGAGTACAATAAATTTTCTACCCTGCGAGAGGGAGGGCCTGTATGACTCTGACCAAAGCGTTCCTGTGCGTCTTGCTGGGCCTTGCTGGCGCGTACATTTACTCAATCAGGGGTTCGTACATGCCGAAAGCGGTGGACGCGCCGCCAGCCAGCACGTCGGCAGCGGACCTGTGTGCTGCCGCAGCAACTTATGATGCCGCGAACCCCCAGGTTGCAAACCAGATGCGCCTCGCCGCTGGGTGCCCGGCCACTAAGGCCCGGTCGGGCCCTTGAGCCGCCGATTATTTCAGGTAGGCTTGGCCCAGGTTCCACATGGGTAAGAAGATGCCAAGGACTACCAAGGCGACCAGCACGCCCATTAGCGCGAGAAGCAATGGCTCGATGCTCTGGCTCAACTTTGACACCTCGTACTCGACTTCCTCTGAGTACATCATGGCGATCTGTTCCACCGCCTGATCGATCTCGCCCGTTCGTTCCGCGACGGTAATCAACTGCAACTCGATCGGGGAAAAAATGCCCGAGGTGCGCATGACGCGGCTGAGAATTTCGCCGCGTTCTACGCCGACGCGCATCTGCAAGATGCGAGCCTCAAAGAACGCATTGTCCACGACCCGCGCAACCAGCTGGAATGCCGTAACCAGCGGCACATTTGCCTTCATGGCCGTGGCGAAGCTGCGGCTAAAGCGCGCGACTGTGGCTTTGTTCAAGATCTTGCCAACGACCGGGAGGGTCAGCTTGAACTTGTCCCATGCGTAACGCCCTTCGGGCAATGCCAATATAAGTCGGATCACGACATACACCAGGCCGATCGCAATCATCACCGCCCACCAATAGTTCACGGCAATGTACGAGGCGCCCATCAACCCCCGCGTCAGAAGTGGAAGCTCCACTTTGAGG
>JBKJHN010000057.1:0-14614 GCA_046599015.1 Ramlibacter sp.
ATGCATTTTCTTGGCGTGCTGCACCATCAGATGGGACATAGCGATCCCGCGATCACGTACATCCGCCGCTCGATCGAGCTCGATCCCGGCGTGCCCGGTTGGTACAACAACCTGGGCAACATCCTGCTGGAATGCCAGCGCCTGGACGAAGCTGCCGACGCCTACGAAAAAGCGGCGGAGATGTCGCCGCGCGACCCCTCCCTATTGACCAACTTGGGCGCGCTGCGCCGTGCGCAGGGCCGCCACGCCGAGGCCGAGACCGCGTATCGGCAGGCCATGGCGCTGGACCCTCAGCGGCCCGAGGCCCACAGCAACCTGGGCAATCTGTACAGGGTCATGGGACGCACTCAGGAAGCGCTCGCCCAGTACTGCGAAGCGCTGATCGTCAATCCCAAGCAGCACCATGCCCGCAAGATGCTGGGGATTGCGTATTACACATTGCGCCGCTTCGAGGAGGCCGCGAAGGTGTATCGCGACTGGCTGGCCGAGGAGCCTGCAAACCCGGTGCCCAAGCACTACCTGGCGGCTTGCACGGGCCAAGGCGTGCCGGCGCGCGCGGCGGACGCGTACGTCGAAGCCACGTTCGACGAGTTCGCCGACCACTTCGACGTCAACCTGGAGCGGCTTACTTACCAGGCGCCGCGGTTTGTGGCGGACGCGGTAGCACGCCTGTGGGGCTCGCCCGCCGCCGCCTTGCAGGTGCTGGACGCCGGCTGCGGGACCGGCCTGTGCGGTCCGCTGATCGTCCCTTACGCTCAGCGGCTGGTGGGCGTCGACCTGTCAGCTCGCATGCTGGCCAAGGCCGAGGCTCGCAAGGTTTACGCCGAGCTCATCAAATCCGAGCTCACGGCTTACTTGCAGTCGGTGCATCAAGTCTTCGACGTGATCATCTCCGCCGACACCCTCTGTTATTTTGGTGCGCTGGAGCCGGCATTGGAGGCTGCCCATCGCGCGCTGCGCTCTGGCGGCTGGTTGGTGTTCACGTTGGAACGCCTGGACAGCGCGGACCGGCAGCAACAATTTCATCTCAATCCCCATGGCCGCTACAGCCACGTCCGCAGTTACGTAGAGGAGGTGCTTGGCAATGCGGGCTTCGAGGCAATTGGCGCCGAGCCGGTGCACCTGCGAAACGAGGCGGGCTTGCCGGTGCAAGGCTGGCTGATGACCGCAAGACACCCGTGACCACCCCTGGCCCACGGTCGGTGCCGCAAGGCTGCGAGAATGGGAAGATGCTGTCGCGCCAGAGAAATATCGAATGACCAAGACAACGACGATGAATGTCGAAATCCGTTTCGGTGACTGCGATCCCGCCGGAATCGTCTTTTTTCCGCGCTATCACCGCTGGATGGATGCCTCCTCGCTGCACTTCTTCATGACCTGCGGGGTCCCGCCCTGGCATGTGCTGGAGGGAACGACCGGAATCATCGGCACTCCGCTGCTCGAGCATCACGCGCGCTTTGTCAAGAGCGCCACCTACGGCGAGCGGCTCACGATCAGTACCACGGTGCAGGAATGGCGCGCCAAGGTATTCATTCAGAAGCACACCGTCACTCGGGACGACGACCTGATCTGCGAGAGCATCGAGACCCGCGTGTTCTGTGTTCGCGACCCGCTGGACCGCAAGCGCATCCATGCGATCCCAATCCCTGAGGACATTCGCAAGCTCTGCGAATGACCGCGTCTATGCCCGCGTTTCGCGATGCGGGTCGTCCGCCCAGGCGGCCGATGGCCGCGGCGTGCGGGCCAGCCAATCGTCCAGGGCGTCGACGTGCTCCGATTCCTCACCCGCGAATTCGGCTGCCATCCGCTTGATCTCGGGATCGTTCGTCTCCAGGCCCACGGAACTGTAGTACTCCATCGCCCGCACCTCGTTCTCTCGTGCGTAGCGCAAGGCGTTGTAGGGCTCGAGCATGAAATCGAAGGCCTCGTCCCCTCCGGCCTCGGGCGGGCTGGTCCATCGGTACTGCCACGACTTCAGCCTTGGCAACTCCATGGCGCCAGCTCTTTCGACGATCGAATCGTGGTGCATTGTCGAAAACACCACCATATCCCTGAACAATTGGGAGACGGCGTCGTTGCGATGAGCCTCCATCATGTCGGCGAGTTCGAGGTAGCGATCGGCCGCTTCCTTCTCCAGGGCGATGGCATGGGCGAAAAACTCAGGCAATGTATAACTCATGACTCGATTCTGTGGGGAAGCGCCGAGCTCCACTTTAGGGGCAGCCCTACGCGGTGTCAATTCAAGCCGGTTGTTGAATCAAGACGGACCGTCTCCCTCCTGATTATTTACGCCAGAACTTGGCCGTGAACAGCACCAGCACGGTCATCAGCTCCAGCCGCCCGAGCAGCATGGCCGCCGTGCAGACCCAGAGCTGGAAATCATTCAGGAAACCGAAGTTCTGGGACGGACCGACCAACCCCAGCCCCGGCCCGATGTTGTTGACGCAAACGATCGCTGCCGAAAACGCGGTGATCAGGTCCAGGCCGGACAGCAGCAGGAGCATGGTGAAACCAACGATGGTGGCGCCATAGATCAACATGAAGCCCAGCATCGTCGAGATCGCGTTCGAGGACACCGTCCCACCGCCGAGCTTGACGGGGTTGACAACACGCGGGTGAATGATGCGCACCAGTTCGCGCCGCGCCTGCTTGACCAGCACGATCATGCGAACCATCTTGATGCCGCCGCCGGTCGAGCCGGCGCAGGCGACAAAACAGCCCAGGAAAATCATCAGCACGGGCGCAAAGGCCGGCCATAACGCGTAGTCGGTCGACGCGTAGCCGGTGGTCGTCGCCAGCGACACCACGTGGAATGCCGCGGCACGCGCCGCCTGGGCGTAACTGTCGTACGTGCCGTGATGGATCAGCGTCGCCCCCACGGCCGTGGCGGACACCAGCAGCACGGCGAGATAGGCGCGAACCTCCGGGTCGGCAAACAGGCGCCTGGGCGATCGCTCGCGCCACAGGACGAAGTAGCGGGCGAAGCTGATGCCCGAGAGGGTCATGAACACGATCGCGACCGCTTCGAGGGACGGCGAGTTCCAGAACCCGAAGCTGGCGTCGTGCGACGAAAAGCCACCCAGTCCCATGGTGGTGCACATGTGCATGAAGGCATCGGCCCAGGTCATGCCGGCCCAGCGATAGGCGAGCAGGCAGGCAGCGGACAGCACGAAGTAAACGGTCCATAACCCGCGTGCGGTCTCCGCGATCCGAGGTGTCAGCTTGGCGTCCTTCATGGGCCCCGGTGTCTCGGCCCGATAAAGCTGCATGCCGCCGAGCCCCAGCATCGGCAGCACCGCGACCACCAGCAGGATGATGCCCAGCCCACCCACATACTGGAGAAAGCAGCGCCACACGTTGACTGAAATCGGCAACGCGTCCAGTCCGGTCAGTGCGGTGGCTCCGGTGGCCGTGAGTGCGCTCATGCCTTCGAAGTAGGCAACGAACCAATCGATGTCCGGCACCGTCAGCATCAAGGGCACCGCGGCGTAGGCCGGCAACACCATCCATACCAAACTGACCAGCAGGAACCCGTCCTTGGGCTGCAATTCCCGGCGGTGGCGGCTGGTGGTTCGGTCCAGCACCAGCCCGGAAGCGGCGGTGGCGAGGAAACCGCCCGCCCAAACGGTTGCCAGTTCGTGGCCGTCCAGTTGCCAGGCCCAGACCAGCGGCACCAGGAATGCCAGCGAAAACCCAGCCAGCACACGCGCGAAGACCGCGAGGACCGGTAAGAGGATTTCCATGGAGGATGACGGTCAGAAAAAAGTGGCGCTGACCTGGAACAGGCGCTCCACTTCGCGAACCTGTTTGTTGCTCGGTATGAACATGATCAGGTGGTCGTCGGTTTCCACCACGACGTCATGGTGCGGCATCAGCACCTTCTGTCCGCGCCCAGAACCGCGCACGACGGCGCCAACACGCACGCCGGACGGCAGCACCGCATCGAGCTGCTCCATGCTTCGGCCCACCAGCCTGGAGGTCTTGGCGTCGCCGCGCGCGATTCCCTCCAGCGCCTCCGCCGCGCCACGGCGCAGGCTGTGCACCGCCACCACGTCCCCGCGCCGCACATGCATCAGCAACTCGCCGATGACGGCATGGGCCGGCGACACGGCGATATCGATGGTGCTGCCCTGCATCAGGTCGGCGTACGCGCGGCGGTTGATCAGCGCCAGCACACGGCTGGCGCCCATCCGCTTGGCAAGCATCGAAGCCAGGATGTTGTCTTCGTCGTCGCTGGTCAGCGCCAGGAACAGGTCCATGTCGCCCACGTTCTCGTCCCCGAGCAGTTCCTCGTCGGTGGCGTCGCCATTGAGCACCAGCATGTCGGACGGCAGATCGGACGCCAGGTATTCGCAGCGCTTGGCATCGCTTTCGATCAGCTTCACCTGGTAGCGTCCCGCCAGTCGCCGAGCCAGCCGCAGCCCCACGTTACCGCCGCCGGCGATCATGATGCGACGCACCGGGCTGTCGGAATTGTGGATGCCCGCCAGCGCAAGGCGGATGTGTTCCTTGTCCGCCAGCAGGAACACCTCGTCGCCCGGCAAGATGCGGGTCGAGGCTTCGCAGGGCTGCTCCGTGTCGGACCGGTAAATGGCGACCACCCGCATTTCGGCACGCGGAAAGTGTTCGCGGAATTCGGCAAGAGTGTGATTGACCAATACACTGCCGGCCACGGCGCGCACCGCGATGAGATGGGCCGCGCCCTGGGCGAACTCCAGCACCTGCAAAGCCTCTGGATAGGCAATCAACTTCTCGATGTAGCCAACGACCGATTCCTCGGGGCAGATCACATCGTCCACGGCGAAGCCGCTGTTGCCGAGCAAGGGGTCGCTTTCGATGAACTCGGCCGAGCGCAGCCGGGCGATGGTGGTCGGCACACCGAATCGGTCATGCGCCACCTTGCAAGCCACCAGGTTGGTCTCGTCCATGGCGGCGCAGGCGATCAGCATGTCCGCGTCACGAATGCCGGCACGCTCGAGCACCGAAGGCTGGATGCCGTTACCCGCGACGCCACGCAGGTCGAGCCTCTCCTCCAGCTCGCGCAGGCGCTCCGGGTCACGGTCCACCACGGTGATGTCGTTTTGCTCGGAGACCAGACTTTCCGCGACGCTCTCGCCGACCCGGCCGGCGCCCAGAATGATGATTCTCATGATGTTGTGTTGCCGCGCAGTGCGATTAGCCGGCACCTGCGCGCCGCCATCATACCGGCGGACCCGGCGTGAGCATCCTGAGCCTCCGGGGTGCGCCCAATGGCCAGGATGATAGAACCAGTGCATGATCGGCCGGCCCAACTCAAGGAGCACCCCAAGTGGTGGAACTGCTGACCGATCCGCAAGCCTGGATTGCCTTCGCCGTGCTGACAGCACTTGAACTAGTGCTGGGCATCGACAACACCGTGTTCATCTCCATCCTGGTGGACAAACTGCCGCAGCACCAACGAGAGCTGGCACGGCGGCTGGGGCTGTTCATGGCGATGTTCATGCGGCTCGGCCTGCTGCTGGTGCTGGCCTGGTTGGTCGGCCTCACGGCGCCCTTGTTCACGCTGCCGTTGCTCGGGCAGGAGATTTCAGGGCGCGACCTGATCCTGATCGGCGGCGGGCTCTTCCTCATCTGGAAAAGTACGGGAGAGATTCACCAGTCGCTGGAAGGCGACGAAGGGCAGGCCTCCAGCAGGGTGAAAGCCACGTTCACGGCCGTGATCCTGCAGATCATGGTGGTGGACATGGTGTTCTCCCTGGATTCCATCATCACCGCCGTCGGCATGGTGGACGAGCTGGCGGTGATGATCGCCGCGGTCATCGCGTCGGTCGCCCTGATGATGGTTTTCGCTGGCACGATCGGAAGATTCGTGTCCGCTCATCCCACGGTGAAGATGCTGGCGCTCGCCTTCCTGGTGGTGATCGGGGTCGTGCTGATCGCGGAAGGTTTCGAGCATCACGTGCCCAAGGGCTACATTTATTTCGCGATGGCTTTCTCCGTCGCGGTGGAGGCGCTCAACCTGCGCATGCGCCGGCACTCATCGAAACCGGTGAAGCTGAAAAACGACTACGAGAGCTGAGCACCGCGGGAAAGGTGCTGGTCTCGACTGCCAGCTGCGCCAATAACGGAACCAGCGGCTCGCTCAAGTCGCTCCGGTAGGCGCAGACATACTCCAGCGGCGGCAGTTCCGGATGGGCGTCCAGGAGTTGCAGTCGTCCGGCTGCGATATCCGCGCGGTGAAAATCGAGCGGGAGGTAGGCGATGCCAACTCCGGCGATCGTCAGCGACGCCAACGTGGCCAGGCTGTTGCACAGGTTCATGCGCTCCAGGGTCACCCCGCTGCTCTCGAACCACGCCTGCAGGATGGAATACAGATTTGACTTGTTCGATAGCAGCAGCACGGGGAAACCTTGAAAATCCCCGCCCCGGATCGGGCCGGCGGGCACTCCGAGCGTAGGGCTGGCCATCCATGCGAACTGCACCCCGCCCAACGAGCGCTGGTGAAGGCCGACATCGCGCAGCGGACCGGGCAGGAGAGCCACGTCGATCTGGCCGCTGCCCAGTTTGTCGATCAGACCTTGAGTCAGGTCGACATCCATCTCCAGCCGCACCGCCGGGTAGCGCCGATTGGCGGCGGCAACCCATGCTGGCAGCCAGGAGTGGGCGACAAACTCCGCGATGCCAACCTGGATCACGCCGGAAAGGGCCCGAGCCTCGCCCACCGTTGCGCGAATCTGGGCGCTGATGCCCAGCATCCGCTCGGCCATCCCGATCAACTCCCGGCCCTTGGCGGTCGGGCGCGAAGTGTGTTTGCCACGGTCGAGGAGCATCACCCCCAGGCTGGATTCGAGCTCCTGGATCCGTGACGAGATGGTTGACTGGGTGGCGTGCAGCTTGGCGGCTGCCTTAGCAAAGGTTCCCAGCCGGATCACCCAATACACCGCTTCCAATTGCTTCAGGGTCATTGAATGATCTATAAACTCGATCGAGTTTGAACGAAAAATATCGCTTGTTCCGATGAACATTGTTCATGAGAATGAATTCGTCGTCAATGCAAGCTGGGCCGGCCCATGCAGCCTCGTGACGAGGAACAAGAGGAGAACGGGCTTGGATGCATTCGGGTCTGACCGATCATTCGATGATCTGGTCACCGACGTGAACCGTTGGAGTCGGCTTCCCATGCCCGACTTCGCGGCGCAAAGGCGGCATTTCGAGCTGCGGGTGCCGGCGCGTTTCAATATGGCTGAGGCGACCGTCGGCCGCCACGCGCGCGGCGCACTCGAGAATCACGTCGCCCTCGTCGATACCCGCCCAGAGCCGGCACGCCGGCTTACTTATGCCGAACTCGATCGCGAAGCCGGCCGCTGCGCCAGCTTCCTGCGCAAGCTGGGTGTGACAAGAGGCGATGTTGTGGTTTGCTATGCGCCGCAAGGCGTCGAAGCGGCACTGACGCATCTTGCGGCGTACAAGCTGGGCGCCATCATCGCCCCGCTGTCGCTGCTCTACGGCCGTGACACCCTGCGTCACGCCATTCATGACAGTGGGGCATGCGTCGTCGTGTCCACCCGCGGCGCCTGGGACGCGGTAGCCGGGCTTCAAGAAGAACTCGCGCTGAAGCAGCTGGTGATCGCCGGCGGCGCAAAGGCCGGAGAAGTCGACTTCGACTCTTACGCCGCCTGCGAACCTCTGCCCGCGCCAGTCGATACGGCGGCCGAGGATCCGGCCTTGCTGCTATATACCTCCGGCTCCACCGGAATGCCCAAGGGCATCCTGCACGCCCATCGGCTGCTGCTGGGCTACCTGGCTTCGGTCTCCCTGTTTTACGAACTCCAGATGCGGGAGGCAGGGCAGGTGCTGTGGACGCCTTCGGACTGGTCGTGGATCGCGGGCATCGTGAACGTCCAATTGACCGGCTGGTTCTTCGGCCACACGGTGGTCGCCGGCCAAAACCGGTTTACGCCCGAATGGGCATTCGACTTTCTGGCCCGCCACGGCGTCACCCACACTTTTCTGACGCCCACCGCGCTCAAGCGCATGGCGCAGATCGAGGGCCCGCGGGTGCGCTGGCCTGCCCTGCGCCTGCGAGCCATCGGCACCGGTGGCGAGCCGTGTCCGGGCGCCGTCCTTGAATGGAGCGACCAGGTGCTCCAGATTCCGATCAATGAGTTCTACGGTCTTACGGAAGTCAATCACCTGGTCGGCAATTGCCGTCGGCTGTATCCGGCCCGCCCAGGCTCGATGGGACAAGCTTACCCAGGCCACCAGCTTGCCATCTTCGACGAGAGCAACACGCCGCTGCCCGCGAACTCGATGGGCCAGATCGTCGTGCATCGCAGCGACCCGACGCTCTTTCTGGGCTACTGGCGTCAGCCCGAGCGAACCGCTGCGATGTTTTCAGGGGATTGGGTTCTGACCGGCGATTACGCCAGTGTCGACGCGGACGGCTACTTCTGGTACGCGGGCCGCAACGACGATCTGATCAAGAGTGCTGGGTATCGCATCGGGCCCGCCGAAGTGGAGGACTCGTTGGTTCGCCATCCAGCCGTCGCTGAAGCCGGCGTGGTCGGGTTGCCCGATGCCGGGCGCGGTCAGGTGGTAAAAGCCTTTGTTCGCCTGGCCGAAGGGCAAACACCCTCCAGCGAATTGGCCGACGAGCTTCGGCGCCATGTGAAGGAGAACCTGGCCAGCTATAAATTCCCGAGACTCATCGAGTTCGTTGAAAGCTTTCCCCTGACCACCACCGGAAAAATCAGCCGAAAAGAGCTGCGCAATCGCGCTTAGATCCCCCATCCACTCCAGGAGACATTCATGAAAAATCCCTTAAGACGTACCCTGCTCACCGCGCTATTGGCCGGTGTGGCACTCGGCGCTCCGCTGACGGCAAACGCCAAGACCGTGCTCAAACTGAATTCGCAGTGGCCGGCGACTACGGCCGGCTCGAAGGTCGACCAGTGGTTCGCCGATGAAGTCAACAAGCGCACCAACGGTGAAGTCGAGATCAAGATCTTCTGGTCTGAGGCGCTGGGCAAGGCGAACGAGAACCTGTCCTTGATGCAGAAAGGCGCCGTGGAAATGGGAGCGATGTCTCCCGCCTATTTTCCGACCCAGTTGCCCTTTCACACTGCGCCCAACTCGCTGCCCATGGCAATGCTGACGGTGACCCAGGCCAACGCGCTGATGAAACGTTTGATGGCCGAAGTACCCGCGTTTGCGGCCGAAGCCAAGGCCAACGGCGTGCGTACCTTGTTCTTCCATCACCTCAACCCGTACCTGCTGGTTTCCAAGGAACCGCTCACCAATCTGCAAGCGCTGAAGGGCAAGAAAATTCGTACCTGGGGAACCGACATGCCGCGGATGGCTCAAGCGCAAGGCATGACTCCGGTGACCTTGTCGCTGCCGGAAATCTACGAAGGCCTGGGCCGCGGCGTTGTCGATGCCGCACCGTTTTCGGTCGACCTGGTGGTGGCGTACAAGATCTATGAAGTGGCCAAGAACATCTCCGAGGTCACGCTCTGGCTTGGCCCGAGCTGGGGTGTGTGGATCGGTGAGCCGGCCTGGCAAAAGCTGTCGCCGCAACACCAGAAAGTGATGCTCGATGTCGCCACCGAGGCCTCCCAGCGCGACATGGAAGCAACGATGGCCGCTGAGCAAGTGGCCCGAGACGACCTGATCAAGCGGGGTGTGAAGTTCCACCCGTTCCCGGAAGGCGACAAGCAGAAATGGAAGGCATCGCTGCCTGACTACTTTGCGGAGTTCATCGCGGCCCAGGAGAAACTGGGCAAGGGCGCCGACGCTGCCAAGATGGTTGCGATCTGGAAGGAAGTCGTGGCGACCGTCAAATGACGTTGCCATCGACGGATCATCAAGAACGCCGTTCGGCGCTTTTGTGGACAGAGCGCTCAGCGGCGCTCTGCGCTGCCATCGCCGTGCTCGGCATGATGCTGATCGGCGCCTTCGATGTGATCGGCACCGCGGCATTTTCACAGCCCATGCCGGGCGCCTACGAACTCACCGAGACGCTGATGGTAGCCAGCGTGTTTCTGGCGCTGGCCCTCAGCCAGCGCGAAGACCGGCAAATCCGCGTCGAGTTGCTGGCCGAGCGGCTTCCGCCGCGCGGGCGGGCGGTTCTCGACGTGCTTGCCGAATTCCTCAGCGTCCTGGTGTACGCAGTCATTGCCTGGTATGGAATGAGCGAGGCAGTGGAAAGCTGGCAGATCAGTGAATTGACTTCAGGTCAGCTGCGTTTCCCGTTATGGCCGTCCAAACTGGCCCTTGGCTTCGGGGCCGCGTTGATGTCGGTTCAGTGCCTGGCAGGAACGCGCGCGGCACTGCGCCGCGCGGTCAGGCAGCTCTGATGGACTTCACCACGGTTGGCTATATTTCCATCGGGCTGCTGTTCGTAACGCTGGCCCTGGGTGTGCCGGTAGCGGTAGCAATGGGCGCCAGCGGCATCGTGGGCATGATGCTGGGTCCAGGCGCTAACTTTCTGGCCGGCCAGTTGTCGAGCCTGCCCTATGCGGTCACTGGCAACTACGCCTTCGCGGTGCTGCCGCTGTTCGTTCTGATGGGCGTGCTCGCCGAGCGCTCGGGGATCACCGAAGAAGTGTTCCGCGCCGCCGATGTCTGGCTGCGCCAGTTCAAGGGCGGGCTGTACCACGCGGTGATCGTCGGGTCGGCCGTGTTCGCCGCCATCTCCGGCTCGACCATCGTCAACGCCGTGGTCTTTACCCGTCTCGCGTTTCCCGAGATGTTGAAGTACGGCTACTCGCGCAGTCTGTCGATCGGCGCGATCGCGGCGGCCGGCAGCTTTGCCGCGATGATCCCGCCTTCGATCACCATGGTGATCTACGCCATCCTCACGGAGCAGTCCGTGGGCCAGTTGCTGATCGCCGGGATCATCCCCGGGGTGCTTACCGCGGTGGTGTACATGATCGGGATCATGATCATGGTGCGCATTCGGCCGGATCTGGCACCGGTTCTGGGTGAGCGGGTTCCGATTCGCGAGCGGCTCCATGCCATCAAGTGGCTTTGGAGTGTGGTGGTTCTTATCGTGCTGGTGCTCGGTGGCCTTTACGTGGGCATCTTTCCGCCTTCGGCGGCGGGTGCAGTGGGCGCCTTCGGGGTGTTCGTCATATTCTTGTTGCGGGTGCGACGCCGGGTGCGCAGCGAGCTCGTCGCGGTATTGCTGGACACAGCCACGGTCAGCTGTATCGTTTTCGCCGTGCTGATCGGCGGGCTGATCTTTTCGCGCACGCTGGTGGTCCTTGGCATGATCGACGGCATCGTCAATTTCATGACGTCGCTCACGCAGTCTCCGGTCGAGTTCATGATTCTCGCCAGCCTTTTTTACTTGGTGCTGGGCTGCTTCCTGGACACGACCTCGATGATGGTGGTGACGCTGCCATTCATCTTCCCGATCACGCAGCGCCTCGGGATCGACGGCATCTGGTTTGGCATCGTGCTGGTCAAGCTGGTGGAGATCTCGGTGATCACGCCGCCGGTGGGCTTGAATCTCTTTGCGGTGATGAGCGCTGTCGATGAAAAGACCACCTTCAGGCATGTGGTCCGAGGCGTGGTGCCGTTCATCGGGCTGGAACTGATCGTGCTCGGCTTGTTGATTGCTTTCCCTGATCTGATCACCTGGCTGCCGCAGAAGATGCTGAGCCAATAGATTGCGCGAGAGTCAACTCATGAGTGCTTCCGAACATCTCGATGCGTCGCTGGCACGCGCAGGATTTGAGTGGCGGGACGGCAGATGGCATATCGCCGTCGCTGAACTGGCCAACATCGCCGAAGACACGGTCGGCCGTCATGCCCGTTCCGGACGCAAGAACCATCCGGCATTGATCTATGAAGCCGAGAACGGCTCGGTGCACACGCTGAGTTACGCCCAACTTGATGAGCGGGCGAATCGGCTCGCGAGTTCGTTGCGCAGGATGGGAGTGCAGGCCCGCGAACCCGTTGGCGTGCATTTAGACCAGCGTCCTGAGACAGCCGTCGCCCACCTGGCGCTGTACAAGCTCGGTGCGATCGTCTGCACGATGTCGCGTTTGTACGGCCCGGCCACGCTCGGCCATATCTTGCGCGATACCCGACTGTCTTTGGTATTGACCGGCGACCCCACCGGTGCGTTAGCCGAGGCGTGCGTGCAAATCGCCGCCGAAGGTTTGGCGGCGCCGCGCATCATCGACTGCAATACGGAGTTGAAAGCGCTGATCGCCGCCGGCGATCCATCCTTCGTTCCGGTGCAAACGCGCGCCGAAGACCCGGCACTGTTGATGTACACCAGCGGCTCGACAGGTTTGCCCAAGGGGATGCTGCACGCGCATCGAGTGCTGTTCGCGTACCTGCCGACCGTCCGCATGTTCTATGACCTGTCACTGGACGACACGGACGCGGTGTTCTGGACCCCAGCCGACTGGGCCTGGGTAGGAGGGTTGCTGGACCTGGTGTTACCGGCCTGGGCCCACGGCCAGACCGTGGTCGCCTGGGCCGGGCGCTTCGATGCCCTCCACGCGCTGCGTTTGATGGCCAGGCATCGCGTCACCCATGCCTTCATGACGCCCACGGCACTGAAGCGCATGGCCGAGATCGACGATCCTCATCGCATCGAGGGTCTGTGCCTGAAGGCCGTGTGTACCGGCGGCGAGTCCTTGCCGGGCGAAGTGATTCAGTGGACCGATCGGGCGCTGCGGGCCGTGTGCAACGAGTTCTACGGTCTGACCGAGGTGAACCACCTGATCGGTAACTGCCGCGCCGCCTATCCGGTCTTGCCGGGTTCGATGGGCAAGGTCTATCCCGGACACACCGTGCGTCTGGTCGACGAGGCCGGCAACGACGTGCCGGCCGGCGAAGTGGGGGAAATCGTCGTGAGCGCTGCCGATCCCACCTTGTTCCTCGGCTATTGGGGACGGCTCGGGATTCCGGAAGAAATGCGGCTGGGTTCCTGGCTCAGGACCCGCGACCTGGCACGCATCGATGAGCAGGGCTACGTCTGGTACCAGGGCCGCAACGATGATCTGATCAAGAGTTCCGGATACCGGATCGGACCGGCTGAGGTGGAAGACGCGCTGCTGCGGCATCCGAAGGTGGCCGAGGCCGCAGTGGTGGGAAGTCCTGATCCGCAGCGCGGCACCATCGTCAAGGCATTCGTGCGGCTGCGCGCCGGTGCTGTTGGCAGTGATGCCTTGGTGCAAGAGCTGCAGCAGATGGTGAAGACCAATCTGGCCGCGTACAAATTTCCGCGCGAAATCGAGTTTGTGGACGAGTTTCCGCTGACCAGTTCGGGCAAGATCCGCCGCGCCGAGTTGCGTCGCCGTGAAGAGATGCGCAAGCAGCCTGCGCCGCAGGCATGAGCCAGGCCCGCGTCTACGTCGCTGGCTCGGCGATGACGCCATTCGGGCGTCGGCACGACCAGACGACGCCGCGCGACTGGGTGCGCCAGGTGTATGCAGCGGCACTGGCCGACGCCGGCATCGAGCGATCGCGGGTCGATTCGGTGGTGTTCGCGTCCGAGACCGATTTCCTGTCGTTGCAGGTCACGCCCGGCTCGCTTCTGGTGGACGAGCTTGGCCTGGTGCCACGGCCGGCCATACGCGTCGAATCCGGTGGCGCCAGTGGAGGCCAGGGCGTGCGCGAGGGCTACACACAGATTCGCGCGGGCCTGAGCCAGACCGTGCTGGTGATCGGCTACGAGTATGCCGCAAGTCACTTGAGCGGGGACGATGTGCGGATGCTGTATGGATTGTCGTTCGACGCGGAGATCGAGGGCTTCGCCGGTGCGACCGCGTCGGCCCTGTATGCGCTTTCCATACAGGCCTACATGTCTTCCTGCGGTGCAACCGAAATCCAGCTCGCGTCTGTTTCCGTCAAGAACCACGGCAACGCCTTGCACAACCCCAACGCGCATAAGCCGCTGCGCATCTCGCTGGACGACGTGCTGTCCTCCAGCCCGGTGTACGCCCCCTACAAGCTGCTCGACTGCAGCCTGCTCAGCGACGGGGCAGCCTGCCTTGTGCTGACGTCGGACCGATCGTTGTTGCGCCGTGACCGGCCTGCGGTGCATATCGCCGGCAGCGGCTGCGCCAGCGATCATGTGCGGCTTGGCGACCGCGGCGATATCGGGGTGTTCGCGGGCAAGGAAACCAGCGCCCGGCAGGCTTACAAGATGGCCGGCATCGATGCGCCGGAACGGCAAATCGCCGTCGCCGAGCTGTACGACGCCTACACCGGCGCCGAACTGCAGGCGATCGAAGCGCTGGGCCTGTGCGCGCGAGGCCATGCCGGGCCGGCGGCCCTGACCGGCGAGTTTTCTGCGGCTGGCCGTTTGCCGGTGAATCTCTCAGGCGGTTTGATCGGCCAGGGCGGACCGCCGGGTGCCACGGGGGTGGCGCAAGTGGCCGCCGTCGCGGCACTGCTTGGCGGCACCTATATCCCGGCGCTGCAACCTGCAGGCCTGGGCTGCTTCGGTGTTGCCGACTGCCATGGTGGTGTCGGCACCCTCAATGTGACACATGTCCTGCAGCGACTCGATGACTGAGCCCGCCCTGAGTTTCGACCTGGATATCTCGCTGCGCTATGCGCACGGACTGGGTGAGCTTTCACCGTATTTTTCGGCACTGATGCGGGGCGAGGC
>JBKJHN010000058.1:0-18737 GCA_046599015.1 Ramlibacter sp.
TGATGTTGTTGCTGGCGGAATGCAGGTCGTCCACGTTGCGTGCGATGACCACGCCCTTGGCGTTCTGCCAAGGCCCGGTGCCGATCCGGTCGCGCGCATTGACGAAGGCCGGGCTGGTCAGCGCGGGCGCCTGCGTGCTGAGATACGCACGCCATGTGCGGCTGCCGGCGCCCCCGGCCGTCGCCAGGGCCTGGCAATGCCGATCCGCGCCCTCGAGCCCGCCGAAGTCCGCGCCCTTACCCGGATTCACGCTCGTCACGAAGAAGCTCATGCCAGCCGGTCCGGCCTGCATGCTCGCGCAACCCGCTACGCCGAGCACGCCGGCCAGGGCCAAAGTGCCAATCAATACTGCGGTTCGCATTGGAACGCCTCCATGATGAGTTTAGGTGAGTGTCATCGTACGTTCGGTCGGTCAGCAAGGAAGGCGAGGTTTTCCCTAGGCTGGTGGCCATAATGCAGCAGCCCCATGCCCGTCGCCGCCAACTCTCTCTGGTCCACGTTGCGCTTCCCTGCCTTTCGAGGGCTCTGGGTCGGCAGCGCCATTTATTTCACCGGCAACGCCATGCAGGCCATGGCGGCTTCGTGGCTGATGGTGGAGCTCACGGGCTCGTCCTTCCTGGCCGCGCTGGTGCAGACGGCCGTGTTCTTTCCGATGTTCCTGCTGGCATTGCCGGCGGGCGTGCTGGCGGACACCAACGACCGCCAGCAGTTGATCGTCGGCTCGCTGGGTGTCCAGGCCGGCATCACCGCGGCGCTCACGCTGCTCGCGCTGATGGGTTGGGCTGGGCCTGCAACGGTGTTGCTGTTCACCTTTGCGGCGGGTTGCTGCACGGCGCTGCTGACACCGGCCTGGAACACCAGCGTGGCCGATACGGTGCCGCGCGAGGACCTGCCGCAGGCCATCACGGCGATGGCGATCGCCTGGAACAGCGCGCGGGCGGTGGGGCCGGCGATGGCCGGCTTCGTTTTCGCGTGGCTCGGCGCGGGCTGGGTGTTCGCGCTGGCCGTGGTGAGCGCGGTGGTGATGATGCAGGTGGTGCGACGCTGGCCGCCCGCGGCTCACGTGAAGTCGCCGCTGCCCGCCGAGCGGATCTGGAGTGGCACTGTGGCTGGGCTGCGCTACGCGCGCCACTCGCCAATGATCCTGGCGCAATTGATCCGTACGGTGGCCTACAGCGCCGCCGGTTCGGCCCTCTGGGCGCTGTTGCCGGCCATCGCGTCGCAACGGCTGCAGCTGGGTGCCGCGGGTTTCGGTTTTCTTCTGGGTTGCCTCGGCACCGGTGCGGTCGCCGCGGGCCTGGTGCTGGCCCCGCTGCGTGCGCGCATGGGCCTCGAACGGCTCGTCGCTGTGGGTTGCCTGGTGCTCGCCGCCGTCATGGTCATCGCGGCCTTCGTGCGCACTCCTGCCGTGGTGTTTGCCGCGCTGGCATTCGGTGGTGCTGCATGGATGGCCGTCATGGTCACTTTCAACACGGCGACCCAGTCCAGCGCGCCGCCCTGGGTGCGCTCGCGCGCCGTGGCACTGCACACCGTCAGCGCTCTCGGGTCGTACGCGATCGGCTCGGCGTTCTGGGGTGCGGTATCCGGCGTCGCCGGGCTGGCGACAGCCCTGTGTCTCGCGGCATTGGTCCTGACGGCGGGCATCGTGCTCTCGCGCTGGTTCCCCTTGCGCATGGGGGAAGCGCCGGACGTCACGCCCGTTGCGCTCTGGGACAAGGTGTTCATCAAGGATCAGCCACTGCCGGACGACGGTCCGGTGTCGGTGGAGGTGAGCTACCGGATCCGCCCCGGCGAGGCCGAGGAGTTCCTGCACGCCGTGAGCCAGCTGCGCGCTTCGCGCCGTCGCGACGGCGCCACGCTGTGGCGCGTGTACCGCGACCTGGGTGATCCGACGCGCTACGTGGAGCGTTTCATCGTCGCGTCCTGGGCCGATTACCTGCACCAGCGTGCGCGGGCCACGATGGCCGATCAGGAGCTGGAGTCGCACGTGCGCGAGTTCCTGCGCGAACGCGACGCCGTGACCACACAGCACTACATCGCGGAGCGTTGAGGCAGGCGAGCATAGCCCGAACCGGCTACCCCACTAGCTTCTCCGTGCTCTATGCGCGTCGACGGTCCCTCCCTACGATGACCGACATCCTCTCTTAACAGGAACGGCCATGAAGAACCTCTCGATCGCCCTTGCCGCCACGCTGCTCGCCGCCTCATTCGCGGTCTCGGCGCAGCCCGCCGACAAGATCAACCTGCTCGAGCGCAAGGTGCCCGACCTGTCCAGCCTGCCGGTGGGGCCGTACCGGGACCTCGTCACGCTCGGCCAGCAGCTCACCACCCGCACCTTCGCCCACATCGGGCCCGAGGTGAAAGACCCGGCCCGGCGCTTCGCCGGCAACAACCTCGCCTGCAGTTCCTGTCACCAGGGGGAGGGCGCCAAGCCTTTCGCGATGCCGTGGGTCGGGGTTTCGGCGACCTTCCCGCAGTACCGTGGGCGCGAGGACGACATCAGCACTGTCGAGGAACGCGTGAACGGTTGCATGCAGCGCAGCATGAACGGCCGCTCGCTGCCGCTGGAGTCGCGCGAGATGAAGGCCTTCGTCGCCTACATCTCGTTCCTGTCCCAGGGCGTGCCGATTGGCGCCACGGTTGAAGGCGCGGGCACCAAACAGGCCAAGCTGCCCAATCGGCGGGCCGACCCTGAGGCCGGGCTCGGCGTCTACGCCGCCAAGTGCGCCTCCTGCCACGGCGCCGAAGGGCAAGGCGTGCGCGTGGGCCGTGCGGGTGACGCGCAGGGCTATACCTTCCCGCCGCTTTGGGGGCCGGACAGCTTCAACACCGGCGCCGGCATGAACCGGCTCGCGATGGCCACGCGCTTCGTCATGCACAACATGCCGCTCGGCGCCAGCCATGGCGCGCCGCTGATCACCGCGGACGAGGCCTACGACGTGACCGCCTACGTGGTGTCGCAGCCGCGTCCGGTCAAGAGCAACCTGGAGGCTGACTTCCCGGCGCGCTGGAACAAGCCGATCGACGCCGCCTTCCCGCCTTACATGCTCGGCGCGTCACCCGACCAGCACAAGTACGGGCCGTTCCCGCCGCTGGCCGAGAAGCAGAAGCAGCTCGCCGAGAAGCTGAAGGCGGAAGCCGCCGCGCGAAACGCCCGCTGAATCGGCTGCACCCGGGCGTGACCCTTCCGGGCTACGCCGTCAGCCGTCCAGCGAGTCCGGATCCGCGCGCAGCAACAGGCGCGCAAGGTCCGCCGCGTTCCCGCTGCCGGTCTTGTCGGTGATGCGCTGACGGTGCACATGAACGGTGTTCTCGCTGATCTGCAGCGCGCGCGCGACCTCCTTGTTGGAAAAGCCGAGCGCCACCTGGCGCGCCACCTGCTGCTCGCGCGGCGACAACCGCGCCAGCGTCTCCTTCGACTCGGCCCGGCGCGCCTGCTCTTGCTGGCGTTCGAGCCCAGCCGCCACTGCACGCGAGACCGCGTCGAGCAAGGTCTGTTCCTTGAACGGCTTCTGCAGGAAGTCGAGGGCGCCGCTCTTCATCGCCTGCACCGCCTGCTCGATGTCGCCGTGACCCGTCATGAAGAGGATCGGCCACGCGCTGCCTGCGGTAATCAGACGCCGCTGCAGCTCGAGGCCGCTCATGCGCGGCATGCGGATGTCCAGCAGCAGGCAGCCGCCGCGTGCGTCGAGCACCGGCACCGCGGCAAGGAACTCGTCGGCCGAGGCATGGCCCACGGCATCGAAGCCGAGCCCTTCCAGCGAGAACAGCATCGAACGCAGAAACGCGGCGTCGTCGTCGACGACATGAACCACGGGCTTGATCTTCACGCGACTTCTCCTTTGACACGTGTCTCCTGCGGTACCGTGACCAGCGGCAGGCGCACTTCGAACACCATGCCGCCGATTGTCCCGGCGGCGTCCACCGGCCGCGCGCGCAGCGATCCGCCATGCGCCTCGACGATACCGCGGCAGATCGGGAGGCCCAGCCCCAGGCCCCCGGGCTTGGTGGTGTGGAATGGCTCGAACAGGCGCGCGCGTGCCTCCTCGCCGAGCGCGGGTCCGCTATCGATGACTCTGATGTGGACTTCGTCACCCGCCAGCTCGATGCGCACCTCGATCGGCGCGGCGGATGCGCCGGGCGCGCCCATCACATCCTGCGCGTTCTTGAGCAGGTTCAGCAGCACCTGCTGCAGCTGCAGCGGATCGGCCAGAACGGCGGCCGATTCGAGTCTCTCGCCAGGCCTGACGTGCACGGGGTGCGCGCGCACCTGCATGCCACGAAAGAGCGCCACTGACTCGTGCACCAGCGCGGCCGGCTCGCAGACGCGGCGCTCCCCGGGGCGCTTGCGCGCCATCTCGCGCAGGCTCTGCAGCACCTGGGCGGCGCGGTCGGCCTCGCGGGCGATCTCGGCCAGCCCCTGCTGCAGCGCGCTGGCCGTCAGCGTGTGGGCGCGCGCGCGCCGCTGCAGGCTCAAAGCGTAGTTGCTGAGGGTGGCCAGCGGATGGCTCATCTCGTGCCCCAACCGGGCCGACAGCTCCCCCAGGATCGACAGGCGCGATCGGTGGTCCAAGGTCTCGCGATCGCGCTCGCGCGCCTGCGCCAGGCGATCCCGCTCCGCCAGCGCATGTGCGAGCTCGCCGGTGCGGCGCTTCACCAGCACCTCAACGCGCAGGGCATAGGCGGTGCCGAGGGCCGCGGCCAGCAGCACGCCGGCGAGTACGAACCAGTAGCGGCGCGCCAGCGATTCCAGACGGTGGTCGCGCAGAAAGGCATAGGGCTCGACCTCCAGCGCGCGCAGGACTTCGTGTACGCGCTGGTAGTCGGCCGGCACCGACCAGTGCGCACCACCTGGCTCTGCAGGCAGCGCCAGCAATGCGAGCAGCACCTCGCGCGACAGGCCCGGCGGCGCCGAGGGCAGCGCGGCAAAGGCCCAGCCCGGGTAGAGCTCGGTGGAGGTCTGGCACGCAAGCGAGGCGTCCCGGCGCGCAGCGACGACCACCAGCGCACCCGGCGGCACCCGCCCCTCGCGCTCGAGGCGCTCGAGCAGGCAGGCGCGCAGGATGCCGGCGTCGGCCTGGCCGGACAGCACTGCGTCGAGCACGCGGGTCATCGGGAAGCCGGTGAACTGTGTCTTGACCGCGCCCGCCTCGACGTCCACGCCGCGTCGTATCCACTCCATGGCCACGAGCTGATAGCCGCCAAACGCATCCTCGGACACCGCGGCGACGCGTTTGCCTTCGAGCTCGGCCAGCCCGCCGGTCAGCGACGCACCGCGCCGCATGACGACGGCCGAGCCGACGGCATGCGCCGGGTCCTGCCCGCCGGCGGCCGTCTGCGTGGCGACGCGGGTGACGCCGTGGCGCGCCTCCAGCCGCACATACTGCCCAGGATTGGTCACCACGAAGGAGAGCTCGCCCCGTGCCACCGCGGCCTCGAGGCCATTCAGGTCGTACGGCTGCAGCACCACCACGTGCTGGGGCAGCCGCTGGGCCAGGCCGGCGGCGAGCGGTTGCCACTGGTGCGGGACCGCCTCCTCGTCGAGCACCGACAGCACCCCGATGCGCAACTCTGCCGCTGTGGCGAGCGATGCGGTCGAGGCGAGCATCATCCCGAGGAGTGCACGGGCCACGCGGGCGAAGCTGGGGCGTGTCACGAGTTGACACGCATGTCTGGTGAAATCCGCTTGCCTTGGGCCATCCCCGGATTGTCGCTGCACCCCGCCCGACGCAAGGGTCTTGATACGGATGGGATGCCGCTCCCTTGCTGCAAAAAAATGAGGATAGCGCCAAGCTCATCCAGATTCTTCCGGTCTATGCTCACGCTCGCAGGCTTGCAGAGGCCGTCAAAGTTTCAGTTCTACATTGTCCCGGTTCAAGGAGATCCCTTATGAGCACTCGATTCATGTTGTTTGGCAACCCGTTGAAATGGCTGCTCGTCGCAGCAATGGCGCTCGGACTGGTTGCATGCGGCAGCAGCTCCGACCCGGAGCAGACCACCGTCTTCGGTTCCACGCTTTCGGGCGAGCAGGAGGTTCCGCCTATAGTCACTGGCGCGGTCGGCACCGGCACTCTCTCGCTGGACCTTCCATCGCGCAACATCAGGGGCAGCATCAGCCTGGACGGCATGACCGCGACCGCCGCGCACATCCATCAGGCAGCCGCCGGCGTCAGTGGGCCGGTGATTGTTACGCTCGCCGAAACCTCGCCAGGCGTCTGGTCGGTGCCCGCCGGCACCACCTTGACCGAGGCGCAGGTCGACGCGCTGAACGCCGGGGGCCTGTACTTCAATGCGCACACAGTCATCAACCCCGGTGGCGAGATTCGCGGGCAGATCGGCCGCGATGTGTTCACCGCCCGGATGTCACCGGCGCAGGAGGTTCCGCCTGCCGTGTCGGCAGCCACTGGCAGCGGCACAGTCACAATCGATCCGGTCTCGCGCAAGTTCACCGCGCGCATGACCGTATCGGGCATGGCAGCCACAGCTGCCCACATCCACGAAGCGGCGCCCGGTGTCAGCGGCCCGGTCGTGTTCCCCCTGACGCAAACCGCCCCGGGCAGCGGCATCTGGGTGTCCGCGGCGGACGCCACGATGACCGAGGCCCAGCTGTCAGCGCTGCGCGAGGGCAGGCTGTACTTCAACGCGCACAGCGCGGCGTTCCCCAACGGAGAAATCCGCGGCCAGATCGGCCATCAGGTCGGTAATGCGATTTTGAGCGGCGGTGAGGAAGTTCCGCCGACGCCTTCTGCCGCCACGGGTACAGGGACGATGGTGGTCGAACCGACAACGAGGACAGCGTCGGGCCGGATCACGGTGAGCGGTATGGCGGCGACTGCGGCGCACATCCACATCGCAGCGCCAGGCGCCAATGGCCCGGTCATCATTCCGCTGAATGACCTCGGCGGCGGCGTCTGGGCGGTGCCTGCGAACACGCGGCTTACCGCCGCGCAGTATCTGGCGTTCAAACAGGGCAACCTGTACTTCAACGCGCACAGCGTGTTGTTTCCGAACGGCGAGATTCGGGGGCAGATACGCTAGTGCGACAAACCATACATGGAGTCCGGCGGCAGTTCGTTTGATGTAGCCATCGTTGGCGGCGGCCTGGCCGGCGTCGTGGCATTGGCCTACGCGAGGCGGGCAGACCTCAAAGCGGTAGTGCTGGAGCGGCAGGGGCGCGTTGGCGGGCTGTGGCGCGACCTGCCGGCATGGCAGGACATCCAGATCAGCCCCATGGACTGGACGCTGGGCGACCTGCCGCTGCACGGTGCGACGCAGCCGCACATTCTGGCCAATATCGAAGCCTGGGTGACGAAGTTCGGTTTGGCAGACGGCATCCGGCTGAACACTCCCGTGCAGCGGGCCCGCGTCAGTGGCGCCGGCTGGCAACTGGCGACGCCGCGAGGCGAAGTGCATGCGCGGCATCTCATCGCCGCGACGGGGGCGCACAACACACCTGTCATTCCCGAGATCTCACGCACGGACAGCACCGTGCAAGAATTTCACTCCAGCGGGCTGCGCGACCCGGGCGCGGTGGCGGGCCGTGACGTCCTCGTGGTGGGCGGCGGCGCATCGGCCCTCGATCTGCTTGAACTGTGCTTCGAGCACCAGGCGCGCCGTGTGATGTGGGTCTACCGGGGCCTGCGCTGGTTCCTGCCGACGCGCAAGGCCAAGCACATCGCCGGGAGCGTGCGAGGATTTGCGCGGATGCAGGCCAGCGGCATGACGGCCCTGCAGCAAAGCGCCGCGATGGGCGCCGACATGCGCTCTCGTTACGAAAAATTCGGCGTCGGCGAGATCATGCCCTCGCATGACTTCGATGTGGAACACGATCAGCTCATACCCGGGCGTCCCGGCATGCTGGCCAACTTCGCGGCCATCGAGCGTCACTGCGGCAGCGTGGCGTCAATCGCACGCCGCACCGTGACGCTCGCGGACGGCAATCGTCTTGAGGCCGACCTGCTGCTGTGGGGCACCGGATACAGCGTGGACCTGTCGTACTTCGAAGCCCCCGAGATCGCCTCGATCCAGACCCTGGAGGCTCTTGGCGCACGCTGCGGTGGGATCGTTCACAGCCTCGATGCGCCCAACTTGTATTTTCCGGGTGTCGGCCTCGATGGCATCGGCTCCGCACCCTGGGCTAATTGTCTGCTCAGCCGTTCGATCATGTCCCATATCCGCGGCACGGCACGATTCGACGATGAGGTGGTCGGCCACAAGGTCAATCACTTCGATCTTGTGGACTACCTGGCCGTTCGCGATGTCGCGAGCTATCCACCGCAGACCTGGCGCGCGCATTACCGCGAAATCGCACTCAACACCCCGGACGATCAACCGTACGCGATTCCTTGAAGGGACGCGCCAGCATGTTGGTCTGATTTTCTGCCGCTCGGGCTCAACTGCCGCGAGTCGCGGGCAGCAAACGCTGCACCAGCGGATGTTGAATCCGGCGTTCCGCCGAGATCAGGAAGAAGTGTTCGACCAGCTCCGGACTTTCACCCAGCAGCTGCAGACCCCGGTCCTTCTGCAATTCTTCGTGTGACCAGCGCGAGGCCGGGAAGGCCCCCATGCCACTGCGGCCGAAGGCGGCCAGCAACGCACTGTCCTCGAATTCGCCCACCACCCGCGGCCGCAGGCCCTGCCGCTCGAACCATCGGTCCAGCCGTTGCCTGACGGCCGAATGCGCGGTGGGGAGTAGGAGCGGCATCTCGGCCAGCGACTGCGGGAACGGCAGCCTGGATTTTTTTGCTATGGCCAACGGCGCGAACCAGGTCAATGCCGCTTCGCCGAGGGGGTGGCTGTACAGCCGCAGGTTGGGGTTGGGCGGCGCTGCCCGGTCGGACAACACAACGTCCAGCCGGTGCAGCGCCAGGTCGCCCAGCAGCCGATCGAACTCGTCCTCCTGGCACAGCAGCCGTACCCCGGGTTCGCTCAGCGCGGGTTGCAGGAGATGCCGCACGACCAGCTTCGGCAGCCCGTCCGAGATACCCACGGCGAGCCGCATGCCCTGCCCGGTGGCTGCGTCGCGTACCGCGGCCGGCAGCTGTTCGCCCAGCTGGAAGATCTGTTCGGCGTGTGCCATGGCGGCGGTGCCGGCTTCTGTCAGCGCCACCCCGCGCCCGGACGGCTTGAACAAGGCATGCCCGAGCGATTGCTCGAGCAGCCGCACCTGTTCGCTGATCGTCTGCACGGCCATGTCGAGCCGGGCGGCAGCTCGCGCCATGCCGCCTTCCTTGGCGACGACCCAGAAGTAGTAAAGGTGGCGGTAGTTGAAGGGTGCGGCCATGCCCCGAGTGTGCCCTGTGCTGCGAGGGTGCGGAACGGTCACGCTGACCGATGCCCTCTCATTCGATCGTGATGTTGTTGCTCTTGATGAGGTCGGCAAACTTCACCGTTTCGTCCTGGATGAACTTGCGAAAGGCTTCAGGCGTCATCGGCTTGGGGGTGAACCCCTGTGCCGTCAGCTTGGTTTTCACGGACGGCGACTCCAGGACGGCGACCACTTCCTTGTTCAGCCAGGACACCACCGCGGCCGGCGTGCCGGCGGGCGCCAGCAGGCCGAGCCAGGTCGCGGCCTCGAAGCCCGGCACGCCCGATTCGGCCAGCGTCGGCAGGTCGGGTTGCAGCTCCGAGCGCGTGAGGCTGGTCACCGCCAGCGCCTTGGCTTGCCAGTGCTGGGAGGTGCCGGCGCCGGCCGTGCCGTAGGTCAGGCTGTCCGGTTTGGCGCCGAGTTCCGCGATCAGCTGGGCGACGGAGTTGAAGCGGCTTTCGGCCGGCACCACCAGCACGTTGTTCACCATGCCCACCAGGCTGACCGGCGTGAAGTCCTTGACCGGGTCATACCCCAGGTTCTTGGTGAAGAAGGGGTTGACCGCGTGGGTCGTGATGGTTCCGCCCATCAGTGTGTAGCCGTCGGCCGGCGAGCGGGCCACGGACTGGGTGCCGACGATGCCGGAGACACCGCCAGGCGAAAACGGCACGACGTACTTGATCGGCTTGTTCGGCCAGGGGCCATCGTCGGCACGGGCCAGCGGTGCGGCGGCGACGGCCCGCAAGGCCAGGGCGGCTACGCACAACGGGCGAAGGGGAAGTTCATTGAGGGTCTCCTGAAGAAAGGGATGGGGTGCCGGCAGCGGGGCGCACTGACTGGCGCTCCACGATCCGGCAGGGGATGACGATTTTGCGGGGCCGGGCGTCGTCGCGCATCTGTTCCAGAAGGAGGTCGACGGTGGCGTCCACCATGGCCGCGACACTCTGGACCACCGTGGTGAGGCTGTAAGAGCCCCAGGCCGCCTGCGGAACATCATCGAAGCCGACCACGCTTACGTCCTGCGGCACGCGCAGCTTCAGCTCGATGCGCAGCACATCCATGGTGGCGATCGCCATGTGGTCGTTCGCAACGAAGACGGCGTCCGGCTTGCGGGCGCCCTTGAACAGCTCGCGCGTGGCCCGCTGGGCGCCTTCGAATTGGTAGTGGCCGACGGCCCGTCGCAAGACGCGCAGGCCGGCTTCGGCCAGCGCGTCGTTGAAGCCGCGCTCGCGCTCGATGCTGGTCGATGAATTCTCCAGGCCGGCCAGGAAGGCAATACGCCGGTGGCCACGCGCGGCCAGCAGCTCGCCGACCATGCGCCCGCCGCGGTAGTTGTCCGAGGTCACGGTGCTGGCGACGTGGCGGGCCGGCGCGCGCAGCTCGGAAATGCGGTTGAACAGCACCACTGGCACGCCGGACGCGGCACAGCTCCTGGCCAGATCGGGCGACAGGGTGGTGGAAGCCATCACGATGCCGTCCACCTGGTATTGCAGGATTTCGGCCAGAACCGCGTCGGGCTCGTCCAGGTTGCTGATGAACATCAGCACGTGATATCCCTGTTGCTGCAGCCGTTGCGACAGCTTCTCGATGACCAGGGGATAGAACTGGTTTTCCAGGTAGCCCATCACAAGGGCGACGATGCGGCTGCGCCCGGTGATCAGGCTGCGCGCCATGGCATTCGGGCGATAGCCCAAGGTCTGGGCGGCGGCCATCACGCGGGCTCGGGTGCCTTCGGACACGCTGGCGCCGGCAGTGAAGGCGCGACTGACGGCCGATTGCGAGACCTGGGCCAGCCGCGCCACCTCCTGGGCCCTGGCGCTGGTTTTCATGCCGCCGTCCAGCCACCGTCGAGCATCAGCGCACTGCCCGTCATCAGGCTGGACGCGTCGCTGGCCAGGAACACGATGGCGCCAGTGACCTCGTCGATTCGGCCCACGCGCCCGAGGGCGATGCGCTCGGTGACCCAGGTCCGGAAGCTCTCGTCCCGGAACATGCCCTGGGTCATGGTGGTTTCGATAAAGGTGGGGCAGACGGTGTTGACGCGGATGCCGGCATGGCCGACCTCCCAGGCAAGCGCCTTGCTCATGCCCTCGATCGCGTGCTTGCTGGCGCAGTACAGCGTGCGGCGCGGACTGCCCACCAGTCCCATCTGCGAGGAGACATTGATGACCGAACCTGGCAGCCCCTTGGCCAGCAATCCCTGGACCACGACGCGGGTCACGTAGAACGCGGCCTTGACATTCAGGTTCAGGATGGCGTCGATGTCCTCGTCCGCCACCTCCACCAGGGGCTTGGGCCGGTTCATCCCGGCGTTATTCACAAGGATCTGGAACGGCCCCCGCGCGGCCAACTGCTCGCTGACGGCGCGCGAATCGGTGACGTCCAGCACCAGAAAGTCGCATTGGCCGCCGGCGGCAGCGATCTGCTCACAGGCTGCGCCCAATTCGCCCTCGGAGCGCGCCACCAGCGTCACCCAAGCGCCGGCCTGCGCGAGCGCCGCGGCGGCGGCGAGGCCGATGCCGCGGCTGGCGCCTGTCACCAGCGCGCGGCGGCCATCGAGCCGGAAGTTCGGCGCGGCTGCGAGCATGCTATGCCTTCGCCGGCACCGGCTGGTACCAAGGGAGGTCAGCGCGTTTGCCGTAGCGGCGCACGCGGATATTGGCCTGCTCGCCGTGGCCGGCGAAGTTTTCCATGTGGCATAGGCGCGAGCAGTATTCACCCATGGTCACGCTGGCCTCATCGGTCAGCACCTTCTGATAAGTACAGGTCTTGAGGAATTTGCCGACCCACAGGCCTCCGGTGTACCGTGCGTTGCGATTGGTCGGCAGCGTGTGGTTGGTACCGATCACCTTGTCGCCGAAGCTGACGTTGGTGCGCGGGCCGAGGAACAGCGCGCCGTAGTTGGTCATGCGCTCCAGGAAGTAGTCGGGGTCGCGCGTCATCACCTGCACGTGCTCGGACGCAATTTCATCGGCCTTCTGCAGCATTTCCTCGTCGCTGTCGCAAACGATGACTTCGCCATAGTCGGCCCAGCTTTGTGCCGCGATCGCCGCCGTCGGCAGGATCCTGAGCTGACGTTCGATTTCGCCCATCGTCTCGTGGGCCAGCTTCTCGCTGGTGGTCAGCAGGATGGCCGGGGAGGTGGGGCCGTGCTCCGCCTGGCCCAGCAGGTCCACGGCGCACAGTTCGCCGTCCACCGAATCGTCGGCTATGACCAGGGTCTCGGTGGGGCCGGCGAACAGATCGATGCCCACACGCCCATACAACTGGCGCTTGGCTTCGGCCACGAACATATTGCCCGGTCCGACCAGCATGTCGACCGGCGCGATCGACTGGGTGCCCACTGCCATGGCCACCACGGCCTGGACGCCGCCAAGCACCAGGATCTCATCGGCGCCGGCCATGGCCATGGCAGTCACGATGGCCGGATGGGGCGTTCCATGGTACGGCGGCGCCGTGGCCACCACGCGTTTGACGCCCGCCACCTTGGCCGTGAGCACGCTCATGTGGGCCGAGGCCAGCAGCGGGTACTTGCCGCCAGGGATGTAGCAGCCCACTGCATTGACCGGGATGTGCTTGTGGCCCAGGACGACGCCAGGATAGGTCTCCACCTCGACATCCTTCATCGAGTCGCGCTGGATCTGGGCGAAGTTGCGCACCTGTTTCTGCGCGAAGGTAATGTCCTCGATCTCGCGGGCCGACAGGCTGTTGCGCGCGGCTTCGATCTGGGCCGGGGACAGGCGGAAATCGGAGGGGTCCCAGTTGTCGAACTTCCGACTGTAGTCGCGCACCGCGGCATCGCCGCGCTTCTCGACATCGGCGATGATCCCTTCGACCGTGGCCCGGACCTTGGCGTCGTCGGCAGCACGGTCCTGAACATCCTTGCCGCGCTTGAGATATCTGATCATTTCACTGTCCTCGTGGATGGGTTGTGCATACGTATGCAAGGCGACTATGCCATGGACTTGCATACGAATGCAACATCGTCAGCTTGACGTCGAGGAGTTGCCACGTGCAAGAGCAGGCAGGCACGAGGAAGGAGCGCTTGAGCTGTGCATGCACGAGCCCGCAGACGGTGCAAGCCGCGATCGAACAGTCGCTGCGGGAGATTGCGGGCGCCGGCAAGTGCGCCCGCACGCTTGCGCTGTCGCTGGAAGACAAAAACAAGCGCGCCCCGTGGGGCGCGCGTTACCTGGCCTGTCGAACGTTACGCCGGGAGCGAGCCGTCCTCGCGCTGCTGAATGCCCGCGATCATCCAGCCGCCAAAACCGGTGCGCGGCTTGGTCAGGTGCCAGATTTCGTCGAGGTCCTCCGGCACGGCGCCGCGCTGGTCGCGCGTGCTGCCGGTGAAACGCACGCTCGCCACGTAGCGGTTATCTTCTTCCACCACGGCCAGCACCTGTGCGTCCAGGCCGAACACCTCGGTCTGCTGCGGCGCGTCGCCGCGCTCGGCAATCTCCGCGCGCACCAGGTCGAACATTTCGGGGGTGAGGTACTCGCGCAGCCGGTCGAGGTCGCGCGCGTCATTGGCTGCTTGCAACGCCAGGAACTGGGTTTTGGCATTGCCGGCGAAGCCCGCCGCGTCGAAACCGGCCGGAATCACGCCGGCCTGTGTCGCGCCAGCCAGACCGCCGGCGCCAGCGCCGATGCGCGAGCCGATCTGCGAGCCACCGGGGGGCGGCATTTCGGTGCGATATGCAGCCTCTTGCGGGTCGATGCGCTGGAACGGTCCGCCCGCTCCACCAGCACCGGCACCCGCCAGCGCTCCGCCCCGAGCCGCGGCGCGCTTGCGCATCACCAGGCCGATCACGACCAGCACCGCCATCACCAGCAGGCCGATCATCATCATGTTGGCCAGGGCTTCACCGAAGCCGAAATGGGATGCCAGCGCGGCCAACCCAAGCCCTGCGGCGAGGCCGGCCAGCGGGCCCATCCAGCTGCGCTTGGCGGCCGCTGCCGCGGCCGGAGCGGCGGCGGCCGCGGCCCCGGCGACCGGCGCCGTTTGTGCCGGTGCGCCCTGCGTGCCGGCTGCGCCGGGTGAGTTGGCGGGCGCCGGGGTGGCCTGGCGCTGCATGCCGCTGGACTTGCCGCCACCCAGGCGTTTGGCTTCGGCATCGAGTGCCACCGACATCCCGAGGGTCAGGACAACGGCCAGAAGGGCGAGTGCTTTTTTCAAGAGAGGTCTCCTAGAAGGCTGGTCAAGCTTGCAACGATAACAGCAACACTCATAAGTTAAAAGCAGAATATTCCTGCAGGTTGGTGAGGGAAAACCGAATTGTCCGTCCAGCCCTGCGCGCCTTCCAGTTTAGGCTTGGCGGATGCACACGCGGGTGATCCCCATGCCGCGTGCATGGGAACGGAGTACCCTGCGGCGTAGGAGATCGCCGCATGGACCAGCCCATTCTGGAAACCGCGCTCGCCGAGGGGCGGCGTACGCCGCCACGCCCGCGGGTGCGCCAGGTGGCCTTTTCCGCGCCGTTGCGCTGGCTCATGCGCGGCGCCCGCGACCTGGCCGCCGCACCGGGCATCGCGCTGTTCTATGGCGCCTGCTTCTGGGCGATGGCTGCAACGCTGGGGGCGGTGTTCAGGCACAGCCCGGAGTACACGATGACCATCGTCTCGGGTTGCTTGCTGGTGGGGCCCTTCCTGGCCATGGGCCTGTACGAAGTGAGCCGCCGGCGCGAGCAGGGCCTGCCGCAGTCGCTGGGTGACTCGCTCACCTGCTGGGACGGCCACCTCGGGAGTATGGGGCTGCTGGTCCTGGTACTCACCATCCTGGAGCTGCTGTGGGGCCGCGCCTCGCTGGTGGTGTTCGCGGTGTTCTTCGACACCGGCATGCCGTCCACGGCGAGCGTGTTGCAGGCGGTGTTCAATCCGCGAAACTGGCAGTTTCTGGCCGTTTACACAGCGGTGGGCGGCGTGTTCGCGGCGCTGGTCTTCTGCAGCATGGTCGTGGCGATCCCGATGATCCTGGACCGCGACACTGATGCGGTCACGGCAGCGCTCACCAGCTTCGGCGTCGTGCTGGCGAATGTCGCGACGATGCTCTTCTGGGGCGCGCTCGTGGTGACTCTCACGCTACTGGCGCTGTGGCCGTGGGCGCTGGGGCTGCTGGTCGTCGGCCCCTGGCTGGGGCATGCTACGTGGCACGCCTATCGCGACGCGGTGGAGTGGGACTTGTAGCGGGAATCGCGCAGCGACACCGCCACCCAAAACTGGGGCCGCCCGCAATTTCAGCGGGCAGCAGCCCAATCGATGTGTCAGGACTTCTTGGCTTCGCCGGCGGTCGTCATCTTGGCCTGGCGGGCGTCGGTCTTCGCCTTGTCGTAGGTGACCTTTGCGTCCTTCTTGCATGAGGACATGGCGGCGCCCTTCTGGTCCTCGCATTTTTCCTTGGCCACCTCGTAGTCGCCCTCGGCCTTCATCAGCCGCACCTTTTCGTCGGCCTTGGCGCCCGGCTTGTTCTGGGCGTCGAGTTCGGCCTTGGCGAACTTCTCCTTGGCTTTGGCCTGTGCCTGGCAAACGTCCTTGGCGTTCTCCTTCATGCCATCGCAGGCTTTCTTGTCGGCCTTGGCCTGATCCTCGACCTTTTCCTTGGACGCCTTGTAGGCGTCTCTGCTCATGCCGTCGGCCGCGAAGGCGTTGCCGGCGAAACCGGCGGCGAGCGCAATGGATAAAGCGATGAGATGTTTCTGCATGACTGTGTTCCTTCCCTGTAAAAAAGTGCGGATGCACCTACAACAACGGATAGCCCGGCGTAGCGCCGCCGGAGCGCTTCGCTTTCGTGTGTGGGAACGCGACTACAGCACGCTGTCCGGCTGGCGCCGCAGGGTTTGCAGTCGTAGGCGCTCGAACCTCAGTGCGGCGCGACAGTCCCGCGCCAGGTCACTTGCTCCCCGCTCTCCTATGAACCTGGGGAATTCCTCGAACTGTTCGGTTTCGTTCAGCTTGTGTTCAGACACCGGGTTGCACCATACGCTCCATCAACCACCTGGAGTCATCCATGAAACGCCTCTTCTCCGCCAAAGCCCTCGTTGCTGCCACTGTCGCGCTCGGCGCGGTTGCGGTGGTTTCGGCGGCCCATGCTCGCACCGACGTGATTCTGTCCATCGGCCTCAACGCGCCATACGGCTATGTGCAGCCGGCACCGGTGTACGCGCAGCCGCAGAGCTGGTACGTGCAGCCGCAAAGCTGGTACGTGCAACCGCAGAGCTGGTACGTGCAACCGCAGAGCACGTATGTCCAACCGCGCCACTACTACCCGCAGCCGCAGGTCGTGTATTACGGAAACGAACGCCGCTATGAGCGCGGCGGCCCGTTTGGCGACTGGGACCGCGACGGCATCCCGAACCGGTTCGATCGCGATTCGCGCTTCTACGACCACCGCGCGCGCGGGCACGGCGGCTGGGGCGACTGGGACCGGGACGGCGTTCCGAACCGGTACGACAACGCGCCGAACAACCCGTACCGCCACTGATGGCGAGGCGCGGCTTGCCCGAGACGAATGGGTGTGCATTTAAGACGTGAACGCAGGGTGGTCATCGGTCACTTCCGCGTCAAAGTGTCAGGCCCGGCGCCGCAGCGGCAGGTGGCGCGGTAAGGTCAGGAGATGTTGAAAAACACTTGGCTCATTCGTGGGCGCCGCGACACTCGATGGATCCGTTGATCGAGCATCAGGACCTGCGGCCACCGCCGCAGCCCGGTCCGCCCGGCGGTTTGGCAGTCGCGATCCTGATCCATGCATTGCTGATCGCCGCAGTGGTGTGGGGTATTCAGTGGAAGCGCAGCGCATCCGGCGAAAGCGCTGAGCCGCAGGCCGAGCAGACCACCGTATCGGCGCCACCACTTGCGGCGCCGGGCGTTCCTGCCCGTACCCAACCAAGTCAGCCCAGCGCGGCGGGTAGTGAAAAAACTTCGGCTCCGGCGCAGGGCCGCCTGGTTTGCCCGGTGCGCCCATTGCTTGCGGCAGCCGGCGCGAAAGACGGGCAATTGGTCCCGCCACCGAATGTTTCCGGCGCGCTGGACAAAGACATCGATGCGCTAGGGGTCGCCGGGAAAGAGGCTGCTGCAGCCGGACGGGTGCGCGACGCCGAGGTGGCCTTCCTGAGCTCGTGCCGGGTGGCCGATGCCCGCAAGGGCGCAAGCTCGATCGAATCGGCCAACGCGCGCTACCAGCTGGCGCGTCACTATGTCGAGGTCGCCAATGCCGGGACCAACCTGCCAGCAGCACAGCGCGCTGAAATGCTCGGCAAGGCGCAGGCGTTTTACGAGGAGAGCCTGCAGCACTTTCGCACACAATTGGGCGCTACGCACGAGAAGACCCGCTTCGCGTCCGAAGGACTGGATGCCGCGCGGGTGGCGCTGCGGCAGGGTACCGGGTCGGGTTCCGGTTCATCTGTGACAACGGCCGGCATGGGCGCGGGCCCTGCCGCCCCGGCAGTGGTGGAAGAGCGGCAAATCGCCGCCGAGTTACCGCGCGCAGCGGCACCGATGCCGGATGTGGGCAGGAATGCCAAGCCTTTGAAGGCGGTTGCGGGCTCGTCAAGTCAACGGTCCGGCTCCGCCAAGCCGAGCTTCGATTGCGGCAAGGCGCGCTCGTATGCCGAACGAACGATCTGCTCGGACGCCCAGCTGACGCAGCTGGATCAGGATGTATCTCGGCTGCACGCCAGGGCCAGGCTGAGCGCCACCGACCCTGCTGCCTTCCGGCGGCAGAACGACGCGGAATGGCGCCGGCGCGAAAGGACGTGCCGCGATCGCAGCTGCCTGGTGCGCTGGTACAACGATCGGCGCCAGCAGCTCACGTTCTATCTACCGGTAGCGGAGCGCGCGCGTTGACCGGGGAAGGATGTGCTGCCATGCGGCAGCCCTCCTGACGCCCAGGCCGACGCGGATCGCAAGGTCTCTACTGTTCGATCATGAAGTCGAACGATGCGGCGACCCGCAGGGTGGCATTTGTACGACCCCACTACGCAAGTGGAGGGGCTGTCGCAAATCCGGATGTCGTCCTAGACTTCCGCCTGCCCGTGACTGAGGGCGCCATCTTGTTTTTTTGCACAGGAGTATTTCATGAGCAGTATCAGTAGCTGGTTTTTTCGCCTGGCCGTGCTCTACTTGCTGGCTGGTGTGACTTTGGGCATCGTCATGGCCGCCAGCCATGACCACACGATGCACCCCGTCCATGCCCACCTCAACCTGCTGGGCTTTGTGACGATGGGCTTGTTCGCTGCGTTCTATCGCGCCTGGCCGGCCGCGGAGGAAAGCAGATTGGCCAAGGTGCACTTCTGGCTGTACGTGCCCGCGCACTTCGTGCAGATGGTGACCCTGGCCGCGCTGTACAGAGGCATGGTTTCGGTTGAGCCGGTCCTGGGCATTGCGTCGGTTCTGGTCGGGTTGGGGATCGCCTGTTTCGCGGTGGTGGTCTGGAAGT
>JBKJHN010000117.1:0-8386 GCA_046599015.1 Ramlibacter sp.
CAACCACTCAGCTCTACGCCATGGCCACTCGCATCGAACACGACACCTTCGGCGCCATCCACGTGCCCGCCGAGCACCTCTGGGGCGCGCAGACCCAGCGCTCGCTGCAGAACTTCAACATCTCGGGCGAGCGCCAGCCGCGAGAGATCATCCGCGCGCTGGTGCAGATCAAACGTTCATCGGCCGTCGTCAATCACCTTCTGGGCATTCTCGATGACAGCAAGGCGGCGGCGATCATCGCTGCCGCCGACGAGGTGCTGGCGGGCGGGCACGATGCCGAGTTTCCGCTAGTGGTGTGGCAGACGGGCTCTGGCACACAGACCAACATGAACGTGAACGAGGTCCTGGCGAATCGTGCCAGCGAACTGCTCGGTGGACCGCGTGGCGAGGGCCGGCTGATTCATCCGAACGACGACGTCAACCTGAGCCAGTCATCGAACGATGTGTTCCCGACGGCAATGCACGTGGCGGCCGTGGATGCCATTCGCAACCGGCTGATGCCGTCGCTGATGAAGTTGAAGTCCACACTCTCCGCCAAGTCCGCGGAGTTCGCCGATATCGTGAAGATTGGCCGCACCCATTTGCAGGACGCGACGCCACTTACGCTCGGCCAGGAATTCTCCGGTTACGCGGCGCAACTGGAACAGGCCGACCGCCACTTGCACGGCGCTTTGCCGCACCTTTGCGAACTGGCGCTGGGTGGAACGGCAGTGGGAACCGGTTTGAACGCGCCCGCCGGTTATGCGGAGAAAGCCGCGACTGAACTGGCGCGACTCACCGCGCTGCCCTTCGTCACCGCGCCGAACAAATTCGAAGTGATGGCGGCGGCCGATGCGCTGGTCCACGCACACGGCGCGCTGAAGACGCTGGCGGCCAGCCTGATGAAGATCGCCAACGACATCCGATGGCTGGCCAGCGGTCCGCGCAGCGGCATCGGTGAATTGAGCATTCCCGAGAACGAGCCTGGCTCGTCGATCATGCCGGGCAAGGTCAACCCGACGCAGAGCGAGGCGGTGACGATGCTTTGCTGCCAGGTGTTCGGCAATGACGTGGCGATCAATTTCGGCGGAGCATCCGGTAACTTCGAGCTCAACGTGTTCCGGCCGATGATTGCCCACAATTTCCTGCAGAGCGTGCGGCTGCTGGCCGACGGAATGGCGAGCTTCAACGATCACTGCGCGGCGGGCATCCAGCCCAACCGCGAACGCATCAGCGAGCTGTTGGACCGCTCATTGATGTTGGTGACGGCGCTCAATCCGCACATCGGCTACGACAAGTCCGCGCAAATCGCCAAGAAGGCGCACCAGGAGGGGACCAGCTTGCGGCAAGCCGCCCTCGCGCTCGGCTACGTCACGGCTGAACAATTCGACCAATGGGTGCGCCCGGCGGACATGGTCGGTAACAAGGCGTAATTTGGAGACGGCGCGTTGGCGGCGTTCTGGCCTAAGGCGGCCCAATCCCGGTGAATCAATGTTTGGTGTCGGCGATCCCGGTCATGATCTTGTCGGTGTAGGCGATGGCAATGGCCGACAGCAGGAACGTGATGTGAATCGCGGTCTGTGCTATCAGCACCCGGTCCGAGTAGTTGTCGGCGTTGATGAAGGTCTTGAGCAGGTGGATCGACGAGATGCCGATGATCGCAGTGGCCAGCTTCACTTTCAGCACTGAAGCGTTTACGTGACTGAGCCACTCCGGCTGGTCGGGATGGCCCTCCAGGTTCATGCGGCTGATGAATGTCTCATAACCTCCCACGATCACCATGATCAGCAGGTTGGAGATCATGACCACGTCGATCAGCGCCAGCACCACCAGCATGATCACCGTCTCGTTCAAGGTGACGATGGGCGTGTTGGTCTTGTAGCCGATGCTCGTGATGAGTTGCTGCAGCGCGGCCTGGCTGCCGAACGCGGCTTCCAGAAGGTGCACCAACTCGACCCAGAAGTGAAAAACGTAGACTGCCTGCGCGGCGATCAGCCCCAGATACAGAGGCAACTGCAGCCAGCGGCTAGCGAAAATCAGGCCGGGCAGGGGACGGAGGGGAGAGCGGATTGGGACCGAGGCAGTGGGATCTTGCATTGGGGAGGGGTTTTTACGGGTAGGGTCGATTGTAGATTTCCGCCGGATACGGCTGGCTGGGGGTAGATTTCGATCCTGTAAGCCATGGGCCCGTCAGTGGCCTGTAAGTGCTAACCCCGACATTACCGCGAATTCGAAACGCAAACTTATAGCGGAGACTATCGCATGAGCAACAACATTGAATCGGTCCTGGTCGAAAACCGGGTGTTCCCACCGTCCGAGGCCACCGTGAAAGCGGCGCGCATTTCCGGCATGGCTGCCTACCAGGCGCTTTGCGACGAAGCCGAGAGGGATTTCGAGGGCTTCTGGGCCCGTCTGGCGCGCGAAAACGTCGTATGGAACAAGCCGTTCACCAAGACCCTGGACGAGTCGAAGGCGCCCTTCTACAAGTGGTTCGAAGACGGCGAGCTCAACGCGTCGGCCAACTGCCTGGACAAACACATGGGCACGCCGACCGAAAACAAGCCGGCCATCATTTTCGAAGCCGACGATGGCGTTGTGACCCGGGTGACGTACAAGGAACTGCTCGCCCGCGTCAGCCAGTTCGCCAACGCCCTGAAGTCGCAAGGCATCAAGAAGGGCGACCGGGTCCTGGTCTACATGCCGATGACCGTCGAGGCGGTGGTCACGATGCAGGCTTGCGCGCGCATCGGCGCGACGCACAGCGTCGTGTTCGGCGGCTTCTCGGCCAAGGCGCTCAATGAGCGCATCGTCGACGCTGGCGCGGTTGCGGTCGTCACCGCCAACTACCAGATGCGCGGCGGCAAGGAAATGCCGCTCAAGGCGATCGTCGACGAGGGTCTCGCGATGGGTGGCTGCGACACGGTGAAATCCGTGCTGGTTTTCATGCGCACGCCTACCACTTGCGGCATGACGGCCGGCCGCGACAAGACCTTCACCGAGGTGATGCAGGGCCAGTCCACCGAATGCAAGCCCGAGATCGTTGGCGCCGAGCATCCGCTGTTCATCCTCTACACCTCCGGCTCGACCGGGCTGCCCAAGGGCGTGCAGCATTCGACCGGCGGCTTCCTGCTGTGGGCCAAGCTCACCATGGACTGGACTTTCGACATCAAGCCCAGCGACGTCTACTGGTGCACGGCTGATATCGGCTGGATCACAGGCCACACCTACGTAACCTATGGCCCGCTGGCCGCCGGCTGCACGCAGGTGATGTTCGAGGGCGTTCCCACCTACCCGAACGCCGGCCGCTTCTGGCAGATGATCGAGCGCCACAAGGTCACGGTTTTCTACACCGCCCCCACTGCCATCCGCTCGCTGATCAAGGCGGCCGAGGGCGACGAAAAGGTCCATCCCGCGCGCTACGACCTGTCGAGCCTGCGCATCCTGGGCACGGTGGGCGAGCCGATCAACCCGGAGGCGTGGATGTGGTACCACAAGCACGTGGGAGGTGAGCGTTGCCCGATCGTCGACACCTTCTGGCAGACCGAGACGGGCGGCCACATGATCACGCCCCTGCCCGGCGTAACCCCCACCGTACCCGGCTCGTGCACGCTGCCGCTGCCGGGCATCATGGCAGCCATCGTCGACGAGGTCGGCAACGACATTCCCAATGGTGCCGGTGGCATGCTGGTGTTCAAACGGCCGTGGCCTTCGATGATTCGCACCATCTGGGGCGACCCGGAGCGATACAAGAAGAGCTACTTCCCTGAGGAGCTGGGCGGCAAGCTGTACCTGGCCGGCGACGGCGCGGTGCGCAACGTGGACAACGGCTTTTTCCGCATCACCGGCCGCATCGACGACGTGCTCAACGTCTCGGGCCACCGCCTGGGAACGATGGAAATTGAATCCGCGCTGGTCTCAATGACCGACCTGGTTGCGGAAGCAGCGGTGGTCGGCCGCCCGGATGACATGACCGGAGAAGCGGTTTGCGCCTTCGTGGTGCTCAAGCGCGAGCGGCCCACCGGCGAAGAGGCAAAGCAGATCGCCACCCTGTTGCGCAATTGGGTAGCCAAGGAAATCGGCCCGATCGCCAAGCCCAAGGACATCCGGTTTGGCGACAACCTGCCCAAGACCCGCAGCGGCAAAATCATGCGCCGGCTGTTGCGTTCCATTGCCAAGGGTGAGGCGATCACCCAGGACACCTCGACGCTGGAAAATCCCGCGATCCTGGAGCAATTGGCCGAGAAGCTGTAACTGAAAACAAAGGCCCGCGTCGCGGGCCTTTTTCTTGGATCGTCGACTGACTACTTCTGCGTCATTACCCAGGCCGCGAGCTTCTTGGCTTCGGCATCGTTGACCTGCGTGTTCGCGGGCATCGGCACCGGGCCCCAGACGCCCGAGCCACCCTTGATGATTTTTTCCGCCAGCTTGTCGACGGCGTCTTTCTGGCCCGCGTACTTTGCGGCTACTTCCTTGTAAGCGGGGCCCACGAGCTTTTTGTCGGCGGCGTGACAGGCCATGCAGTTCTTCGCGGTGGCCAAAGCCTGATCGGCGAGGACAGGCACACATGCGGCGGCGGCGATCAGGGCAAACAGGACGCGTTTCATCGAATCTTCCTCTTGAGTTGGGTTACATTGATCAACGCGATTGTAGTGACAGCGGTTGACCTTGTGGTCTCTCGCGGGTAAAGCTTCAGCGCTGCAGTGGCCGACTTCGTTGGAGAATCACGATGTATTTGCTGGGACTCGGAATTATCTTGCTGGTCTTGAAGTACCTGGAGATCGGTCCGGTGGCCGCCTGGAGCTGGTGGCTGGTACTGTCGCCGTTTGGTTTGGCTGTGGCCTGGTGGTCCTGGGCCGACTGGTCCGGCTACACCAAGAAGAAGGCCGTCGAGAAGGAGTACGGCCGGAAACAGGCCCGTATCGACAAAAGCCGCGAATCCCTCGGCATCAAGGCCAAGCGTCGCTGAGCCCGCATGGCTGAGCGTTCCTTTGCGACCGAGGTGACCAAGCTGCGCCTGGGCGACGGCGGCGAATTCCACGGCGAAGGCATCCTGGCAGTGACCAAGGCCCTGTTGCAGTCCGGAGTGTCCTACGTCGCCGGGTACCAGGGCGCGCCGATCTCGCACCTGATGGATGTACTGACCGACGCCAACGAGATCCTGCGCGAACTGGGCGTGCACTTCGAGCACAGCGCCTCGGAAGCCACGGCCGCCGCCACGCTGGCCGCCTCCGTTAACTACCCGCTGCGCGGCGCAGTCACTTTCAAATCCACGGTCGGCACCAATGTGGCGTCTGATGCCTTGGCCAACCTGGCGTCGGGCGGCGTCACCGGCGGCGCATTGCTGATCGTCGGTGAGGACTATGGCGAGGGCTCCAGCATCATGCAGGAGCGCTCGCACGCGTTCGCCATGAAGTCGCAGATCTGGTTGCTGGACCCGCGTCCCAACTTGCCCAGCATCGTGCGGGCCGTAGAGCAGGGATTCGAACTTTCCGAGGCCAGTAACACCCCGGTGATGCTGGAGCTGCGCATCAGGGCCTGCCATGTGCACGGGCGGTTCACCACCCGGGCCAACCGGCGGCCCGCCTTCGCGCTGAAGGACGCGATGGAGAATCCCCGGCGCGACGTGAATCGAATCGCGCTGCCGCCCGCCACCTACCTGCACGAGCAGGAAAAGGTGGCGCGCCGCTGGCCCGCAGCGGTGCGCTTCATTCAGGAGCGGGAGCTCAACGAGTTCTTTGGCGAAGACGCGCAGGACTTTGGCATCGTCATGCAAGGCGGCTTGTACAACGGGGTGCTGCGTGCGTTGGAACTGCTGGGACTGGCCGATCCGTTTGGCCAGTCGCGGGTTCCGCTCTATGTGCTGAACGTGACCTATCCGCTGGTGGACGAGGAGTTCACGCGGTTCTGCGCGGCCAAGCGCGGCATCCTGCTGGTGGAAGAGGGCCAGCCGGACTTTATCGAGCAGGCAGTCAATTCGATGTTGCGCAAGGCGGACGTGCAGACCCGCGTCCATGGCAAGGACCTTTTACCGATGGCCGGCGAGTACACGGGCGGGGTCATCGTCAAGGCGGTGGCCCGATTTGTCGAGCGATACGCGCCGCAAATGCTGGCAGGCGTTCGTCTACCGCTGGCCGCACAGCCGGCGGCGCCACCAACCGCGATGCCGGGCAACCCCAAGGCGTTTGCCATCCAGTCCGCCACCGACGAAGTGCAGCCCCGTCCGCCGTCTTTTTGCACAGGCTGTCCCGAGCGCCCGATCTTCACGGCGATCAAGTTGCTGGAGCGCGAGATCGGGCCGCATCACGTGAGCTGCGACATCGGCTGCCACCTGTTTTCCATTCTGCCGCCGTTCAATATCGGCGCCACCACCATGGGCTACGGCCTGGGCTGGGCTGGCGCTTCCGCCTTCAACACCCAGGAGTCCGGCAAACGAACGCTGTCGATCATGGGCGACGGCGGGTTCTGGCACAACGGCCTGACCAGCGGGGTCGGCAACGCCGTCTTCAATCAGTCCGACAACGTGCTGGTGGTGATCGACAACGGCTATTCTGCCGCGACCGGCGGCCAGGACGTGTTGTCGTCCAAGGCGCCCAACGCGCTGCGCAGCACCAACAACCCGATCGAGAACGCGGTACGCGGCGTCGGCGTCAAGTGGGTGCGCAGCGTGAGCAACACTTACAGCCTGGCGCAGATGCGCGACACCTTGCGCGAAGCCCTGACCACGAAGGAGAAGGGTCCGAAGGTGGTGGTCGCTTCCAGCGAGTGCATGCTCAACCGGCAGCGGCGAGAGAAGCCCTTGGTGCGCAAGGCCATCGAAGGCGGCGAGCGCGTGGTGCGGGAGCGCTTTGGCGTCGACCCGGACACCTGCACCGGCGACCACTCATGCATCCGCTTGTCCGGTTGCCCGTCGCTCACCATCAAGCCCAACCCGGACCCGTTGCGCCGCGATCCCATCGCCAGCGTGATGGATAGCTGTGTGGGTTGCGGCCTGTGCGGCGAGGTAGCGGACGCCGCCGTGCTGTGCCCGTCTTTCTACAAGGCGCGGATCATCAATAACCCCACTGGCTGGGACCGGTTCCTGGCTCGCGTGCGCGGCGCGGTGATCGGCTGGCTGCAGGACCGCATCGAGCGGCGGCTGCAAGGCATTGCTGCATGAGCGACGCCCGCGCGATCACGATCGCCATCATGGCCATGGGAGGCGAGGGCGGCGGGGTGCTGGCGGACTGGCTGGTCGACCTGGCCGAGGAGAACGGATTTGCGGCGCAGTCCACCTCCGTGCCCGGCGTGGCCCAGCGCACCGGGGCGACGATCTACTACGTCGAGATGTTCCCGTTGGCTCGGGTGCCTGCCGGCCTGCAGCCGGTGCTGGGTCTGAGTCCGGTGCCCGGCGAAGTCGACGTCGTTGTCGCCTCCGAGCTGATGGAAGCCGGGCGCGCACTTCAACGGGGCCTGGTCACGCCTGACCGGACTGCTTTGATCGCATCCACACACCGCGTCTACTCGATGACGGAGCGCACCGCCATGGGGGACGGGCGGGTGGATTCGCCCAAGATCGTCGCCGGAGCCCGCGCGGCTGCGCGCCAATGCATCGAGGCCGATTTCGCAGCGCTCGCGGAGCAGGCTGGGAGCTTGATCAGTCCGGCGCTGTACGGCGCGCTGGCGGCATGTGGCGCGCTGCCGTTCACGCGCGACCAATTCGAGAAGACCATTCAGCGCGGTGGCGTGGGTGTGCGCTCCAGCCTTGCCGCTTTCGCTGCTGGTTTCGACGTGGCGCTGCGGGCCGAGGCCGTCGTCCCGGTCTCCCCCGCTTCGGTCGAGCCACTGCCGCCAGTCGGGCCGAGGCTGGAACCCATGGCGCGGCGCATTCAGAACGATTTTCCGGTGGCGGTCCACGTCATTTTGCGAGCGGGAATCCTGCGCCTGGCGGACTATCAGGACCTGGCCTACGCGGGCCAGTACCTCGATCTGCTCGAACCTTTGCGCGGCGCCCGTCCTGATCTGCTGGACGAAACCGCCAGGCACCTGGCGCTGTGGATGTCCTATGAGGACACCATCCGGGTTGCCGACCTCAAGACCCGCCGCTCGCGGTTCCAGCGCGTCGCGGGCGAGGTGAAACTCACCGGCGAGCAGCAGCTGGACATCAGCGAGTACATGCATCCGCGGTTGGAAGAGATTGCCGACACGTTGCCGGCGGGATTGGGGCGCTGGCTATTGGGATCGCGGTGGGCCCGACGCTGCATCGAGCCCTTCACACGCAAGGGCCGGGTCGTCAGGACCAGTTCGCTACGGGGTTTCCTGATGTTGTACGGGGTGGCGCAGTTGCGGCACATCAGGCGGCGCACCCTGCGCTTCCAGGTCGAGCACCAGCGTATTGTTCAGTGGCTGGCCACGGTACAGCAGTTGGCAG